>CAJXMX010000082.1 GCA_913056355.1 uncultured Opitutales bacterium
AACGCCGAGCTGGCCCGGGCCGTCAAGGAGGCCTTCGCCCGGCACACCGTGGAAAAGACCTATGCCGCGGTGATCCGTGGATTCCCGCCGCGCCGCAAGGACCGTTGGCGGGACTGCCTCAAGGTGGTTAAGCGCAAGGGGACCCTCCGTACGGCGGTCATTCCCGGCCGGCCCAACGCCGAGACCTCGCTGGAGCTGCTGGACCGGGGAAGCGGCCCGCCCGCGCGGTCCCTCGTCTCCCTGCATCCGAAGACCGGGCGGACCCACCAGCTGCGGGTCCAGTGCGCCCACCGGCGCCTGCCCATTATAGGCGACGCCACCTACGGCGACTTTTCCTTCAACCGCGATTTCCGCCAGAAAACCGGCCTTGGCCGGCTCTTCCTGCACAGCTGGAAAACATCGCTCAAGGTCCGGGTCGGGCACCGGACTGTGGCCTTTTCCGTGGAAAGCCCGCTTCCGGAGGCTTTTGCCGTTGCCCTGCAGTAGTTTGGGGAGCTAAACAGCTTCCTTATGATTATTTCCAAGGCACCAACCCTTACCGAACAGCAACTGGCTGAAGTGGAAGCCGTTGTCGGGGATTTCGGCTGCAAGATCCAGGTCATCTACGGGGCCCACCGCAACATCTACGCCATCATCGGGGATGAGCGAAGCGAGACCATGGTCAACCGCCTGCTCGGGCTGGACTACGTTGACCGGGTGGACCGCATGGAGTCGGTTTATAAATTGATGGACGCCCGCTCCGACCTGGCCCACCACCGGATCGTCATCGGCGGGGTCGAGGTCGGCAAGGAACCCTTCTTCATCGCCGGACACTGCACCATCGATCCGCAGAATCCCGGGGCCTTCCTGGAGACGGCCGCCGCCGTCAAGGAGGCGGGGGCCCATGTTATCCGTGGCGGTGTCTGGAAGCCGCGCACCTCCCCGCACAGCTACCAGGGGAGCGCCCGGACCATGGAAGTCCTGCTCGAGGCCCGCCAGGTCACCGGCCTGCCGGTCATCGCCGAGGTCATGGACGAAACCCAGCTCAACGTGGCCCTCGAGGCCAAGGTCGACATGCTCCAGATCGGCACCCGCAACGCCCTCAACTATACCCTCCTGGCCGAAATTGGCCAACGTACCGCCGAGCTCGGCACGCCGGTCCTCCTCAAGCGCGGCCGACACATGGGCCCGGTTGATGAATTCATTTCCGCCGCCGAGTACATCGTCTCCAACGGCAATCCCAACGTCATTTTCTGTCCCCGCGGCACCATGCCCGCCCTCGACGGCTACCGCAACCATCCCGACGAGAGCATCACCCCTCTCCTCAAGGACAAGTCCTGGGCCCCTGTCGTGGACGACCCGTCGCACTCCGTCGGACGCTCCAAGTTCGTCCCCGCTTGCTCCCTCGCCGCCATCGCCTACGGCGCCGACGGCCTCATCATCGAGACCCACGTCAACCCCATCTCCGGCATCGGCGACGACCCCAAGCAGGCCATCACCCCCGATGTCCTGAAGAAACTCATCCGGGACGCCAGGGTGGTCTGGGGCCTGCGGCACTAGGGATCTCTCGCGTCACTCTTGCAGTGCCCAGTCGCCCCGGAGTAGCGCGTTTACGCGCGAAGACCCGGTACTTCCGGCGATGATCTTCGCGGCTTAAGCCGCGACTCTCAGGCGACACTCGTTTCGTTCATGGCCGCAAATCTCCTCCGGAACTGGCTGCTTGCTGAAGCATCTGGCTCTCCGCCCAGAATTGCGAACCGGAATCGATATCTCCTTGTTGAAAAAGTTCATTGGCATACTTGGCACCCGCACGGGAATAGATTTCCGCCAATTTCTGTTCCTTTTCGTTTCGTGGAACGGGATCCAAAATCATCTCTGTAATTCGCTCAGGTTGCGTGGAATAAAACCTGTTCCAGAGGGCCAGCTCCTTTTCTTTCGAATTCCGCAAACCTGCATCTTCCAATTCTGGCAAATAGAAATACAGCCAAGTGGTCAATGAATCCACCGGCCGGACAGGCGTCATGCTGGCGGGAATCTCCCGTCCCATATACCAGAAGAATGTAAGGATGAGGATGAATGCCAGACCGGGTCCCTTGAACCGTCTGGATTTCAGGTTTTCAGTTATCCAGACAAGCGCTAAGGCTGCCAATGGAATTGAGCAGACCACTAAGGGTACCCGCAATCTCGATGATACCCAGGCCAGCAACATGACTGCGAAGTGAAGGCAGATCATGATTAACAGCGGGGCATTATTATCCATTCGCTTGAAGGACAAGAACAGCCCCGCCAAGGCCAGTGCCAGAATAATTCTTGTCGAAATTGGCATCAGGTCCAGGACCTGTGAATACAGTTTGTATAAGTAGAAACTGGTGTTGTTGGGATACTCAAACCAATGGAAAATTGCTTCCGCCTTTTCAGCTGCTTTTTCAATCAAGCCAAGCGGAGAATTTATGGCGAGGATCTGGCCGATGGTGGAGACAAGATCCCCATCCGCCTTGGCGATCAATTCCGGAGTATTTCCACCCAACGGATCATACTCGGTTACCGAATTACCCGGAATATTAGGGACCAAAAGTGTAATCGGGGTGACCCCGTTGGTGCTGAGGGGAGGGGCGCCGACGATGAGATTCCTGGTAACCAGTGGAATCAGTGCGACGGTGAAACCAAGCATTCCCCAGGCAATGGCGTTTGCCCGGGTTTTCCAGGACCGTGGAGGCGTCTTGATCACGTAATAGACCGCCAGTCCTGCCGGATAGAGGAGGAACATTGATTTCAGCAGGATTGCCGTCCCGCAGCTTCCGCCTAAAGCCAGCCACAGCCAGGATCTGTCTTCCTTCCTGGCCAGAATCATTAGCCAGACCAGAAGCAGGCTCGTCAGGCAAATGAAGGCAGCTCTCAGCAGGACCGCCTCATAAAACAGCATTGGCCCGTAGAAAAGAGCAAGAACCGCAGCCACGCGGGCGGTGGCCTCGGAAAACAGCCTTCTGGATATGTCGTAGACCAGGAGTATGCAAATAACGCCGCAGAGGGATTGAATTGCGAATACAAGCCATAGCTCCGGTCCAGCCAATGCGAAGATGACCGCCAGGAAGTATGTATAAAGGGGTTCCTGATGGTAAGTCTTGCCCCCGTACCATCGATTCCAGAGGGCAATTCCTGCGGCCTCGGCAGTTTCGCCTGCATCCATAGCATGAAGGCCTTCAGGACCAGGATCCTCCGGGAGTAATTTATCACTGATTACCCTGTTCCAATCCTTGTAAGGATGCAGTTCCTGATCGACCAGCCAGTCACCACCCGAGATCACCTCTGCTCCATGGTAGAAAAAATCCATGTCGGTCTCTGTATTTCGATGTGTGACCGCACAGGGCCCGGAGAGGATTTCGACCAGGTAGATTATGCGGATCACGGATGCCACCAGGACCAGCGTGAGGAGGAATGCTCGGCGGGATATAGAGGGAAATTGCATGGAGGCGCACGGAAATTCAATCGGGTGGTTTCAGCCGCTGCCAATAACCCAGATTGTTCCATTTTAGGCAATACGGAAGGTGTCCCGTTTCCCGTGGAGTATCGCGATTCCCTTGGAGTCGCCCGCTTACGGGCGAAGACCCGGTCCACGGTCCTCGCGGCTGAAGCCGCGACTCCCAGGCGACGCGCTTTGCGACTGAAGCCGCAGTTTTCCTGCGAGGCGCTTGGCGCCGACATACCTTAGACGTGGTCGACCGAGCCCATCGGGCGAGGAGGCCACGGTGCTGAGGCGGGGGATTTCAAGACGTCCCGTCCCGGTCCAGCGCACGGTACTGGATGGCCTCCATGAGGTGGGGTGTCGCGATTTTCTCGCTACCTTCCAGGTCGGCGATGGTGCGGGAGACCTTTAGGATCCGGTCATACGCCCGGGCGGAGAGCTTGAGGCGCTTCATGGCTTGCTGGAGGAGGTCCCCCTGCTCCTGGGTCAGGGCGCAGGCGCGGCGGATCTGGGCATGTCCCATGGCGGCATTGACGCGGGGGATACCAGGCGGGCTGTCCACGAAGCGGTGAAGCTGGCGGTCCCGGGCGGTTGCCACGCGGTCGCGGATGGCCATGGAGGCCTCCCCCGGCTCCTTCTGCCGCAGTTCCTCGATGCTGAGGGCTGGCGCCTCGACGTGGATGTCGATCCGGTCCAGCAGTGGCCCGCTGATCCGCGAGCGGTAGCGCTGGATCTGCATCGCCGAACAGCTGCAGGCATGGCGCGGATCACCAAGATACCCACAAGGGCAGGGGTTCATGGCCGTGACCAGCATGAAGGCCGCCGGCAGGGTGATCCGTCCGGCGCTGCGGGCGATGGTCACTTGCCCGTCCTCCAACGGCTGGCGCATCACTTCCAGGACCCCCCGCTTGAACTCCGGCAGCTCGTCGAGAAACAGCACCCCGTGGTGGGCCAGGGAAATTTCCCCCGGTCCGGGAATCATTCCTCCCCCAATCAGCCCGACATCGGAAATGGTGTGGTGGGGACTGCGGAAGGGGCGGGCGGCCGTCACCGCCTCGCCGTTGAGGGTCTTTCCGGAGGCGGAGTAGATGCGCAGGATGTCGAGGTACTCGTGTTCTTTGAGGGAAGGCAGGATGGTCGGGATACGCTTGGCCATCATCGACTTACCCGAGCCAGGCGGTCCCAGCATCAGTAAATTATGCGCTCCGGCCGCGGCCACCTCGACCGCCCGTCGCACCGCGTGCTGGCCCTTGACGTCGGAAAAGTCGGTGCCGTCTCCGGGCACCGTCAGGGCCTCCCCGTTGAACCGGTTGACCACCGGCTTGAAGGCGTGGCGTCCCTCCAGAAAGGCGCAGGCGGCGTCCATGCTCTCCATTTCGTAGACCTCCAGCCCGGAGATCAGGGCCGCCTCGGCGGCGGTCTTGGGCGGCAGAAGCAGACCCTTCTTCCCCTCGTCGCGGGCACAGACCCCCATGGCCAGGCCCCCTTTCACCGGACGCAGCTCGCCGGACAGGCTCAGCTCGCCGGCCACCAGGAATTCCTCCAGCCGCTGCGGATGGATCTGGTCCGTGGCCTGCAGGACACCCAGCGCGATTGGCAGGTCATACAGCGCCCCCTCCTTCCGCAAATGCCCGGGCGCCAGGTTGATCACCGTCCGCTTGACCGGCAGCGTGTATTGGGAATTCGCGATCGCCGCCCAGACCCGGTCCTTGCTCTCCTTGACCGCCGTGCTGGCCATGCCCACCACGACCGGATTCGGCTCCCCGCACTCGCCGGTGGTGACCTCGACCGTCACCGGCCAGGCCTCGATCCCCATCAGGGCGCCGGAATGGACGGTGGAGAGCATGGGTCCAGAATGGCGCTTTCCCGGCCGAGCGGCCAAGCCGGCAGACTACCTGAATTCAAGTATCCGACGACTTGGAGTTGCGCGTTTACGCGCGAGGACCGTCGCGACTGAGTTGCCTTGGGTGCGGATCTTTGCCCCTGAAGGGGAGATGCCGGTGCGCCGCGCTCAGTCCGTCACGGCCGGGTAGACTCCGGATCCAGGCCCGGCCCTATAGGCTTGACCCCTGGCTGTGGGAGCGGCAACCTGCTGTCAGGGCAGCTTATGGCTGCCATTAGTTTGATTTCTTCTCTCAATTCTCTCAACCACCGCATCATGAACGCCGCACACCGTCTGCTTTTCCTCGTCTTCCCGCTCGTTTCCGGGGCCTTGATGGCCCCTGCCAACATCGTCATCGAGACCGTCTTTGTCGGGGGTGCGAACAACCCGTCCAATCCCGATGACGGGGATCTCGAGCAGGAAAGGCGGGGGCCGGTTCCCTATGATTATTACATTGGGAAGTATGAAGTGACAAATGCCGAGTATGCCGCCTTTTTAAACGCGGCAGCAACCACCCGGACCAACGCCTGGCTGCACTCTTTCGAGATGGGATCCATGCCAAGAGGGGGCATCATCAGCAACGAGACCGATGGGGTCTACTCCTATGTGGTCAAGGAGGGAATGGCCAACAAGCCGGTGAATTTCGTCTCGCTCTGGCAGGCCATGGCCTTTTGCAACTGGCTGACCAACGGCCAGGGGAACGGGGACATCAATTCCGGCAGCTATCAGCTGACGAATCCGAATGGAACCATTAATACCGGAGCCGTCCGCGACGCGGCGGGCTGGGCGAATGGCGGAGTCGCAGTCGCCAGCGAGAACGAGTGGTACAAGGCGGCCTATTACGAACCGGGACCGGAAGGCCCGGAGACCGGTTACTGGCTCTATCCGACCCGCAGCAACCTCGAGCCGGCCTGGACCCTGCCGAACAGCGACAGCTCCAACAGCGCCAATATGAACAGTGTCGTCCAGTTGGGAAACCTCTTCGGATTCCCCACGGATGTCGGTGCCTACACCCTCGCCATATCGCCGTATGGCGCTTTCGACATGGCGGGAAATATGGACGAATGGAACGACACCATCCCCGAGAGCAATCCGCAGGGCAGGATCCTGGCCTCCGGAGGATCCTTCTTCGACAATCCCGTTTTTACCGGAGCCACCTCAAACCGGACAATCTTATCCGGTGGCGGAGGGCGCTTCTCCCAGCGCGGATTCCGGGTGACCAGCCTCTATCCCATCGATGGTTCGGTGCCGATGTGGGGACTCTGGCCGATCGAGGGCGGATACGTCGATACCGGGAGCTGGCTGGGCTGGCTCTGGGTGCAGAATGATCCCTGGGCCTGGTCCCTGACCATGGACAACTGGGTTTATTGCCAGGCGCAAAACGTCACTGAAGACGGCGGCTGGGTGTACCTGCCGAAGTGAGCTCCGGGAAGTCCCGGCTCACCGCACTTCACCGGCCAGGCACCGGTCGTCGTCGGGGCGCGCATTCCGGTTGCGGAGGCAATTTTTCACCGCCGGGTTGACTGACTCCGGACCATGGCATATGGGTACTTTCCCCCCTCTTTCTTTGTCATGTTTAACTCCAACCAAGGATCATTATGTCCGCCAAGTTCCAACTGAAGAAAGCTTCAGACGAAAAGTTCATGTTCAATCTGAAGGCCGCCAACGGTGAGATCATCCTCACCAGCCAGACCTATACCGCCAAGCCCGCCGCCCTGACCGGCATCGAGTCCGTCCGGACCAACGGCAGCTTGGAAGAACGGTACGAACGTCTCGAGGCCAAGGACGGATCGCCCTATTTTGTCCTCAAGGCGGCCAATGGCAATGTCATCGGCAAAAGCGGCATGTACGCCTCAGCGGCCGCCATGGAAACCGGCATCAATTCGGTCAAGACCAACTGCGGGGCCGAAATTGATGACCAGTGCTGATCCTTCAGCCATTCATCACCTTTCCATACACCCTTCGGAGCCGCTCCGAAGGGTTTTTTTTCGCCCCAATCGCAGGCTTGGAGACTGTGTTTGCGCTAATAAGCCGCGGCGGGTTAAGCATAATTAATTAATACTATAGGTTTTACTTATAATAAATGATTGACCCTAGCGGGGCTGCGCCTCATTCTCCCTCCCGCCGGGGTAATCCTGCCCCGGCACAGGTCTTCACTCATAAACCTCTCCCGTCAGTCTGATCCATTTGAATTGGAGGCACTGGAGCCACGGCTTCAGCCCTTGGCAATCGCCTTGGCCAGGTCCCGGTTGTAGCGACGTATTGTATACATGCGCCAGATCCAGATTGTCAGGATGATCAGGGGCGGACAGATGGCGCCGTGGCTGGAGATGGCGAAGGCGTAGTAGTCGTAAAGTCCGTGCAGAAACATCGAGGCGGCCAGCCCGAGGGCGATGGTCAGCCGGCGGGGGATCCGGAATCGTCCGGCAAAGCCGTAGGCGTAACCCCAGATGGAGGCGAAGAGGGCGTGGATGATCGGCGAGATGAAGGCCCTGACGACAGCCGGCCCGCCCTCCATGAAGCCCAGGTAGAAGCGGTTCTCGTGCAGGGCGAAACCGAGGGCCACGAATGCGGCGTAGATGATTCCGTCGATCTCCTCGTCGAAGTGCCGGGTCCGGGCCAGAAGGAGGACAAAGGGGAGGAACTTGACCAGCTCCTCCACCGGACCGATGACCAGGACACAGTAGCGGAAAAGACCGGCCGGGTCGGCTCCGGTCAGCATCCCGATCTCATAGCGCAGCCCGGCCGCTTCCAGCGCATCGTACAGGAAGAGCCCGAGGTAGGCCGAGGCGTAGCCCAGCATGATGGCCAGGGCCAGCATCCCGACCGGCTCCGGCTTGGCCCGGTCCTTGTAGTAATGGTAAGCGCCCCAGAAAAAGCAGGGTATCAGAAGAAGGGACCACAGGGTCAGGTTGCCTGTCACCGCCAAGATCACTGGGGCGGAAGTTAGGCCGGGCCGTTGTTACTGTCCAGCATCCGGGAAGCCTCCCGGAGCTTTTACAACTTACTGCAAATTGAAGAGCAGCGCCGGCCGCAGTCCGGCATCGTCCGCCCCGCCGGTGTGGAAGGCCGCGTTGACGGCGCCCAGCGGGAAAATGGCCAGGCCCCTGGTCTCCCCGCTGAGGAGGCGGTTCATGACCTGCTCGTTGATGACGAAATAACTTTTTCCGTCCGGGTCCGCGGTGACCGGGTAATCGATGACCATCTGGGAGTTGATCACGGCGTTCAGTTCCGCCCCGGAAAGCAGTGAATTCATGGTGACCGAATCCGCCTCCCAGTCCGGGTCGCCGCCCAGGATCTCCTTCACCCGGACCATCCCGAAATCCTTGGCATACCGCGGCGAGCGCTGCAGGGACCGGGTCCCCAGGACCAGCAGCCCCGGCCCCGCGACCCGGCGTCCGCGGAATTCTCCCGGCTCCCAGCGCAGGATCGTCAGCTGGGTCCCGCTGACCGCCAGCACCGGCACCGGTCCGTCCTCCCCGATGGACGCCCAGTCGCCGAAATTCAGGTCCGGGAACTGCCGGTCGACCACGCCGTCCTGGGCGGCCGTGAGCCGGTGCGCGAAGCTGGCCGGATCGGGAATCGGCGGATGGTAGGGGAGGGGATGGCCCAGATCCTTTTCCACCATCGCCGCCGGCACCACATCCACCTTGAAATAATCGATATCGACGGTGTACCGATCCTGTCCCCAGTCCATAAGGGCGAGCTGGGCGTTGACCTGGTCGTCGGCCCGGACCTCGAAATTCCGGGTGGTCATGCTGATGGTGTGCCAGGTGTCCGCCTCCGGAATGTCGAACTCCATCAGGTGGGAATGGTAATCCGTGGTCCGCTGGTGGTTGAAGTGCAGGTTGACCCGTCGCGGAGCGTGGCTGACCCGGATCCGCGCCTCCGCCCGCAGTTCGTAGCCCGGCCGGACCAGCCGCTCCATGTCCAGCCCGGGCACCGGCCGGCGGATCAGCGCCCACCAGATGCCCTGCCGGTCCCCCGTCGCATCGACATGGATCGTCGCGTAGCCGTCATTTTCCACGAAATCCATCCCGGCCTGTCCGTCGCCGGTGGCACAGGTCCAGCCGGGCGGGGTCGAACCGGCGCCCGCGTCCCCCGCATTGAATTCCTCAAGGAACTGCGCCGGAAGCGTCCCGGCCGCGGCCAGCAGGCCGAGCAGCGGAATGCCTTTCCTGAGGGCGCTCCGCATGTCTGGCTTCCAGTCGTTCACCGGTCTCATTTCACCAGCCGCAGGGTCATAGGGTACTGGTAGGCCTCGTCGTTGCTGGCCTTGACCGCCGCCACGATGGACAGGATCACGCTGGCAATCCCGATCGCGAAGAGCATCAGGAAGCCGATGAAGATGACGCACAGGATCCCGCTGATGGCGCAGTAGATGAAGAGCGAGATGTGGAAGTTGAGCGCCTCCTTGGCGTGTTCCGGAATCGGCGAACCGACATCCTTTTTGGTCACCAGGTAGACGATCAACGGGAAGATGAGGGCAAAGCCCAGGACCAGGGAAAGATGGCAGAGGACAATCCACAACCGGTCGTTGGTGGAAGTGGGTGCAGGGTCGTATTCGCTCATGACTCCCCTCTTTAATCTCTCGACACCCCAAGCTCAAGCTCAAGCTCTGTCGCGTTCCCCGTCCCTCCCAATACAAATGCTTATCCCAGCGTCATCCCTTGTGCCAGGTCCTCTAATACCTTGATCCGCAAGGCCAAAAACACCCGCCATCCGAAGCTCGGCGCTTGACCGTGCCAGTGGGGAGTTTTATTCATTTTTCAGCTAAAACTGGCTATTGGGTAGGACAGCCCTCCGATACTCACTCTCAACTAACTCCAATCCGGTATCGCGCACGGTATATTTTGCGCCGTTTCCGGAACGGACCTAATTCAACTCTGAACCCTGCTATCATGAAACTAAAATCTCTCTGTGCGATAGTGACTCTTGTTTTTGCCCTCGCCTGGCAAAATTCCCAGGCCCTTGACGGTAGCCCCTCGGTGGAGCATCTCAGGCTCGAATCCCCGGCGGTCGCGGACGGTGAAAATGCGCCGTTCCTGCCCAATTCCGCGGGCGAAATCGAGGTGGTGGTCCGCCTGGATGGGCTTTCCGTCTCGGAAATTAACGAGAAAGACGCCCTCAGGAGCGGCAAAATGCTCTCCAGCCGGGTCCAGCGGTCCCATGCGGCCGCGCTGACCCGGAACCAGCAGGCCCTGCTCCCCTCGATCGAGGCCCTTGGAGGGCACGAAGTGGCGCGGTTGACGAAGGTCCTCAACGCTGTGATCGTCAGCATCGATCCGGAGCGCGTGCAGGATCTGGCCAGTCTGCCCGGGGTGGTCTCGGTGCGTCCGGTGGGTTCCTATGAACTGGATCTCGACGATACCGTCCTTTACATCGGTGCCGCCGCTGCCCAGGCGGCGGGGGTCGACGGTTCCGGAGTGACCGTGGCGGTGCTCGATTCGGGCATCGACTACACCCACCGGAACCTTGGCGGCGAAGGAACGCTGGCAGCCTATGAAGCCGCCTACGGCGTCGCGCCCGGTGACCCGCGCAACGAAACCCTCGATGGCCTCTTTCCCACGGACAAGGTTATAGGCGGTTACGACTTTGTCGGTGAAGCCTGGCCCACCAACGGTGAACGCTCGGAAGATCCGGACCCGATCGACTATGGCGGCCACGGCAGCCATGTTGCCGACATCATTGCCGGTCTCAGCAGCGACGGACTGCACAAGGGCGTTGCACCCGGAGCCCAGCTCTATGCCCTCAAGGTCTGCAGTGCCATCTCCACCTCCTGCAACGGTGTCGCGCTCCTCCTCGGCATGGAATTCGCGGTTGACCCGGATGGCGACGGCGACCTTTCGGATGCCGTGGATGTGGTCAACATGTCCCTCGGCTCCTCCTACGGACAAATCGAGGACGACCTCAGCCTGGCCTCGCGCAACGCGGTCCGCCTTGGGGTGGTCGTGGTTGCCGCATCGGGCAACAGTGGTGACCGTCCCTACATCACCAGTTCCCCGGCCGCGACCCCGGAAGTGATCAGCGTGGCCCAGACCCAGGTCCCCAGCGCCAGCGCGACCGGACTTGAGATCAACACGCCTGCTGCCATTTCCGGCACGATTTACAATACCACCGTTGCCGACTGGGCGCCAGTGACGGCGGCGGTGACGGGCGATGTCGCCTACGACACGACAAATCCCCTCGGGGACAGTCCCTTTCCCCCCGGATACTTCGCCGGCAAGGTAGCCCTGATCGACCGCGGAGCGGTAACATTTGTCAGCAAGGCGGTGAACGCCGCCAATGCCGGAGCGGTGCTGGTGATCATTGTCAACAATTCCGGTGATCCGGTCGGCATGGGCGGGACGGCTCCCTTCCCGTTGCCCCCCGTGATGATGATTTCCACGGCTGACGGAGCGCGCATCAAGGATGCCCTCGCTGCAGGCGAAACCGTGAACGTGACGGTTGATCCCGCCGGGGGTCTTTCCCTTGCGGGCAGCATGGTCGCCTCTTCCGCCCGTGGCCCCAGTGTCAGCTTCAACGCCATCAAGCCGGATATCGGCGCGCCCGGTGCCTCCGTCTCGGCAATCGCCGGCACCGGCGACGGGGAATCACCCTTCAGCGGGACTTCCGGCGCCACCCCGATGGTCGCCGGTTCGGCCGCCCTTCTCCTCCAGGCGGATCCGGCCAGGACGCCCGGTGAAGTCAAGGCGCTGCTCATGAACACCGCGGAGACGGAAATCTACACCAATCCCGTCCTCCTTCCCGGGGAACTGGCCCCGATCACCCGGATCGGCGGCGGTGAAGTGCGGGTCGACCAGGCCCTCACTTCGCTCACCGCGGCCTGGGCTGAGGATGACGAGAAGGACAGCGGCGCCATCAAGGCCATCAAGACCATGCAGGGGATGAAGGACGACAAGAAGGCCACCGCCTATGCGGTCAGCCTGTCCTTCGGCTTCACTCCGGTCATCAAACAGCAGACGCTCTCAAAGACCGTTCGCGTGACCAACTACGCCGATGTCGACCGCATCTATTCCATCACCCCGACCTTCCGCTATGCCGACGATGAGGCCAGCGGAGCCGTGGTCGTGAAGGCGCCCGCCACCGTCAAGGTGAAGGGGAACTCCAGCGCCACCTTCCAGGTGCGCATGGACATCGATGGATCGCTGCTTCCCCCGTGGTACTTCGACCTGGCCGGGGCAAACGGAGGCAATGGTCCGCTCCTGGCGTATAACGAATTCGATGGATACCTCGTCATTGCAGACGATCAGGATACCGTTTCCCTGCCCTGGCAGGTCCTCCCGCAGCGGGCGGCCTCCATCAAGGTCAATGGTTCCTCGGTCTACCTGGTCGACGGTGCCGCGGACTTCATGGTTGAGAACCAGTCCTCGGTCAGTGACGGGGAAGTCGAGTTCTTCTCCCTGCTCGGCAGCAGCGGGCAAATCCCGAAGCAGCTCATTCCCGGACCCGGGGACAACTACGCGGTTGTCGACCTCAAGAGCGTGGGAGCCCGTCTCCTGGGGACCAACGTCGCCCAGATCGCCATCGCGACCTATGGACGCCGGGCCCACCCGAATTATCCCGGAGGATTCCAGGTAGAGCTGGATTACGACGGCGACGGAGCAACGGACGCCATAGTCTACAATGCCGAGTTGAGCGGCTTTGCCGCCACCGGGCAGAATGTCGTCTTCGTGGGACCGGCTGGCGGGCCTTACAGCGCCTACTTCTACACCCAGGCCCAGCTCGATTCCGGCAAGCTGATCCTGACCTTCCCGCTTTCGGTACTCGGCCTCAGCGCGGGAGATACGGTGGCCAACATGACGGTCTATGCCTACGACAACTACTTCAGCGGCATCGTCTCGGATGTGGTGGAGACGGGACCCTACACCTTCGGCACACCGAGGTACTTCGCCGGTTACGGCGTGAGTGTTCCTCCCCTGGCCAAGGGCAAACTGTCGGTCCAGGCGGTCCCCGGCGGCGAAGCCGCTTCCGGTGGCCAGAGCGGGATTCTTCTCCTCTACAAGAATTCCACCGATCCGGAATCGGACGAGATCCGCGTCAATCCCTGACCGGATTCAAGTCCGTGTGATCCTTCCCAGGGCGCCCCTTCACCGGGGCGCCCTTTTTACGCTCCCGCCGCTCCTCCGGATAATTGGCACGCATCCTGTTGGGGAGGGTGGGTTATGGATACAACCCAAATTCAAGAAGCATTACAGTTGTACGGATTGCGGGTCGTGGGGGCGATCATCACCCTGGTCGCCGGCTACATGGTCGCCCGCTGGATCCGGAGGTGGATCAAGAAGATCGCCAAAAAGTCGGAGACAATCGACGACACGGTGGGTTATCTCTTTGCCCAGATCGCCTTCATCGCCGTCCTCCTGTTTACCCTGACTGCCACCCTGAACCAGTTCGGCGTGGCCACCGCGAGCATCCTGGCCGCCCTCGGCGCGGCAGGCCTGGCGGTGGGCCTGGCCTTGCAGGGGACCCTCTCCAATGTCGCGGCCGGGGTCATGATCCTGATCCTGAAGCCCTTCAGGAACGAGGAAGCGGTCAAGGTGGGCGATTCCGTCTACCTGATTGACGAGATCGGCCTCATGGTGACCCGGGCCCACGAACCGGATGGGCCCAAGGCCTTTATCCCCAACAGCAAGCTCTGGGGAGACATTCTCATTAACTTCAGCCAGACGCATGACGACGTCCGCCGCTTCAACGAGACCTTTGGAATCTCCTATGCGGATGACATCGGAAAGGCCATCGACGTGGTCAAGGGGGTCCTCGACGAGGAGGAATACGTCCTCGATGACCCGGCCTCGATGGTCGAGGTGGTGAAGCTCAACGACAGCTCGGTGGACCTCATCGTGTGGGCGTGGATTCCGCGGGCCGAATGGTGGCCGACCAAGCTGCGCCTGACCCGGCGGATCAAGGAGGCCTTCGACCAGGCGGGCGTGGTCATTCCCTTCCCGCAGCGTGACGTGCACCTCTTCCAGGCGGAGAACGGGTAATTGCAGGACAATGAAAAAGGCGTCCCTTCACCGGGGCGCCTTTTTTTCATTCCTGACTCAGCGGCTCCAGCGACGGAACTCGGTGGGTGGAGGCAGGTGGCGCAGGCGCTCGGGGTAGTCGTTGGGCAGATACCAGAGCATCGGCTTATCCCCAGGCAGGAGTCCTCGCTCCGGTGGCTCCAGGTCGGTGCCGATGGAGAGTAGCACGTCCGTGCTCGCCCATGGGTGATCGAACCAGTAGCGGTGCCCGATGATATCGAAGCCCCTGTCTTCGGTCCCAACGGAAACGTCGACCACCTCGAGCCGCTTGAGGGAAAACAGGACCTCGAGCTCTTCAGGATTCAAATCGTTGCCCTTTTGGCCGATTCGCATGCCTCCGCTCATGAACCTGCTGCCGGAGCTCAGGGCCTTGTCGTTATCGGTTTGGGTGATGATCATCCGTTCCACGAGGCTGTCGAGGACCGGGGCTGCGGCGACAAATTCACGGTCGGGTATATCGCCGGCGGCAAAATAGACGGTGCCCAGCCGAAAGCGTTTGCGCAAACTCTCGGCGGATTCCCCGGGGTAGCGCTCCCTGAGAAGTTCAATTGCCCGGGTGGCCACCCGGGCTCCCGCACTCCAGGAAAGGATGTGAATCCTTCCCGAATTGGTTTCCGCAGCCAGCAGTTCGACCAGGCTG
>CAJXMX010000083.1 GCA_913056355.1 uncultured Opitutales bacterium
GGCCAAGGTGGGGCAGGCGGTCGAGGCGGCCAAGGCGGCCGGGACCTTCAAGATGGTGGTGCCCCTGAAGGTGGCGGGGGCCTACCACAGCCGCCTGATGGAACCGGCCCGGGTCGAGTTTGAAAAGTTCCTCGCCGGGGTGGAGATCCAGGCCCCGAAGCTGACCGTCCTCAGCAACACCACCGGCAAGGCGGTGAAGACCCCCGACGAAATCCGCACGGCCCTGGCCGGACAGGTCGTTTCCAGCGTCCTCTGGGAGGACTGCCTGAAGGAGGCGGCGGCCCTGGGGATCACTGAATTCTACGAATGCGGACCGGGGGCGGTGCTGGCCGGACTGGCCCGCCGGACCGACCGCAGCCTGAAGGTGACCTCCATCGCCGAGCTGGCCGACATCGGCTGAATTTGAAACTACCGATGTCGCGGATGTCGCGGATCATCAAAAGGCATTTTGTTTGATTAGATCCGCGAGATTCGCGTTATCCGTAGTCAGATAAGTATCGCATGAGCCTGAACCGAATCCGCAACTTCTGCATTATCGCCCATATCGACCATGGGAAGACGACGCTGAGCGACCGTCTGCTGGAAGCCACCCAGACCGTGACCGAACGGGAAATGCAGGACCAGCTGCTCGATTCCATGGACCTGGAGCGGGAGCGGGGGATCACGATCAAGAGCCACCCGGTGACCCTGAAGTACAAGGACACGGACGGGACGGACTATACCTTCAACCTGATCGACACGCCCGGGCACGTGGATTTCTCCTACGAGGTCTCCCGGAGCCTGGCCGCCTGCGAAGGGGCTTTGCTTCTGGTCGACGCCGCCCAGGGGATCGAGGCCCAGACGGTGGCCAACGCCCACCTGGCCATCGACCAGGGAATGGAGATCATCCCGGTCATCAACAAGATCGACCTGCCGGGGGCCGACATCCCGACCGTCGAGCACCAGCTGGAGGATATCCTGGCCATTCCGGCGGAGGAGGCCATCCACGCCAGCGGAAAGTCGGGGATCGGCGTCCCGGAAATCATCCAGGCCATCATCAAGCGGGTGCCGTCCCCGCGCTGGGGCGATGTCCCGGAGGTCCGGACGCTTATTTTCGACTGTGTCTACGACGCCTACAAAGGGGTCATCTGCTACGTGCGGCTCTTCTCCGGTTCGCTCAAGCGGGGGGACAGCATTGTCATGATGAGCGACGGGGCCAAGGCCGAGGTCAAGGAGGTGGGCATTTTCTCCCCCGGGATGAAACCGGTCGACCAGCTGGACGCCGGCGCCGTGGGGTACGTCGTGACCAACATCAAGGAGGTTTCCGAGATCAAGATCGGGGACACCATCACCCTGGCCCGCGACCCGGCCAGGGAGATGCTGCCGGGCTACCAGGAGGTGCGCCCGATGGTCTTTTCCGGTATTTATCCGATCGATACCAACGATTACGAGAAGCTCAAGGCCAGCATGGCCAAGCTGCAGCTCAACGACGCGGCCCTGGTCTACACGGCGGAAACCTCGGTGGCCCTCGGGTTCGGCTTCCGCTGCGGCTTCCTCGGCCTGCTGCACATGGAGATCGTCACCGAGCGCCTGCGCCGGGAGTACGACCTGGACATCATTTCCACCTATCCCAGCGTGGTCTACCAGGTCAAGAAGAGCGACGGGGCGGAGATCGAGGTCCACAACCCCGTCAACCTGCCGGATCCCTCGGAGATCGAGTCCATTACCGAGCCGACCATCCGCGCCACCCTGCACATCCCCTCAACCGCCATCGGCGACATCCTGGCTTTGGTAACGGAGAAGCGCGGCTACGTGGACCACACCGAAACCCTCGACACGACCCGGGTCATGATGGAGGCCCACCTGCCCCTGAACGAGATCCTGGTCGATTTCAACGACCGGCTGAAAAGCATTACCAAGGGCTACGGCTCCATGGACTACGAGCTTTCCGAATACCAGCAGAGCAAGCTGGTCCGTCTGGACATCCTCGTCAACCAGGAGCCGATCGACGCCTTTTCCAGCATTGTCCACGTTGACAAGGCGGAGGCCAAGGGGCGCCAGCTTTGCGAGAAGCTGCGGGAAATCCTCCCGCGCCAGCTCTTCAAGGTGGCCATCCAGGCGGCCGTGGGCGGCAAGGTGGTGGCCCGCGAGACCCTCGGCGCCCTGCGCAAGGACGTCACCGCCAAGTGCTACGGAGGGGACATTACCCGTAAGCGCAAACTGCTCGAAAAGCAGAAGGAGGGGAAGAAGCGCATGAAACAGGTCGGCAAGGTGGCCATTCCCCAGGAGGCCTTCGTCGATATCCTCAAGAATACGCAACGGTAGGGACTAAGGCCGAAGGACAAAGGACTAAGGTATTTTCATGAGTCTTCAATGAACACCTTCGTCATTAGTCTTTTGTCTTTCGTCCTTAGTCCTTTGTCCTTAGTCCTTAGTCCTTAGTCCCATGATTTTTAATTCCAATCCCTTGAAGAAGACCCGCAAGGCCGCCGTGGAGCGGCTCCAGCTGGCCCAGAAGATCTACGACTACCGGCGGGATATCCTGCCGGAGGAGGATGTCAGCGCCCTGCGCCGGGTCATCGACAAAATGCGGGCCCTGGTCAAGGGGAAGGAGACGACGGTGGACCAGTTCCGGGCCATGGAAAAGGAGATGGATCCGGTCATGAAGAAGACCGGCGGCTACTTTTACCCGCGCAACTGGATCGCCGACAATGCCGAGATGCTGCTCTTTGCCGCCATCCTGGCCATCGGCGTGCGGACCTTTTTCCTGCAGCCGTTCAAGATTCCCACCAACTCCATGTGGCCGACCTACAACGGCATGACCGCCGAGGTCTACGGTGAGGAGGGTGGGCCGTCCTTTCCGGTCCGGATCTTCCGCCTGGCGACCCTCGGGGCCCAGCACTTCGAGCTGGAGGCACCCGAATCCGGCGAGCTCTTCATCGATCCCTCCGGCGAGCTGGTCCCCGGCCGCAAGTGGCTGGTCATCCCGACCCAGAAGGTGCGCTACACTTTTTATGTCGGGAATTCCCCGCTGACCGTCGACCTGCCCCTGGAGTTTGATATCCGGCAGGTCTGGGAGCCCATCATGGAGAACGAGGATTTCACGTTCAAGACCGCCACCAACGGCCATCGCCTGGTCTCCACCGGCCGCCGGGTCGAGGCCGGCGAATCCGCCGTTTCCTTCGACCTCCTGACCGGCGACCAGCTCTTCGTGGACCGCATGTCCTACCATTTCCGGCGACCGAAAGTAGGGGAGCCGATTGTCTTCCGGACCGACAACCTGGAGGGGATCGACCGCGACAACCGCGGCAAGTACTACATCAAGCGGGCTGTCGGCGGTCCCGGCGACACGCTCGAGCTGGAACCCCCGGGTCTCAAGCGCAACGGGGAATGGAACACCGGCGCGGAGGCCTTCGAGCGCAACCGGCTCCAGGAGGGCCAGTACCCGGGCTACGTCTTCCCCAGCCGCAACAGCCAGTATCCGATCCCGTTCTGGGACGGCCAACAGCCGCTGGTCATTCCCGAGGGCCACTACTTCGCCATGGGGGACAATTCCCCCAATTCCGCCGACGGGCGCATGTGGGGACTCGTTCCCCAGCGCGAAATTGTCGGCCGCGCCATCTTCATCTACTATCCCTTCTCCCATCGGTGGGGACTCGCGGAATAGGTTTCGGGTTACTGATTACTGGTCTTTATTGACTGGTAATTCAGCTTTGGCATTCAGGTAACGCCCTGATTATGGATGGGTGCCTGAAATTAGCCGGTTTTATGGAATTGTTATCCGTATGTACATGGAAACAGGGGAGCGACATCATCTCCCTCACTTCCATGCCTATTTTCAGGACCAGTCGGGAGTGTTTTCGATAGATCCAGTTTCATTGCTACAGGGAAATTTGCCCGCTCGACAAGTCCGGCTTGTTCTTGCATGGACTGAAATACATCAGGTGGAAATTCGGGCGGATTGGGATTGTTTGCAATTGGGTGGCATCCCGGTTCCAATTGATCCGCTTCGCTAGAGATATGCAGCACACCTTACCCAGGATCACCGCTTTTCACGTAACAGGTCCCAGCTCCCTGCATGTGGAGTTTTCGGATGGGCATTCCAAAAATGTTGATCTGAAGCCGCTTCTGAAGGGCCCCCTGTTTTCTCCTTTAGCGGATCCATTTTATTTTCGTCTGGCGGAACTCGATCCGATCGCGGGAACAATCGTTTGGCCCAATGGTGCGGATTTTGATCCGGATACGCTCTATCATTACCCTGACGCCTAGCAACTGGCACTCGCAGAATTGGTAACGCCATTAAAAAGCGTGGAGATATCCCCCGCCTGTTGTTCATTTTTTCTTGAACTATCTGAACTCGCTTGAAAAATGGGGGCCATCAATGGGCCTGCCATTGATCAGAAAAGGAACGAATACCCCGATTGGTTTTCCGGCAAAAAGGCGGGAAGCGACCAAGGGCGGTAGCGTAAATGAAGGAATTTGAGCAATCGATGGTGGCGCTGGGGATCAGCGCGGCGACGGCGTTCTCCCTGCCGAAGAGCGTGGGGGCGATGTTCGGGCTGAGCTTTGCCAGTCCGGAGCCGCTGGCCCTGGACGACTTCGTGGAGCGGCTGCAGATCTCGAAGGGCTCGGCCAGCCAGGGACTGAAGTTCCTGCAACGGATGGGGGCGGTGCGGCCGGTTTATCCCGGACTAAAGACAAAGGACAAAGGACAAAAGTCGAAAGATGATGAAGCGGAACCGTTGTCCTTAGTCCCGGAACCTTTGTCTGTCCGCAGGACCTATTACGAGCCGGAGATGTCGCTGCGGCGGCTGCTGATCGGGATCCTCAACGAGAACGTGATCCCGCACCTGCAGCAGAGCCAGGACAAGGTGGCCGAGCTGCGGCGCCAGCTCAAGGCCAACGGCCACACGGCGGAGGAGCGGGAGCTGCTGGAGTACCGGCTGGACACCATGGAGGGGTGGGGGAAGAAAACGCGGATGCTCTGGCCGCTGGCGGAGCGGGTCCTGAGCGGGCCGCTGAAGAAGAATCCTGCTTCGCCCAAGGGGCTACGCAGGACAAGCCCATCCGAAGGAGAGAAGTGATGAAACCGCTGCTGCATTGTCTTTACTCCCCGCTTTTCTGGCTGCTCTTCATCAGCCTGGCGATCTGGATATACGCCCTCCTTCGCTCGAAGAGCTTCGGCGGGCACGTCCGGCATAAATTCCTGGCCGTGCTGTACCTCGTGGGCTGGTTGCTGGCCTACCTGGTTTCCACGTCCTTCGGGAGCGCCTTCCTGCACCGGACCCTGCTTACCCCGGCCGAGCCCGACCCGGAATTCGCGCCGGAGTATATCCTCGTGGCGGCCATGGGATACGTGACCACGGGCGACCCGGAAAGCGACGTCCTCAACGACGGGACCTCTTCCCGGGTGGCCACGGCGGCCCGCTGGCACGCAAAATTTCCCAAGGCGAAAGTCGTCATGCAGGGGGCGAGCGGTAAAGGCGATCCGCTGCAGGACCACCAGGGTCAGCTGATGAAGCAGTTCGCCATGAGCCTCGGGGTCCCGGAAAAGCGGATCCTCATCGAGCCGATGTCGACCAATACCCGGGAACACGTGACCCAGATCCTCGAGTTTGACGACATCGACCCGGACACCCCGATCGGCGTCGTCTCCTCCGACTGGCACCTGCGGCGGGTGCGCAGCGTGTTCCGGAAGCAGTTCAAGAACATCGAATTCATGGGGGCGCCGGTCCGCATCCCCCCGGTGGAGGGAGTGGCCAAATGGATACCGCGGGAAAGGGAATTGCTGGCCAGTTCGCTGTATTTGAGGGAGTGGGTGGCCGTGGTGTGGTATGCGGTGGATGCCGGCCCGAAAGAATAATTTCCAAACCCATGACCCTAAAACACAGAATTGTAATTTGGCTCAGGAAGTTCGGCATCGAACTGAGACGTTACCAACCCAACCGCCACCCCGTGGCCAGGCGGATCAGGCTGATAGAAAACAGCGGAGTCAACGTTGTCCTTGATGTCGGGGCCAATGTTGGCGAGTTTGGCGAGGAATTGCGCAATCATGGTTACCGGGGCCGAATCATCTCTTTCGAACCACTTGATGAAGCCTTCGGCCACCTGGAAGAAAGAGCTTCCGGCGATCCCGACTGGATTCTAAAGAAGATTGCTCTGGGGAATGAATCGGGGAGAAAAGTCATCCATATCGCCAATAATGTCACCAGCAGTTCCATCCTGGACATGCTCCCGAGCCATCACCAGGCAGCCCCCCAGTCCAAGTATATTGGAGAACGGGAGATCCACATAGAACGCCTGGACAACTTGTTTTCCACAGTTGTGGAAGGCGACAATACTGTCTGGCTTAAAATTGATACGCAGGGGTATGAGAAAAGCGTCCTCGAGGGGGCATCAAACTCCCTGAACTACTGCACGTTCGTTCAACTCGAGGTCTCTCTGGTTCCCTTGTACAAGGGGAGTTCAACCATGGATGAAATCTTGTCCTACATGACAGTACGCGGATTCGAGGTAGTTGGAATCGAACCTGGATTCTCCGACAACGAGACAGGTCAACTGCTCCAGGCCGACTTCACGTTTCGCAAGGTATAATACGCCCATACCATGGCACTGGCACATCTCCAGTCTTACATCGCATCGTTCCTGACCAAGGGGAACACACGTTCCCTCCAGGCCAGGAAGAATGTCGTGGCGTTGTTTGTCATCCGCGCCCTGCAGGTCCTGGTAAACCTTTTCATCGTCAGGTATTCACTGGCGTACCTGAACGAGACATCCTATGGGATCTGGATCACCTTGTTCTCCGTCATTACATGGTTCGCCCTGTTCGATGTCGGGCTGGGACATGGCTTGCGGAACAAGCTGACCGCCGCGCTGGCGGTTGGTGACACCAAACTTGGCCGGTCCTATGTCAGCACGACCTACGCGCTTCTGGGCTTGATTTTCGGTTTGATCCTCTTGGTTTTCTTCGCGCTCTACCGTCACATTCCATGGACCACGATTCTTAACGCTGAGGCAGGATACCGGGATGAACTGAATACCGTGGTTCTCATTGTTTTCGGGTGCTTTTTCATCAGGTTCATATTCGAGAATATCCGCATCATTTACCTGGCCAAACAGCAACCGGCCTTCGCCGGGGCGACGTTGCTCTTTTCCAACCTTCTTTCGCTGGTCGGGATCATCCTGCTCAGCCTCTATGATTCCAGTGGGTCCCTGGTGCGGATCGGATTAATTCTCAGCATTTCGCCGCTACTGGTCTTCCTGGTCTTTTCCCTTGTCGCCTTCACCTTCCAATATCCGGAACTACGGCCCAGTTTCAAGGCGGTCGACTGGCGGCTGACGCGGGACCTGACCGATCTCGGGTTCCGCTTCTTCCTGATTCAGGTTGCCGCTATCGTTCTCTACCAGACCAACCGCTTAATCATCGCCCATTTGTTCGGACCGGCGGAGGTCACCCCGTACTTCATCGCGCTGCAGTATGTCAGCGTGGTCATCCTGGTGTTCAGCATTTTCAACATGCCGGTCTGGTCTGCAGCAACGGACGCCTTTGTGCGGGAAGACTACAAATGGCTCCGGAAGACCGAACGATTCATGTTGCTGCTGCTCGGTGGGTCGGTTCTGGGAACGCTGATCCTCTATTTCATCGCGCCTGTTCTGATTCCGATCTGGATCAATAAGCAGACGATTGTCCCGCAATCCCTGGTGCTGGTCCTCAGCCTCTTCGCCGTGGCAAAAATCTATAGCACGATCTACACCACGCTCATGAATGGCATCGGAAAGATCAAACTCTCTACCTATACCGCCCTGACCAACATCCTCCTGTATATTCCGGTGGCCATTTTCCTGGCCAGGATCTTTGGCATCCAGGGAATTGTCTACGGCCTAATCCTATCCAACGTCCTGACCGGTGCCTTGAGGCAGGTCCAGTTCAACCGGGTGCTGGATGGATCGGCAAGGGGAATCTGGAATCAGTAAGCCATTCTATGGAGAAACCACCGACATTCCTGATCATCGGAGCTGCCAAGGCTGGCACTACGGCCCTCCATGAACATCTTCGAGGACATCCGGAGGTTTTCATGACCGCCCAGAAGGAGCCCAACTATTTTTCGCTTTGTCACGGTAATATGCGTTTTGACCCGTCGACCATTGGTCCTGCCTATCATCGCGATTTTGTCCATGACTGGAATGCTTACATGGATCTCTTCCGGGAGGCCGGCGAGGAACAGGCGAGGGGAGAATCCTCACCGGTTTACCTGTATGATCCATTTGCAGCAGATAGTATCAGGGAGCAGCTGCCCGCCTGCCGCTTCGTTGTTTTACTGAGGAATCCCGTCGACCGGGCCTTTTCAAATTATGTGCTCAACCTGAGGGCCCGACTCGAACCGGAAAGGAACTTCAGGAAAGCCCTTAACCTGGAAGAACAGCGTATTGCGCAAAACTGGTGGTGGGGATTTCATTACTTTAAGGCCGGGCTTTATTCCGAACAGCTGGAAAGATACTTTACGCGGTTTCCCCGCGAGCAGTTCCTGATTCTGCTCTACGACCAGTGGCGGGATGATGCCCGGGCGACATTCCAGAAAGTCCTTTCCTTTATTGGCGTTGATGAGCACTTCTCGCCGCGACTCGGGAAGCGTTTCAAGGAGTCGAAGGTTCAGAATGAGAACTTGATCAAGGATGTTCTGGACCGGGACAGTCTGATCAAACGGCTCTTTAAGAAGACATTCAGCCAGCGAACCCGGACCAAGGTCAAACAGTACATTGCCGGCAAGAACAGCTACAAGCCGGTCTTGGATCCGGAAAGCCGGCTCTACCTGCAAGAACGATATCAACCCGAAATCGGGAAACTGGAAGATCTGCTTGGACAGGACCTCAGCCACTGGCTGAAGCGCGGGGAGGCGGTCACCAAGTGAAAATCCTGATCATATCAACCAAGGACCTAGGGGGTGGAGCTTACCGTGCCGCACACCGCCTGCACCATGCCCTGATGAAACAGGGCAGCGGGAGCCAGATGCGTGTGTACATGAAGATTGGAGATGAAAACCGCGTTGTCGGCCAACCTCGGAGTCTGGCGCGCATTTTCCTTCCCCTGAAAAGCAAGCTGGCCTACCGGATGACCCGGTTGGCCACCAGGGGACTTGCCGATCCCTTTTCAATCGGGCTCTTCGGTACCCGGGGAATTGTCGATGAAATCAACTCCTCGGATGCGGATGTGGTGAACATTCACTTTGTCGGCGGGGAATTCATGTCCATACCCCAAATTGGCCGGATTCGGAAACCCATCGTCTGGACCTTCCACGACATGTGGGCTTTTGCCGGAGTTGAACACTACAGTTCCGTTGACGAAAATGCGGACTGGAGGACGGGCTACAACTCATCCCGGAACCGCAGCCGGCTCCCTCTCATCGACCTGGACTACTGGGTGTGGAAACGGAAAAAAAAGCACTGGAAACAGCCTTTTCACATTATCACCCCCAGCAAGTGGCTTGAGTATTGCGTCCGCGAAAGCGCCCTCATGGAGGATTTTCCGGTCCGGACGATTCCCAATTGTCTGAATCTGGACATTTACCGCCCCTGGCCGGTGGAAGCTGCCCGAAAGGCATTCAATCTTCCGTTGGACAGGAAACTGATCCTCTTCGGAGCGATTGGCCGGGATGTTTCCGGCAGGAAAGGCTTCGACCTCCTTGCTGGGGCGGTGGGCAAACTGCAGGAAAAGAATGGAGAATTTGACCTTGTCGTTTTTGGCCAATCCCGTCCAGCCAACGCCCCGGACTGGGGTTTTCCAGTCCATTACGCCGGCCGGCTGACAGATGACCTGGCCCTGGCCCAGCTCTACTCCGCCGTGGATGTCATGGTCGTGCCATCCCGCATGGACAACCTCCCCCAGACCGGGACGGAAGCCCAGGCCTGCGGATGTCCCGTGGTGGCCTTCGATGTTGGGGGGCTGGGCTCCGTTCTTGAGGATCAGGTGACCGGATTCCTGGTTCCCCCGTTCGACACCTCGGCCCTGGCAGCCAGGATTTCAGAGATCGCCAGTTCCCCGGATTTGCGCCGCGAAATGGGACTGGCAGCCCGGGAACGGGCCCTTCGCCTCTGGGAACCCCGGATTGTTGTGCAAAAGTACCTTGAAACCTTCCGGGAAGCTGTGAATTTGAACGACTCCTGTTAACAATTTGATGAATCTCCCCTCCCGAGCACTAAAACCGCCCAAGCCCTACAGACCGCAGCCCATGACTTCGACCCTGGTGTTGATCGGGTCGTTGGTGATGCTGCTAAGCTTCCTGCTGGTGGCCACCATGACACTGGATGCCATTCCCGTGGCCATCAATATCCCGATTTTTACCTTCTGTGTCGGATTGTTGTTCTTCAACAGATCCTACTTCGTGATTGGAATAGTGCTTTGTTCTGTCCTGGCCACAATTGGAGCGAATAGTGTGGACCTTAGCATCGGCGAGATTGCCACCCGGGATCTTGTGTATTCATTCAGCAGCTTTCGGCTCGGCTTTGTTAATTTGGGACTATACAACAGCGCACTGGTTCTCTGCGGGCTTTTTGTCCTGAGAAACTACATTAGCGACATTGCGGGAACTATAAGGATCTTCCTGATACCTGTTCTACTGGTCGTTTTTTCCGTTTTCCAGTATCTCATTTATTACCAATACAGCGGCTTAACCACATCCAACCGAGCGATTGTTGTATTCCTCTTTCTGGCCCTGGCCATCGGCAACCTGAAGGTCCATCCCGCTGAACTGGATGTTTACGGAAAATCCATTTTCATTCTGTTGGCATTCTACTCGGTTTTCATGGTCCTCCCACAACTGGATGTTCGGGCGGGTCGAGCCATGTTTGTCTTTGCCATGATCGGGATTCCGTTGGTCTGGCATTTTTTCAAAAGCCGAAGTGCTTTTCTGACAGTTCTGGCTGTCGTCATTGCCTGTGCAATTGCCTTCATGTTCCTTTTCTCCACGTATTGGACGAAAGTCATGATCTTGGTATCCGTCCTGAGCATTTTCGTTGGACTTCCGATTCTTCAAAAGATGCCCAAGTTGTATTGGATCGTCCCCATCTTTACCATCGGTCTGGCGATCAGTCCCCAATTCTTCAATTACGACTACGACATGAGAGAGATTTACCAAAGAATCACCAAGGACCGTGATACATCCGGAATTGGAGACTTGTCGGAGTTTAACTTGATGGAAATCAAGGAAATGGTGACCGCCAAATTCCTTGCTGAGCGATCCATGCTCTGGAAAAGTGCGATGGACTATTCATTTAACCCAATCGGCGTGGTCACAGTCCTTCCGGATCCATCCGGTCACTTTACGCTCACAGTAGGACCGCTCAAGGGATTCCTCTGGCTGAACGGACCGCACCATGGATTCCTCTGGCTGTTGCGAGTCTATGGGCTGGTCATCGGTCCCCTTATCTTCTTTTATATTCATCTCCTTGTTTACAGGAATATCCAGATTCAGTGGCCGAAGGGTACCGCGATGCATGACGTCCTGCAGCCGTTCCTGCTCACCTTCGGGATTTGCGGATTCGTGATTGGGGACTACCCGATGAACAATTCGGGAGGTTTACTACTTTTTGTCCTGATAGGCCTAGCGATTAACTACAACCGGCAACGCTCGAGATTTATGCCGCCAACGCCCTCCTTCACAAGGCTGGCTAAACAGCCGGAAGCTGCGGACATTATGGCAGGGGCCAGAATCAACCCAGCCGGACCACGTTAGAAAGTTGAAATCCAATTACCCTATCCACGCGGATTTGCATCGTTTTTCCTGAATCGAATGCCTGAGGGAGACAAGGATCGATGAAATACAATAGGATATACTTTCTCGATAGTGGGCGAACGATAGGAATGTGCTCATTTGGTGCGTTGGAAAAGTTGGACACCTTCAGTGGGCTCAAGGTGGTTTTCTATTTTTTACCGGGCAATGTCTGGGCAAAGAACTTCTGGAAGTGGGCCAGAAGATTCCATACAAATCAGCGCAAGAGCATATATAAGCTGATAGTCTGCACAAACGAGCTAAGCGAATGGGCGTATCTTCGCTCCTGCGGTATCTCCGCCATTTACGCCAACCAGAATATGCTTTGCAACGAGCATAAGTTCTTTGTCGAGGAGGCCAAGCCGCAGAAACTTTTCGATGCGGTTTATGCCGCTGCCCTGGCCCCGTTCAAACGATTGCATCTGGTCGAGGAATTGCGAAGCTTGTTTGTGGTTACCTATAAAGTTGGTACAAATGTTTACGACTTGCATCAGGAGTATCCGGGATTGAGCCACGTTAGCTTCAACCGAAGCTTTCTTGGATCCCCGGAGGTCAGACATCTCTACAATCAGAGTAGATGTGGATTGGCCCTTTCCAGAAGAGAAGGTGCCATGTGGGCCTCGATGGAGTATCAGCTCTGCGGATTACCTGTTGTCTCCACGAAGTCGCGCGGGGGACGGTTCAAGTATTATGACGAGGATTTCTGGATTGTCGCTCAACCCAGTCGCCATAGGGTTAGGATTGCAGTTCAAAATGCCCTCAAGTTGACGATTTCTCCGGACGAAATCCGGTGCCGGACATTGGAAAAAATGGCTGCTGAGCGGAAGCGGTTCTATCGAATGGGCGCTCAGTTGGCAGAGAAATATGGAGCGGGTAATTTCCTCCCATATGATTCAATTTTCGGTGGAGAAGGGATAGATGGAAACTCCAGCCGATTGCCAGATTGTCCATGAGGATTGGTGTGTTAATGACAGTTCACAACAGGAAAGCCTGCACGCTGGCCTGTCTGGAGAACCTCTTTTCCCAAAAACTGCCAGAAAAAACGGAGATAAGTGTGTTTCTTGTTGACGACGGTTCAACCGATGGAACCGCTCTAGCCGTCCATACCAGATTCCCAACCGTAAATGTAATAAGGGGAGACGGCACATTGTACTGGAATCAGGGAATGAGACGCTGTTGGGAGGAGGCCAGTCGGGAGGATTTTGATGCATACCTATGGCTTAATGACGATTCAAATCTGGAGCCGGATGCCATCAAGCAGCTGAGCGGAACACTGGATAGTCAATTGAATGATATCGGAACAGCCGGTATTGTAGTCGGTGCATGCTTCGTGTCGGGGAGCTCCACTGGCGAAAAAATTGCAACCTATGGAGGGAGGATGGACAAAAGGATCATTTCACCTTCGGGATCACCCCAATCTGTCCAAACGTTCAATGGCAATGTAGTGCTGGTTTCTCGCAATGCATTCAGGCAACTTGGAAATCTCAGCCCAGAGTACCGGCACAGTTTCGGTGATTTTGATTACGGATTCCGGGCCAGGCAAAAGTCGATTCCGGTATGGTTAACAGCTGGATACGTTGCCGAATGCCCCCGCAACGGGATACCGGCATGGCGTGATGCGAACCGCTCCCTGACGCAACGCTGGAAATCCTTCCAAGACCCTAAACGCATTACTGCCAAGGAATTACGGAATTTTCAAAAAGTCAAAGGAAGGGGATTCTGGTGGTACAGCATGATGAGAATCTATTTGGAAATGCTTTTCCCTAGACTGTTCAATTAGTGATCAGATCGGTTTCGTATTCTGCAAAGCCTGTCATTCCGAAGATGCCCAATCCAATAGTCCTGATCGCCTTTAACCGACCTGATCTTCTTCAGCGCCAACTGGAGACACTTCATGAATATTCCGGTAGAACAATTTTCGCGATAATTGATGGACCCCGGCCAAACAGGCCTGATGATGTAGAAAATGTCCGATTGGTCCTTGAGCAGTTGGATTCGCTTAAGCAACGGTTCATATTACACAAATTAACTTCCGATACGAACCTGGGAGTATACAAGAGAATCAAGTCGGGACTGAATTGGGTATTTGAGCAAACGGAGCAGGCAATCATACTGGAGGACGATTGCCTGCCGGGGCCCGGGTTTATCGACTTTACCGATGAGATGCTGGACCGGTTTGCAGATGCTGAAGACATCTATTCGGTTTCCGGGACCAACTTGTTTCCCCTATTGAACACTGACCGGCTGCGGTATTTCTTTTGCCGGTACCATAACTGCTGGGGCTGGGCGACATGGGCACGCGCCTGGAGAAAGCTGTTGGTTGAGCGTGATGAGTGGCTCACCCTGAGAAAGAGTCCGGAGTTCAACCGGCTGTTTCCCAATCCACGAGCCCGGCTGTACTGGCGGCATATCTTAGATAAGACCTACAGCGGCGAGATTCAAAGCTGGTTCTACAGGTGGATGCTGACCTGTTGGGTGAACAACGGATTGGCAGTCGTACCGGGCGCAAACCTGATATCCAACCTGGGATCCGGAGATGCAGCGACCAACACGGCTTCCTCACCGTTCATGAACAGGCCGGTGGGGGACATCTCACAGTTCTCAAGAACCCCGGATTCCAGTTCACCGTTTTCTGACTACGATATAACCCTGGAGGATACCATGTATAGCAAGTCGCTCATGAACAGGTTCAGGTGGCTGTCCAGGAAGCTTCAATCCCGATAGGTGAAACATGACCACGTTGCGAACCTGGTTCCCAAAGACTAACACAAAGCACGACGCTGGAAGCATTTCCAATTTCATCAGGTGCTTTATAAATTACTTCAGGTCCTGCATCTGGTTCGGTCTCCGGTATCCGTGGGTAAAGCGAAAGGGATTTCTCCGTGCCCCATTTGACCTGGTGGTTAACAGCCCAGGCAGGCGGATTGAGCTCGG
Source organism: uncultured Opitutales bacterium (assembly GCA_913056355.1). GTDB lineage: Bacteria > Verrucomicrobiota > Verrucomicrobiia > Opitutales > Oceanipulchritudinaceae > Oceanipulchritudo. The sequence goes on from CAJXMX010000083.1 coordinate 14,679, forward strand.
GCACAATGTCCAGTTCGGCAGAGGATGCGTGATCGAGAGCGACCTGATGGTCGGTAATCACGTCCTGATTGCCCGGAACGTGTCCTTTGTCGGCAGGCATGACCACCGGATCGACATTGTAGGGAAGAGTGTATGGGATTCCGGACGGGGGGAAGATTTGCCGACAATTGTGGGGAATGATGTATGGATCGGCCATGGGGCCATTATCATTGCCGGTATCAGGATCGGTAATGGTTCGATCGTCGCCGCCGGGGCAGTAGTTGCCAAGGATGTGGAGGAGTACGCCATCGG
>CAJXMX010000084.1 GCA_913056355.1 uncultured Opitutales bacterium
AATGGTCCAGAGCAGGAACTTTTTCATGGTCCTTGAGGATAATCAATCCGGTTCGCTTATGACCAATCCTATCTGCAATTGCAGGCAGACCATGGGTCGGACCCGGCCGGCTCAACCACAGGCTGGTCCACAGCCCTCGCCGGAGGGATCCATGCCCCCCTCGGTCCCTTGCAGACCGGTTTCCACCAGTTCCCGGCCGATCGAGACCAGCCGGTCGAACAATTCCTCCAGCGTCTCCCGCGTCACCTGCGTATTGGAAATGACCAGGCGCAGGACCAGCTTCTTCTCCACGTAGGCGATCGCCACCAGCCCTTGTCCGCGATGATAGAGGGCGTTCCGCAGCCGCCGGTTGAAGGCCTCGGCATTCCCTTCCGGAACCTTGTAGCGGAAGCAGAGGTTGAAGGAGGTCCGGGGCGCGACCAGCTCCAGCTCGGGGGTGGAACGGACCAGCTCCCCGGCGTAGGTGATCAGGTCAAGGTAATGCTCCACCCGCTTCCCGAATCCCTCCTTCCCGTAGAACTTCCAGTCCAGGAACATCTTCAGGCCGTCGACCCGGCGGGCGCACTGGAGGGAGACGGACCCGAGGTCCAGCACCTCGTTGTCGTCCGAGTCGCGGAAGAGGTAACTGGTGTCGCCGGCGGCCAGGGCTGTCCCCAGAGTGTGGGTACTGTTGTTGAGGAGGAGGATGTTGCAGATCAGGGCCGAGCCCAGCATCTTGTGGAAGTCGAAGGTGAAGGAGTCCACCTCGTTGAGCCGCGGCATGAATTTCTCCCGCAGCCGGTCGCTCATGATGGCCGCCCCGCCCCATGCCCCGTCCACATGCAGCCAGAAATTGTATTTGTCCCGCAATGACAATACTTCCGGAATCGGGTCGTAGGCCCCGCGGACGGTGGTCCCGGCGGTGAGCCCCACGAAGAAGGGGATGCCGCCCTCGCGGACGACCTTGCGGATGGCGGTTTCCAGCTCCCCGACCCGCATCTCCCCGCGCTCGTTGAAGGGGATCTTGACCAGGTTCCCGGTGCCGATGCCGAGGATGTTGGCCGCCTTGTCCATCGAGTAATGGGCGTCCTTGTTGACGAAGGCGTACAGCTTCCGGCTCCCGCTCAGGCCGTCTTCCTTGATCCTCTCGGGGAGCAGGTTGCGGGCGCACATCATGGCCACCATGTTGGCGTTGCTGGAGCCCGTGGTCATCTGGCCCTCCCCGTGGGTAAAGCCGGCCAGCCTGAGCATTTCCCGGATCATGTGTTTCTCGTAGAGGATGGAAACCGGGGCCGACTCGTAGGAATCGGCGGAGGTGTTGGTGGCGGCGACCATCATCTCGGCCAGGATGGAGGGCGGGTTGGCCCCCGACCAGAGGCGGTTCAGGAAGGCCGGCGAGGAGGTTTTCACCCCGTAGCGAAGATATTTTTCAATCCAGTCGAAGAGGAGGTCCCAGTCCTGCTGCCCGGCCGGCCGGTCCAGCTCGAGCAGCTCCTGCAGCTCGGCCGGTGGATGGTACTCCAGCAGGGGCGGGGAATTCCGCTCACGGGAATACTCCTCCAACAGGTCGAACAACCGTCTTAGTAATTCATTTTCCTCACTCATCCGGGCCCGCTCAAGCGTTTACAAATCCAGCGGCAAGGTACCGCATGATGGTGGCTAAAACAAGCCGTCAATGCGGTTTGAAGGCCCGCCGGCCGGCGCTGCTCAAAAGGCTTCCCCGACCCCGAGGTAGATCTCGGTGTTGTCACCGCCCCGGGCCACGTCCACACGGAAGCTGATGTTGTTCTCCTTGGCCAGGACCCAGCGGACGCCGGCCCCGTAACTGGCCAGGATCTTGTCGAACTCATCCCATTCCGGGGCCACCCCCCCGAGACCGCCGAAGGCCACCAGGCCGAGCCGCTCGGTCAGCCGGATCCGGTACTCGACCTGGCTGGAGAAGAGCACTTTGTCCCGGTAGCGCCCCATGACATAGCCCCGGAAATCACCATCCTGCCCGACGGCCGGCAGCTTGAAGAAGGGCACATCGCCACTGGCGTACTTGCCGGCCAGGCGGCAGGCCAGGACCTGGTTCTCCGCGAGGGTAAAGTACTGGTTCCAGGAGGCCTCGTAGATCTGGTAGTCGAAGTCACTGCCCCAGCCTTCGGCGCTGATGTTGACCTGGGCCAGGATGTAGGATCCCCGGCGCGGATAGAACTCGTTGTCCCGGGTGTCGTACTCGATCTTGGGGACCAGGTCGAAAATCTGCATTTTCAGGCCCTCGACCAGGTCCGGAAAATCGATATCCAGATCCGGGACGCGGATATCCTCGAGGGTTGTGCTCATGCCCATGATCCGGATTCCGGCATACAAGTTGTCCGCCACCCGGACTTTCCCTTCCAGGAAGCCGATCCCGTAGGTCTGGTTCAACTCCAGATAACGGTCATCGCCGGCCCCGGATTCGCCCGATCCGTAGTAATTATAGACAACATCCGTATAGATCACGGAACCGCCAAGGCGGTAGCGATCCCTGGCCAGATTCATCCGGTGGAAGGCCCCTCCGGCCCAACTGTCGTTCTCGGCATAGAAGGCAATGATGCCGGTGATCCAGGGCGGGTTGCCCGGATCGCCGCCCTTGGGATGGTACAGGTAGGCCACCGGCAGGGTCACGGTCCAGCCAAAGGTGGGATTACGACCGGGAATGGGGGCGATCAGCCATTCATTGCCCGGGCCGTCCTCCGTGACCATGTCCAGCGGTTCCTCCATCTGTTCCTCGAGGTCATCCCCGGGCAACACTTCGGATTTCTGTGCGTGCAGGCTGAGCCAACACAGAATGGGCAGGCCGGCAATTAGGAGTTTTTTCTTCGACAGGGACATGATCATGTAAGCCTAATCCATGGTGTCAGGAATCCCCACCACCGCGCAATTGAAATCCTCATAGGTATCATAGCGGCCACGGAACCAGAGGACCGTCTCCCCGTCTCCCCGGGGCACCACCGGACGCAGGTTATCCGCCTGGGCATCATGGGTCAGCTGGAGGAATTCCCAGCCCCCGGCGGTCCGGGTTCCCTTGAAGAGCTGCCAGCGGCCGGTTGAGTTGGGCTCGCCGGTGACCGGATCGACATTGGCCGAGAGGAAGATTCGATCCGTCTGCCCGGGCACAAGGGCGATCCCGCCGGCATAGTGCTGCTCGGCCGGATAGAGATGGGAGCCGGCGAAGGCGACCGGTTGATGCCTCCACTGCCCTGATTCCGGATTCCAATGCCCGAGGTGATAGCGCAGGTCGTTGCCCGTATCCCCGTCGGCGGAGGTGATGAAGGCCAGGAACGGCTGGCCGGCGGCATCGTACTCCAGGTCCCAGACCCAGCCCCGACCCACCTCGCTGCCGGAGTAGACAAGGGTCGCCTCGGCGGCGATGATGGGCTGCCCGCGGACATCCTCCAGAGTCCTGATCAGGCTGCCGTCGCTGCGGAAGAAGGCGCCTCCCTGGTAGTACATGTGGTAGATGTTGTTGTCCGCGTCATCGCGCGGATGGGCGTCCGTAAAGACAAGGTCGATACGCGACCGGCCGTCGCTGCAATACTTGACGTAGGGACGCGTCCGCTCATCCCCGGAGCGGATCAGCTCGATCGGCTCACCCCAGCTGCCGGCGTTGTCTTCGGAAATCCAAAGGGTCGGGTTCCAGCCGATACAGCGGTCGAAGTTGAAGATCCGGCCGTCCTCGCCGCTCAGCTGCACCAGGTTGTTGTAGGTTACCGGGGAGGGCGCCTCGACCACCTGCTCCTGGCCCCACTCGATGGTCCGCCAGTCCGGGGTGCCCACGATCCGGCCAGTCCGGTGATACCATTTGCTTTCGGTATTGTGCCTGGCGTAGGCGGCAAGGATGGACTGCCCGTCATCGAGCAGCAGGAGAGCCGGGTTGTTATGGTCATCCTTCTCGGTCCAACTGCTGAGGGGATACCGCTGGTAGGCGAAAAGGCTCTGGGCGGGGACCAGGGAATAGTAATCCATCCGGGAGGTCCCGGACGAATCAACTCCGCCTATAAAGAGCCCGTTGCCGTCGGTGACCACCCGTTCGTCGTTGAACCAGGTCCAGGCCCCGTCGCGGGCCAGAAGGCGGATCTCAAACGGGTCGCTCAAGGCCTCGAGGTCGTCCTCGCCGAGGTTCATGCGGTACAGTTCGGAAGCGGCCAGGAGGAACGCCCCATGGGTGTAGTCAATGAAGTCCTCCGGACGCACATTGGCCGGTTCGCCGGAGACCAGTTGCGCGTAACCCAGCTTACCGCTCGTGTCGACGCATCCGGTCAAGCCTTCCCAGGCCTTCAGGGCTACCGGAAGGAAGGCCCGGCGGTCGAGGTACCCGCGGTTGATGCCGCCCAGGAGCCCGAAACAGAAGAAGCTGGTCCCGCTGCTTTCCTTGAAGGGCTGCCATGAGGGCTCGTTGAGGGAGCTCCTCCACATGCCGTCATCCCCCTGGTACCGGACGATGGCCCGGGTCATCTTCCGGTACAATTCAAGGTAGCGTGGACGGTAGGGATCGTCCTCGGGCAGGTAATCCAGGAGGCGGATCAGGCCGGCGTAGACCCAGCCGTTGCCACGGCTCCAGAAAACAGGCCGGCCGCCCGGCGTTTTTGCATCAAAAAACCTTTTGTCGCGGTAGAACAGTCCTTCCTCCTCGCTGAACAGGTAGTCCACCGAGTCCCAGTAGAAGTTGTTCAGCAGGTCCAGGTAGCGCTGGTCGCCGGTGGCCGCGTAGAGCCGGGTCAGCAGCGGGGGCGCCATGTAGAGGGAATCACACCACCACCAGGCGTTGCGGCCGGTGAAGGGCCGTTCCTGGTCCTCCTCGCGCCAGACCGGCCAGCCGACCTCTTTCCAATGCACGGACTCCTTGGCGAAGTATTCCTCGAGGGAGGCCTTTACATCGGCGATCATGTAGGGTTCTCCCCCGTCAAGGTAGATGTCGAGGAAGGTCTGCCCGGTGCAGATGTCGTCGGCGAAAAAATGATTTTCCGGCAGCGTCCAGCCGGCCGCCTCACACCAGGCGCGGGCCTGGTCGGAAAAGTGGCTTTCCCCGGTCGCCCGGTAGGCCGCATAGACCCCGGAATAGAAGGTTCCAGCCTTCCAGTCGGTGTGGACATTCTCCCCGTAGGCGGCGACCTGGAAGGAGCTGACCTGCTTCATCAGGTCGAGAACATAGTCCTGCTTGATGAGGGCTTCCTGCCGGGCGGTAAAGGGGGCCGCCGGCAGGGGCCCGGAATTGAGGATAAGGATGAGGGTAAGGAGATGGTGACGGAGTGACATTAAAAATGATTAAAACAAGGAAACCGGCTTTGAAAAGCCTAAGCTCCTATTCGGATTGCTTCCAGCGGTCGTAGACCACAGTCCTGGCCGGAAAGGTCCTCCCCTCCCGGCGGGCCTCCAGGGTTTCCGACTTCATCTCCTCGTCGATCCAGAAGACGCCGCTCTCGATGAACATGAAGTACTTGGGGATGTTGAAGTAATCTGGCCAGCGGACCCAGCGCCAGTAACCCCAGCGGGTGAAGTCCGTGGTCAGACCCGGTACCCATGCGGCGTATTCATGGATTTCCTCCTGGATCCCGTGCGCCACCTGGTAGGCCTCCTCGGGATCATCCAGGGTGTCCCATTCCGCCAGGAGCGCGTCCAGGCGGTCGGTCTGAATGTTGGTGGTGTTGAAATTCTTGGGTTTGCCGGCATCGGCGCCCCGCAATTCCCATTCATAGGTCGGCACCGTGGCGTATCCGGTGGTCCAGCCGAAGAGGCAGGTCTGGTGCTTCTTCTCGAAAACCTTGGTGAAGAAGGCCGTCCGGTCCAGCAGCTCGATGCGCAATTCCAGGCCGGCCTTTTCCGCCTCTTCCTTGATGACGCCGGCGATCCGGCTGTTCTGTTCGGAGTTATCCGAGGAGAAGGTGAAGGACAGGCGTGTGCCGTCGCTGTTCTGCAGGATGCCGTCAGGGCCCCGCTCGGTAAATCCGGCCTTGCCGAACCATTCCAGGGCCCGGTCAATGCTGAAGGGCCGGGCCCGCAGGTCCGGGTCGTCGTACTTGCCATACCCGTCGGTGAAGGAGCGGATTCGGCGACGGTCGCCGCGGTGAATCTCCTCGTTGACCCGGTCGTAATTGATGGCGTACTGGATGCCGACCCGGAGGTCGCGGTTATCCAGCAGAGGCTGGGCGGAATTGATGAAGAACCCGTCGCTGCCCGCCGGGATCAGGTCATAGACCTGGGCCCGCTCGACATAGCCGTCGCGAATGGCCGGCGCATCCGAGCGGTCGTACCAGAGCTCGGTCTGGTTCAGGGGAAACCACTCCAGCGAGCCGTTGAGGAAGGATTCAAAGGCCTTGAAGTCGTCCCGCACCACCACGTAAGTGATCTGGTCCGCGTTGAAGCGGTGACGGAAGAACGGCTTCTCATCGGCCCACCAGTTGTCCAGGCGACGGAAGGTGACCCGCTGGCCGCGGACGATGTCCTCCGGGTCCAGCGTGTAGGCACCCGTTACCGGGGCGAATCGGGAATGGTACCGTTCCACGTAGTCGGGACCGAACTCGCGGTAGAACTCCCGCTGGAAGAGGATGATGGTCTGCAGCGAATACAGCGGATCCGGAGTCGGCTTGCTTAGCGTGATGGACAGGATCCCGTCCCCGTAGTCCGTGATATTGCTGAAGTTCTCCTCGTAGACGCGGTTGATCGCCGGGTCCTGGATGTGCGGGGAAAGCAGGAGGTAAAAGGAAAAGAAGAGGTCCTCCGCGGTGAAGGGCCGTCCGTCGCTCCAGCGCGCGTCCGGATCCAGCTCGAAGAACAGCCGTTTCCGGTTTTCCGGATCAATGGCCCAGCGCCGGGCCAGCCCCGGGTAGTACCCGTCCTCCCAGGGATGCCGGTGGACCAGGAACACCATGTTGGCCTGCCAGAGCATTCCCCGCAGGCTGCCGTTCGCCTCCGGCCCCACCACCCGCAGGGTCGACTGCAGCCGGGCCTGCCGCAGCCGCAGCTGCCCGCCCCGCTTCGCCGCCGGATCCCCGAAGGGCGTCAGTCCGCTGCCATCCTCCCAATCCAGGTTGCCCGGGAGCTGGCTCCGGTCCGTACGGGTGAACAGCTCCGGGTGTGCCGCGTAGTAGGCCTCCACCTCCTCCGTGTTGTCATAGGCGGTGGGCCCCTCCCCGCCCCGGCCACATCCCGAGAGAATCCATACCGCCATCCATGAAAGAGAGATTACCAATCGACGCATGAATAATGCTGATGTCGCTTCCGTCACCGGGTGGCAACGGTATTCGCGCCTGACCGGTTCAGCCGGGCCACCGCCAGGCCAGGGTGTTCCGGTCTTGTCCCTCCCTCACATCCATGCATTCTAGGCCTGTCATGATCTCTCAATCACATTCAAAACACTTCGGTTACCGGCTCCTCATTCTCGCCGGTGTATTCCTTCTTCTGTCCTTCACGCACACCTCCCAGGCTGCTGTCGAATCGGTTCAGATTCGCATGACCGCCGACTTGGGTGGATCCTATCCCATCCTCTGGGAGGTTCCGGCGGACAAGGTCTTCATCCTGGAGCATGTCGCCTTTTCAGATTACTGGGATGCCGTGGCAGCGGACAAGTCCCTCAATATCCGGCATGCCGGCAATAGTGTTGGGGGCCAGATATGGACCACCACCCTCAATTACAGTTCCAACTTCAACACCCTTTTCAGGCCCCTCAAGCTGCCGGCCGGCAGCGCCATCAGCGCCCCTTACCTGGACAATGGTTCCCTTATTGTCTTCGTCTACGGTTTGCTCGTGGATGTCTCCGATCTCTACGCCTCCGTACCGGTTGAGCAGCAACCCACCGCGGAACACCAGGTACCGGAAGGGGAACTGGCCGGGTCTTTCCGCTTAGCCTCCCCACGGCCCGTCGACATCGATGCCGAGACCTCCACCGATCTCGAATCCTGGCAGGCTGATGACTCGGTCGCCGTGACCCCAGCCACCGACCGGCGGACCCTCAATTATTCCCTTCCCCTCGGGAATCTCGATAATCCTTTGTTCGTCCGCTTTTCCGCCCGCGCCCTGGTCCGCGACGAGTACCTGCCTCGCTTCCGCTTCCTCATTCCCCTTCCCTTCGATGAGGATAACGGGGCCGTCCTCTCCCCCTTCGTCGCCCCAGACCCGGTTCCCCTTCCCGAAAAAGGCTGAGCCGCTCGACACGACTCCCGGTCCACCCCCCCTCCTTTTCGCCTTGACATCTGCGCGACAATTAGGTTTGTATTACAAAGTTATGTGTAGCTTAGACGCAAAATCAATGAACAGCGGCCTGGAGGAACGGATCCGGGCGGTATACTGGGGGGACGGGAGCCTGGACCTGGTGGCGGGGCTTTCGGTGACGGGAATGGGACTGGCCTGGCAATGGGGCTATTTTGCACTGTCGCCGATCTGCCCGGCACTGGGGCTGGTGCTGTGGAGCCTGCTGCGGAAGCAGCTGGTGGAGCCGCGGCTGGGGAGCGTGGTCTTCACGGAGGAGCGCCGGCAGCAGGAGCGCGAGGGGCTGATGCTGCTGGTCCTGGCCGGAGGAGCGGCCCTGCTGATGGCGGGGGTGGGAATCTGGATGATGACCGGGGGCGGCAGTCCTGCGGTGATGAGCCGGATATCGGCGGGAATTCCGGCCTTCATCATCGGGACGGCGGGGCTTCTCAGCGGTGCCCTGCTGCAATTACGGCGCCTGGCGGTATATGGGATCCTGGCGCTGGTCATCGGTCTGGCGGGGGCCCTGGCCGGGTTCGAGCCCTGGACCCTGCTGGTGGTCAGCGGGCTGGTCCCGCTGGCGGCGGGGATGGTGTATCTAACCCGGTTCCTGAAGGAGTATCCGCGCCGTGCGGAAGAGGAGGCCGGGGAATGAAACTCTTTGACTTCGATCCCAAGGAGCTGGCCTCGCTGGACAAGGTCCTGCACGAGCCGGCGCGGCTGGCCATCGTGGCCTGCCTGGCCGCGGTGGAGGAGATGGATTTTGTCTTTCTGCAAGGCCAGACGGGCATGACCGGGGGCAACCTCTCCTCCCACATAAGGAAATTGGAAGAGAAGGCCTACGTGGCGGTCCACAAGGAATTCCGGGAGGGAAAACCGCGGACCTCGCTCAAGCTGACCGGGGAGGGCCGGACGGCCTTCCGGGCCTACCTGCGGACCACGGCCATGCTCCTGGCGGCCTTCGGGGAAGCCTGATTCAGCGCCACTTCTCGGAGAGCAGGCGCAGGCGGGCCTGGCTGTCCGGGTGGGTGGAGAACATGTAGGCCCAGTCGGGCAGGTCCGCGGATTGGTCAAGGATCTCGAAGAGTTGCCCCGCCCCATCGTGGCGGCCATAAACGGCGTCCAGGCATTCCATGGCGAACGCATCGGCCAGGGTTTCCTGCTTGCGCGAGTAGCTGAGGAGCATCAGCTCGGCGCCCTTGCTGGTCATGGAATCGATCCCGCCCCCGAAAACCACCCGCACCGCGATGGAGAAACCGATCCGCCGGCCCATGCCCTTGAGGTGGTCGCGGTGGGCAAAGTGGCCCAGTTCATGGCCGATTACAAAGGCCATCGGGATCTCCCCCTCGAGGGAATCCAGCAAGCCGCTGGTCACGCCGATGGTGCCGCCCGGGATGGCGAAGGCGTTCGGTTCATCCTCCGCCATGAGGACCAGGCGATAATCAAGGGCCACCACGCCCGGATGGTGGCTGAGCTTCCCGAGGACGGATTCCAGCAGGGCCCACTCCTCCGCGTACTGCTCCGGGATTTCGCTCCCCGTGGCGATGGCCGGGCTGAAGCCGCCGAACATCCGCCGCTCCCGGTCGACGGAGATCCCGGCCACGGCGAGATCGGTCAGGAAGGCGATGCCGAAGTACAGGACGGTCATGGCCAGGCAGACCAGGGCCGTCAGGGTCAGCAGCTCGCGCAGGGTCCCCCGGGTCCCTCCCCCGCTGCTGTTCTCCGCCGACTGGCCCGGGTCGCGCTGGACGTACTTCATGGGAGGGAAGTTTCCGGTACTAGGACTGGTAGCGGACCACGGTCCCGGTGGCCAGGACCTCGACCGCTCCCATCCCCTTCTTGCGCCCGTCGGTGGTGCCGATCTGGGAGGTGTTGATGCGCATGTTGACGATCAGGTCCGCCTCCGGGTACTGTTCCTTCATGCGGAGGATGGCCTCCCGCTTGGCCCGGTCCAGCAGGGACTCGTAGCTGCGGACCCGGCCCCCGAAGACATTCCGGAAGGCGGCCAGGATGCGCTTGAAGTAATCGAGGGAGACGACGATGGAGGCGGTCACCAGGCGGGCCTCCCCGACGACCCGGTCCCCGTCGAGGGAGCAGGTGGGCACGGCGGGATAATGGGCAAAAGCGGCCTCCCGTGTCCGGATGGACTTGAAATGGGCCCGCTCAATCAGGCCGCCGATCACAAAGGCCATCAGCGCCAGGAGGACCGGCAGGGCGTAAATCAGCAGCACCAGGACCAGGTTGAAATCCTCTTCCATGGCCTGCCTACCCTACCTTCACCGCCGTTCCGTAAACATAAAGCTCGGCCGCGCCCTGGGCCACCGCGGAGGTGGAGAAGCGGATGTTGACGATGGCGTTGGCCCCCATCCCGGCGGCCTGCTCGATCATCCGGTTGGTGGCCTCGTTGCGCGCGTCCTCCAGCAGCTCGGTGTAGCCTTTCAGCTCGCCGCCGACGAGATTCTTGAAGCCGGCCGCGATGTCGCGCCCGATGTTCTTGGCCCGAACCGTGTTGCCCGAGACCAGGCCGTAGTGCTCGACAATGTTCAAACCGGGAATGGTTTCCGTGTTGGTGAGGATCATGGTTGTCAGGTTTGTAGCCGGAATTGACTACGGGACAGTTAGGATCCCGCACCGGTACATGCAAACCATTTCCCCGCCAATACCGGGGAGCCTTATTCCCCGTGCAGCGTATGCCGGTTGTTGTCCGGATCGGTGTAGTCGATAAATTCCCGGGGGTTGGTGTGGTAGAGGAACTCCTCGAGGTTGGTGTAGCCGTCGTTGTCGGCGTCCCAGGCCCCGTCCCGGTCGCTGCGGGGGTTGAAGCCGTGCTCGGCTTCCCAGGCGTCCGGCATCCCGTCATGGTCCGTGTCGACGGGCCCGCCCATGGTTTCCTGCGGCGGCGGGAAGTTGACGTCCTCCCACTCCTCGTAGAGGTCCATGTTGTCGTTCTCGTTGCCGTACGGCTTCCAGACCCCTCCCTTAAGGATCGGGAGCAGGGATTCCCGGTCGACAAACCGTTTCATAAAATGCCTGTCGGTGCTGTCCCGGGCCGGCAGGAAAGCGCCGGCGATGGGGACCAGCAGGGACTCAAGGTCCCTGGGATCGGTCCAGGTCACCGGCATGGCCCGGTGCGGCTGCTCCAGGTAGCTGCTCGTGTAGTCGCTGTTGAAGGCGCGGACCTTGTCGCCGTGCTCCACGTAGTTGTCGGCCAGATACGCGCTGTCGTTGCTTTCGAAGCTGTACTGGTTGGGATTGCCCGGAATCTGGACGATGTAGTTGCCGATCATGTTGAAGCGGTTGTGGGGACGCAGGGAGTGGCCGCTGCGCATGTTGGCCATGATGTTGTTCCGCCAGTCGATGAGAATGCAGTCGATCTCCGGCGAGCGGCTCAGGGTGTTGTAGAACAGGTTGTGGTGGAAGGTCCCGTATCCGCCCACTTCCGGCCCGTAGGGATGGTCGCCCAGCCCGGCCAGCCCGGGCCCGAGGAGGCAGTACTGGATGGTGAAGCCGTAGAAGGAGGACTCGCCCCCGATCATGCGCAGCAGCTCGTCGCTGGCGTAGGAGAAGCTGCAGTGGTCGAAAATGATGTTGTGCAGCCGTCCGCGGGTGCTCATGCCGTCCTTGATCATCGGGGGACGCAGTCGGAAACGCATCCCCCGGAGAATGACATTGCTGGCGGCCATGCAGAGCCGGCCGTTGACCTCCACACCCTCGCCGGGAGCGCTGAAGCCGATCATGGTCAGGTCGCCGTGCTCGATCCAGGTTTCGTCCGGCAAGTCGATCTGGCCGCTGACATTGAAGAGGATGATCCGCTTGCCGGGCGTCTCGATGGCCTCCTTGAGGCTGCCCGGGCCGTCGGGATTGGTGTTGGTCACATAGATGACCTGGCCCCCGCGTCCCCCGGTGGCCATGGCGCCCATGCCTTCCGCTCCCGGGAAGGCCGGGATGTAGTCACTCGGCATGGACTTGGGGCCGCCGGAAACAACCAGCCAGAAAAAGGGATCGTGCCGGAAACGGGTCGGGGCCTCCTCCGGGAAGTCGCGAATGTACAAATACAGGTTGTCGGTGATTTTGGCCCCGAAATTGCCCAGCTGGGGATCCTCCAGGACACGGGCCCCGTAGGGCTCGAAGGCTTCCACCAGGTCCTCGATGTGGTCCATGACATCGGCCCGGACCTCCTTCAGGGGACGAGTCGGGAGATACTTCTCGGCCAGGGCCACGAATTCCGGATCCAGCTCGTAACGGCGGTTGGAGGGATAGTTCTTCCGCTTCTCCAGCAACTCCTCGAAGGCCTGGTGGGCTTCCGGGTCATCGGTCCCGCCGTAGAAGACCCGGTGCCACATCGAATCCCGGCCGGTGCCGAGCAGGACCGGGTCGTTCTGGGGCGGGCCGCCGGTCGGCAGCTCGGTGAAGTGCTTCCAGTCGGTCTGGTAGGCCAGGATGACCTGGGCCCGGTCGGTGATCGTCGGGGGCACCAGCTCCACCCGGACGGAATGGGTTTCCCCGAAACTGCGGAAGGCCGAGGAGCCCAGCCTGGCCCGCAGGCCGTCCTCGCTGGCCGGTTCGTCGCCCAGTCGCTCCAGGTACTGGTCGTCGACGATGGCGTTGTGGATCAGGGGGGATTCCCGGACCAGCTCGAAGGCATCGCTGGCCAGCGGGTAACGTTCCTCCAGGGTGGCTGCCGAGACGGCGACCGAGCCCAGAAGAACCAGGTTCATGGTTAAGGTGAATCGTTGCATGTACTTCATCAGTGGGGATGCTTGTTGGAAAATTGCGAGAGGGGTGAAACGGTACCCGGAAACCCGGGAAACGGAATTCTACAATAAAGCCCATGGCGTCCGCGGACGCAACCCTCAACCCGGCATCCGTCAATATGGAAGGCCAGCCTCCGGAAATTTACCGGTTTATTGCCCGAAAGTGACCACCCCCGTGCCGGCGTACTGGTCGACGGCGGCGGGGACGGCGGTCGCGTCGTCCAGGATGTAGGCGTAGGGGGGAATCCAGGTGGCCGGCGCGGAGATAATGCTGTTGGGACCGCAGTCGATGTAGACATTGGTCTCCTCGCCGCGGATGTGGCCGGGGATATCGCTCAGCCCGGAGTCGGCGTTCATCGGCTCCAGCACGTTGAAGAAGTAGTTGTTCTCCACCACCACCTGGGCCTCCAGGCGGGAGGCGATCCCGTAGTCGGAGATGGTGTTGTAGTAATTATTGAATACATGTACCGTCCCGAAGCGGACGCTCGGGTTGCGGCTCTTGGTGTTGCGGAACTCGTTGTGGTGGAAGGTGGCCCGCAGGTGCCCCGTGTCCTCGTCCCCGTTGCCCTCGCTGTGCCCCATGAGGATGTTCTTGTTGTGCTGGATGAACCGGCACCAGGAAACGGTCACATAGTCGGCGGCATGGGTAATGTCCACCTGGCCGTCGTACTTGTCGACGTCGGGGGTCGGCGGGCTTTCAAAGACGCAGTGGTCGATCCAGACATGATGGCCGCCGTAGGTCACGGCCACCTTGTCGGTCGGCGCAGCCACCTCCCCGAAGTAGAGGTTGCGGATAATGACATTGCCGATCTGGCCGAATTCGCTGTTCCAGCCGATCTGCAGGCCCAGATTTTCAAAGCCGGCATCGCTGCCGATACCGAGGATGGACTTGTCGGAGTGAACCCGGATGGCATCCCCCACCCCGGTAATCAGGCCGCTGACCAGGATCACCAGGGGGTCGTCGCGGGTCAGGGCGGCAACCAGTTCGGGATAGGTGCCGACCACGAGCGTCTGGCCGCCTTCCCCGCCGGTGGTGCCGCCGGCCTCGGTGGCCCAGCCCTTGATGGAGAAGTCCGGGTCATAGCCGCTGATGTCCGTCGAGAAGAGGGCCTGGACCGTGTAATCCATGTCCATGGTGACCGCGATTTCAGATTCCTCCGACTCGATATCGCCGCTCCATCCGGAGAACAGCGCCTCCTCATCCGGAACAGCGGTCAAGGTCACGACTGTCCCCTCCTCGTAGAGGCCGTCAGCGGCCGCGGGCCCGGCGGAGACCGTGCCCGGCCCCACGGCAGTCGCCTGCAAGCGATGGAAGACGGCACCCTGCGGGGCATGGACATCAAGGTAATCGATGTTGGCCGCGCCGCCGGATCCCGTACCGGTGATGCGCAGGGTGTTGGGCCCGGCCTGCAGGGGAACCGTCAGGGAATGGACCCGCCAGTCGTCCCAAGCCGTGGGGGCCGGATCAAAATTCGCCACAAGGTTTCCGTTCACGCTGATTGCATGGGGCCGGCTGCTGGTGCCGCCAAGGGCGTATCCGATCTCGATCTGGAAATTGCCGCTGAGGGCCACGCTGACCGGGAACTCGATCCACTCGCCGGCGGCGTTGTTCGTGTTCAGGTAACCGGCACCGCTGTAGCCGCTCCACTCCGTTTCGACCACCCCGCTGGAGGAACCGGCCGCCTCCTCCGCCTCCAGGCGGAACAGGGCCGGTCCATCCGGATTGTCCAGGGAGATGATATCCAGAAAGGGCAGGTAGAAGGTGCTCTGGTTATTGGATATCGAAACTTCAATCACCCGCTGGTCCACCGGCACCGGCTCGTCGAAATCGGCCGGGGTCCAGGTGACCAGGTCCGGGCTGGTCTGCACGGCAAGGTTGATCCCGGTCCGCCCCTCAACCGTGACCGGCATGCTGAAAGCCACCCGGGGCGGATCCGCGAGGATCTGGACCGACTGGTAATCCTCCGCGTCGGGCGTCAT
>CAJXMX010000085.1 GCA_913056355.1 uncultured Opitutales bacterium
CCGACAAGGGGGTCATCGTCATGAACACCCCCGGGGGCAACACCATCGCCACGGCCGAGCTGACCTTTACCCATCTCCTGTGCTCGGCGCGGCCCATCCCCCAGGCCAATGCCTCGATGAAAAGCGGCAAGTGGGACAAGAAAGCCTTCCAGGGCAGCGAGCTTTTCCAGAAGACCCTCGGCATCCTCGGGCTGGGCCGGATCGGATCCGAGGTGGCCAAGCGGGCCCAGGCCTTCGGGATGAAGGTCCTGGCCTATGATCCCTACCTGACCACCGCCCGGGCCGAGCAGCTGGAAGTGACCAAGACCGACCTGGAAACAGTCTTCAAGGAGGCCGATTTCATTACCGTCCACATGCCCAGGACGGAGGCCACCACCAACATGATCAATGCCGCGGCCCTGACCCGGATGAAACCGGGGGTCCGCATCGTCAACTGCGCCCGGGGCGGGCTGATCGACGAGGAGGCCCTGGCGGAGGCGGTGGCCAGCGGCAAGGTCGCGGCCGCCGGCCTGGATGTCTTCGTCGGTGAGCCGCTTTCCGCGGAGAGCAGCCTGCGCGAGCACGACCGGATCGTCCTCACGCCCCATCTCGGGGCCTCGACCACGGAAGCGCAGGAAAACGTCGGCCTCGAAGTGGCGGAACTGATTTACGAGACCCTGCACACCGGTTCCATCCGCAATGCGGTCAATGTGCCATCCGTGGATCCCAAGCAGCTGCAGGTCCTGCGGCCCTACCTCAGCCTGGCTTTCAAGCTGGGCGTCACCATCCAGCAATTGACCCCGGCGGAAATCAGCCGGATCCGGATCACCTATTCCGGAAAACTGGTGGGCCTCGACGTCAAGCCGTTGAGCCGGGCCATCCAGCGGGGATACCTGCGGCAGATCAGCAACGACGTGAACGACGTCAACGCCCCGCGGGTCATGGAGCGGTTGGGTATCAAGATGGAGATCGTGCAGGACAATCTCGAGCGGGACTACACCGAGCTGATCCGCATCGAGGCCACCGATGCCGAGGGGAAATCCTATTCCCTGGAAGGCACCCTGATCGGCAAGTCCCAGAGCCCGAGGCTGACCCTGGTCCATGAGCGCAATGTGGAAAGCCCGCTGGACGAGCGCTACCTTCTGGTCCTCGAGAACGAGGACGTGCCGGGGATCGTGGGCATGGTCGGGACCGTGCTGGCCAAGTACCAGCTGAACATTTCCAACATGTCCCTGAGCCGGAATTCGGTCGGCGGCATCGCGCTCAATATCTGCGGCCTGGACAGCGCGCCGAGCGACGAAGCGCTTGCCGAAATCCGCAGCAATGCTTCAATCAAAGACCTGAAGGTCGTCAATTTGAACGGAGTAAAATAGGGTGAGCCCGTATTTGTGGTATCTGGTCTGCGGAGCCGCCAGCTATCTGGTGGGGGCCATACCGTTTGCCGTCCTCATCGCCAGGGTCCGCGGAATCGACATCCTGCGGGAAGGCAGCGGCAATCCCGGGGCCACCAACGTGATGCGGGTGGTCGGCAAGCCCTTCGGCTATGCCTGCTTTGTGCTCGACGCCCTGAAAGGCGTTTCCGCGGTCCTGATCGGCAAGGGCCTCGCCCTTGAAGGGGGCGTGGATCCCCAGTTGATGGGAATCCTGGCCCTGCTGGGAGCCATCATCGGCCACAGCTTCTCGGTGTTTCTCCGCTTCAAGGGAGGGAAGGGCGTGGCCACCACAGTGGGCGGTTTGTTCACCCTGCTGCCGCTGGTGATGCTGATCGGGGCCATCCTCTGGCTGGTCGTGTTCTTTATTTTCCGCTACGTCTCCCTGGCCAGCCTGGTGCTCGGGATCAGCCTCCCCGTGAGCGCGGTCCTGCTGGGCCAGAACCGGGCCAGTATCGGTCTTTGCGCGGCCCTGGCGATCCTCATTGTCATTCGTCACCGGACCAACATCCAGCGTCTGCTGGCGGGCACCGAGAACCGGGCCGGGAGGAAGAAGTCATGAGCAAGGCCGGGGGAATCAGAATCGGGGTCGTCGGGCTCGGCACGGTCGGACAGGGAGTCTGGAAGCATCTCCGGGCCCGGCAGCCGGAACTGGAACTGCACATGGGCGGGAAGTTTGTCCTGGCCCGGGCAGCTGTTCGCCATCTGGACAAGAAACGGTCCGTGCGCATCCCTGCCAAGGCCTTGACCGATGATCCCATGTCCATCGCCTGCGACCCGGAAATCGACATCCTCTGCGAATTGATGGGAGGGACCCGGGAAGCCCTGGCCGTGACCAAGGCTGCCCTGAAGGCCGGAAAAACCGTCGTCACCGCCAACAAGGCCCTGCTTTGCGAGCACGGGGAGGAACTCTTCGCCCTGGCCCGGCAAAACGGGGCCCATATCTATTTCGAGGCCAGCGTGGCCGGCGGCATTCCCATTATCAAGGCCCTTCGGGAAGGGCTGGTGGTCAACCATTTTCCGCTCATCTACGGAATCCTCAACGGGACCTGCAACTACATCCTGACCCGCATGGAGCGGGAGGGCCAGAGCTTCGAAGCCATCCTTGAGGATGCCCGCAAGCTGGGCTACGTGGAGGCGGATGAAAGCCTCGACCTTGATGGCTGGGACGCCGCCCACAAGGCGGTCATCATCGCCTACCTGGCCCACGGGAAATGGATCCCCCTGAAGAAGATGCCGGTGGAAGGGATCCGAGATGTCACGCTGGAGGACATCCAGTGGGCGCAGCGGCTGGGCTTCAAGATCAAGCTCCTGGCCCTGATCCTGAGGGATTTCAAGAACGGCCACGTTTTCGCCAGCGTCCAGCCGGCTCTGGTGCCGGGGGACATGGTCCTGGGCAACGTGGACGGGGTCTTCAATGCCATCTCGGTGACCGGGGACATTGTCGGCGAAAGCGTCTACATCGGCCGCGGGGCCGGACAGGACGCCACGGCCAGCGCGGTCATCAGTGACATCATCGATGCCGGAACGACTATTTCCCATGGCATCCGGCCCGAGGAGCCGCTCAATTGTGCCGATCTCAAGCTGGCCAAGCCGGAGGATGTCTACCGCTCCTTTTATGTCCGCCTCTCGGTCAAGGACCGTCCGGGCGTACTGGCCGAGGTGGCCGGCATCCTGGCCGAGGAGGGAATCAGCATCGAGAGCGTCCTGCAGCGTCCCAATGGCGGGCAGGGGCTTGCCAACCTGGTCCTGACCACCCATGTCTGCACCGAGGCGGCCATGGCCGCGGCGGTGGCCCGGCTCAAGAGGCACAAGTCCCTCAACAGGAAACCCTTTCTCCTGCGAATTGCCGATTTTGCCCAGCGACTGGGCTGAACCACCTGACGAAATAATGGCACTCATTGTACAGAAATACGGAGGCACCTCGGTCAAGGACCTGGACCGGATCCGCAATGTGGCGGACCGGATCAAGGCCACCTGTGCCGAGGGACACCACGTTGTCGTGGTCGTTTCAGCACGGGGCGGGGTGACCAACCGCCTGGTGGCCGATGCCAAGGCCCTGCACCCGCACCCGGACGACCGGGAAATGGACATGCTCCTCTCCATCGGGGAGCAGGAGACCATCGCCCTGACCACCATCGCCCTGCATTCCATCGGGCAGCCGGCGGTCTCCCGGACCGGCGGCCAGGCGGGCATCCTGACCGACAACGTGCACACCAAGGCCCGCCTGATCGATATCAAGGGCGGCGATATCGCGGAGCAGCTGGAGCAGGGGAAAGTGGTCATCGTGGCCGGCTTCCAGGGGGTCAACCTGGACGGGCAGATCACGACCCTCGGCCGCGGCGGCTCCGACCTCTCGGCGATCGCCCTGGCGGCTGCCCTCAAGGCCGATGTCTGCCAGATCTTCACCGACGTGGACGGAGTCTTCACCGCGGACCCGCGGGTGGTCCCGGCCGCCAGCAAGATTCCCGAGCTGGCCTACGAGGAGATGCTCGAGCTGGCCAGCCTGGGCTCCAAGGTCATGCAGTCCCGTGCCGTCGAGTTTGCCAACAAGCACAATGTGCCTTTCGAGGTACGCAACAGTTACAACAACAATCCCGGAACCATGGTGAAAGCCGAAACCACTCTCGAAGACGTCGTCGTGCGCGGCGTTGCCTGTGACAAGAACCAGACCAAGGTCGTAGTCAGCGAGCTGCCGGACCAGCCCGGCGCGGCGGCCCGGCTGTTCCAGACCCTGGCCGACGCCAAGGTCAACGTGGACATGATTGTCCAGAACATCGGCCGGGACGGGGTGGCCAACCTGACCTTCACCGTGCCGTCGGATGAAACCTTCAAGGCCGAGGCCGCCATCAAGGCCTGCCTGGCCGAGCTGGGCCGCGGCAAGCTCGACCTGGCCGAGACCATGGCCAAGGTCTCCGTGGTCGGTATCGGCATGCGCAGCCACTCGGGCGTGGCCGCGACCATGTTCACCGCGCTGGCCTCCAACGGGATCAACATCCAGCTGATCAGCACCAGCGAAATCAAGATCTCCGTGGCCGTCGACCTGGACAAGGCGGACGAGGCGGTCCGGGTCATCCACAACGCCTTCGACCTGGACAAGGAATAGGGCCGCCATGCGCTACCTGTCGACGCGTGGCCGGTGCGAGCCGCTCAGCTTCACCGAGGCCGTGGCCACGGGACTGGCCCCGGACGGCGGACTCTATGTCCCGGAAAGCCTGCCGGACATTTCCGGTTCTCTGGCGCAATGGGCGAAGCTCAGCTACCGGGAACTGTGCCTCGAGTTCTTCAAACTCTTCGCCACCGACCTGGGCGAGCAGGTGCTGGAATCCTGCATCGAGGACGCCTACTCGCGTTTCGACCACCCGGAAATCGCCCCGCTGGTGCCCCTTGAGCCGGGTCTGCACGTCCTGGAACTGTTTCACGGCCCGACCCTGGCCTTCAAGGATTTCGCCCTGCAGCTGCTGGGCAACCTGTACGAGGCGCAGATCCAGCGTAGCGGAAATCCCATTACGGTGCTCGGGGCCACCTCGGGGGACACCGGGGCGGCCGCCATCCACGGGCTGCTCGGCAAGCCGGGGGTGGATATCTTCATCCTGTACCCGCGGGGAGGGGTCTCCCCGCTGCAGGAACGCCAGATGACCTGCACCGGCGCGGACAATGTCCATTCCATCGCCGTCCGAGGGACCTTCGATGACGCCCAGGCCGCCCTCAAGGACGTCTTCGGGGATCTTGAATTCCGCCGGCGGGTCAACCTCAGCGCGGTCAACTCGATCAACATGGCCCGCGTCCTGGCCCAGTGTGTCTACTACATTTACGCCTGGCTGCGGTTGCCGGAGCAGGAGCGGGAGCAGGTTACCTTCATCGTTCCCACGGGGAACTTCGGGAACGTCCTGGCCGGCTGGTGGACCCGGAAAATGGGCCTCCCGGTGCACGGCTTCCGGATCGCCACCAACCAGAACGACATATTGTATCGATTGTTCACGACCGGGCGTTACGAGATGGAACCGGTCCGGCCCAGCAGCGCGCCCTCGATGGACATCCAGGTGGCCAGCAACTTCGAGCGCTTCCTGTATTTCCATGAGAAGGGCGATCCCGGCCGGGTGCGGGACATCCTCCAGCAATTCCGTGAAACCGGTTCCTATCATTTCGGGGGCTTCGACCGGGACGTCTTCTCCGCCAGCCGGGCGGACGACGCGATGATCCGGGAACGCATCCGGGAGGTGCACCGGCGCTATGGCTACTTGCTGGATCCACACACCGCCTGCGGATTCGAGGACCTGCCGCGGGAGGGAACCCGCATCGTCCTGGGAACGGCCCATCCCGCAAAGTTCCCGGACGTGATCGAGGGCGCGACCGGCGTCCACCCGACCGCCCCGGCGCTGGAGGCGTTGAAGAAACGGACTCCGCGTTCGCATAATCTTGATCCCGACCCAAAGGCGATTGAAACTTTCATCCTATCCCATATAACGGAATCCTGCCCATGAATATCTGCATACTGCCCGCCGGAGCATGGGGTACCGCCCTTGCCATTCACCTGTCCCGCCAGGGACACAGCGTGACCCTTGTCCCCCATACCCTGGAAGAAGCCATGGACATGGGGGAACACCGGGAGAACCGTCGCTTTTTTCCCGGCCATCCATTCCCGGCCGACCTGCAGATCGGCTTCGAGGTGCAGCCGGCACTGATGGAGGCGGAGGCCTGCATCCTGGCCTGTCCCAGCAAGTTCCTGCGATCGGTATGCCGGAACGTCAAGGGCCAGCTTGGCGAAGCCCGGGCTCTCAAGATGTTCATCACCATCTGCAAGGGCCTGGAAGAGGGGACCAACGAATTGCCCTGCAACATCGTCGGGAATGAACTGCCGGAATTTGCCCACGGGGTCCTGTCCGGCCCGACATTCGCCAGCCAGGTAGCGGAAGGGCAGCCCTCCGCGATTGTCCTTGCCACCAATGCCGAGGAGGAGGACATGAACCGCCTGCAGGAAGCCATCAGCGGGGAGAACCTGCGGGTCTACACCAGCAAGGACCTGGTCGGGGTCGAGCTCGGCGGCTGCCTCAAGAATGTCTACGCCATCGCTTCCGGAATGTGCGACGGTCTCGGATTGCGGGACAACAGCAAGGCCGCGCTCCTGACGCGGGCCCTGCACGAGATGGTCCGGGTCGGCGTGGCCCTGGGGGGAAAGGTGGAGACTTTTTACGGCCTGACCGGATTCGGCGACCTGGTCCTGACCTGCAACGGGCAGGAAAGCCGCAACCGCACCTTCGGTGAGTTGTTTGCCCGGGGGGAATCCATTCACACCCTGATTGAGGAACGCCAGATGACGGTCGAGGGTTACCGCACCTCCCATTGTTTCCACCACATTTGCCAGGAACAGGGCATCAGCGCCCCGATCCTGGAACAGATCTACAAGATCCTCTTTGAGGGCCAGACGGCCCGGGACGCCATCAGTGCCCTGATGGGCCGGGAATTGAAATCGGAATACTGAGTCGGGCCGGCTGAGCCACTGCCGTTCAGGAATCCAGCTTCGGCTTGGGAAGCAGAAGGGAGAACAGGGCGGCAACAAAGAGCATGCCTCCTCCGGCCCAGTAAGCCACCTCGGAACCCATCCACCAGAAAAGGGTCGCCCCAAAAAGCGGCCCGATAGCCCTCCCGAGGGCCCCTGTGGAACGGAAGGCGCCCAGTTCGGATCCCTGTTTGCCGGATGGGGCGTAGAGGGAGACCAGGGCCGACAGCGAAGGGCTTGCACAGCCGACCCCGAAGCCAAGGAATGCCAGGCCCAGGTAGAACATCCCGGTGGTCCCGGCGATAGCCAGGATGAAGAGGGAGATGGTGGTCAGGAGCAGTCCCAGGGTGGTGAAGTTCCGCTCGCCGAAGCGATGTCCATACTTGCGCACGGCGTAGCCCTGGGTCAGGGAAAGGACCAGGCCGATAAAGAGGAAGAGCAGGGACATGTCGTGCGGTTCGTATTGCAGGCGCTCCAGGGCCAGGAAAGTCAGTGAAAATTCCATTCCCGAGAAGGCGAAGATGAAGACAAAATAGACCTTGAGGGCGCGGCGGACGTCGGGGATCGCCGAGCCCAGGCGGAACAGGATCCGCCTCTTTTCCGGATCGGTCTCGCGGGACTCGGGGGGATGGGTTTCCGGAAAGGACCGCCAGACCCAGACCACGTTGAAGGTGGCCAGCAGGAAGGCCAGCAGGGCCGGGAATGAGAACGGGGTGAGGCCGAAGGTGGCGGTTGAATCAGGGTTCACCCCGAGGTCGACCAGGGAACCGATGCCCCCGATGGCCGGACCGAGGATGAAACCCAGCCCGAAGGCGACCCCGATCATGGCCATTCCCTTGGATCGGCTGCGGGTATCGGTCAGGTCGGCCATGGCGGCCGTGGCCACGGAGAGGTTGCCGGCCATGATTCCGGCGGCGACCCGGGACAGGACCAGTACCCAGAAACTGCCGGAAAATATCCAGAGCAGATAGGAGACGGCGGTCCCGATGGTGGTGATCATGAGGACCGACCGCCGCCCATGCTTGTCCGACAGCCGTCCCCAGATGGGGGAGGCGAAGAACTGCAGGAAGCTGTAGAGGGAGCCCAGGATGCCGCCGAAGAGGACCGCCACCAGGAATTCCTGGTTGGCTCCCTGGGTGACGTCCATCAGCCGGTCGATCAGGACGTGCAGCATCGAGCCCGCCTCTTCACGGGGCAGGTACCATTTGAGCATGGCCGGGAATATCGGGAAGATGACCGAAAAACCGACCAGGTCGATGAACACGGTCAGCCAGACAATTCCAGCGGTCCGCTTGGAGGAGGGGACAGGGGGGGGATCCATTCAGGGCGGCTTATTGGTGGTTGAACTTCCTTTTCAGGGCCGCCGCGACATTGAGCGGGACAAATTTGGCGATCCGCTCCGGGTCATAGTAGGAGACCTGCTTCATCAGGGTGGAGCTGGTAAAGAAATAACGGGCGGAAGGCATCAGGAAAATGGTCTCGATCTCCTGGTCCAGGTCGCGGTTCATCTGGGTCATCTGGAATTCAAACTCAAAATCCGATACAGCGCGCAGGCCCCGGATCAGGACGCTGGCTCCCTCGGATCGGGCAAAGTCCACCACCAGGCCGTCAAAGTTTTTCACCACGATGTTGGGAGCCTTGATGTTGGCGGTCATGAAGTCCATCCGCTCCTGGACCGAGAAAAGCGGATCCTTCCGGGCGTTGGGGGCAATGGCCACGGTCACCTTTTCGAAGATGTGGCTGGCTCGGTGAAGAATGTCCAGGTGGCCGTTGGTCACCGGGTCGAAGGTTCCTGGGTAGATGGCGTTGGCCATAATAGGATTGAGATCATGGACCTAAAGCGACCGGCAGGTTAAGCAAAAAATTATCCTTGGAAACCGGGGCCCGAAGGGCCATAGAATTGCCACCCTTCATGCGCCATGTACCCAATTTGATAACCTTTTCCCGGATCGCGGTCCTCACAGCCCTCGTCTGGCTGGTCCTGCAGGAGTGGACCGGCGCGGCCACGCTGGCTTTTTTCTGCATCCTGTACGGCTCGATTTCGGATTTCCTGGACGGGTACATCGCCCGCAAGTATCAGCTAATCACCAATTTCGGCAAAATCATGGACGCCCTGGTGGACAAGGTCATGACGCTGGGGTCGTATGTCCTCCTTATCTGGATGGGCCTTCTGCCACCGACAAAAGTGACCATCCTGGTAGTGGCGGTGATGGCGCTGCGGGAATTCGGCATTACCCTGATGCGGATGCTGGCGGTGCGGCGAAACGTGGTCCTGGCCGCGGAAAAAGCGGGCAAGCGCAAGACCATCTGGCAGGTGACCAGCATCTGCGTCCTTTTTGCGGTTCCCATGTTCCGGGTAGACTGGCAGGCCTGGACCGGCTGGGACCTGGAGACCTTCGTCCACTACGTCTGGATCAACGGCTACCTGTACTTCATTCTGGCCGCCTGGCTGACCATCAGCTCGGGTTTCCAGTACATGAAAAAGTACGGGCCGCTGGTATTCGGCCATAAAACCACCGTGGCATCATGAACAACCGTCTGCAGGTACTGATGCGCTTCCTGCCGACCCGGCTGGTCACGGGCGTGTGCACTTGCGGTCCGGTCGGATACTGGGGAAAGGCCCCGGGAACCAACGGCACGGTGCTGGGAGTGCTCCTCTACACGGTGGTCTTTTTTCCCCTGTCCCTGGTCGGGCAGATTCTCCTGGCCCTGATCCTGGCCGGCCTGGCGGTGCTTTTCTGTGACGAAGGGGAGCGGCGCCTGCAGAAACGCGACCCGGGAGAGGTCATCATTGACGAGGTGGTGGCGGTGCCGCTGTGCTTTATCGGCCTGCAGGGCTACATGGCCCAGACCGGTGCCGTCTGGCTCTACATGCTGGCGGGCTTTGGCCTCTTCCGGCTGTATGACATTCTCAAGCCCTTGGGTATCAGCAGCCTGCAGAAATATCCCGGTGGAGTCGGAGTCGTTGTGGACGACCTGGCCGCGGCGCTGGCCACCAACCTGACCCTGCAACTGCTCCTCCTGGCCTACACCCGGGGCGGCTGGCACTAAAGGGTCAGCAGAAAGTGCAGGGCGGCCTGGTATCCCTGGGGTCCCATGCCGGTCACCTGGGCCACACAGGCCGGGGCGGTGACGGAATGGTGGCGGAACTCCTCCCGCTGGTGGATGTTGCTGAGATGCACCTCGACAAAGCGGATCGGACTTGCCTGGATGGCATCGCGCAGGGCCACGCTGGTGTGGGTCAACCCGGCCGGATTGATGATCCCGAGGGTGATTCCAGCATCCGACCACTCATGGATCTTCTCGATCAGGTCGCCCTCGTGATTGCTCTGGTAATGCTCGATCTCGACGTCGAAATGCCCGGCCGTCCGACGCAGGTCACCGACAATGTCCTCCAGGCTCCGGGAGCCGTAGATTTCCGGCTCCCGCTTGCCCAGGCGGTGCAGGTTGGGGCCGTTGAGAAGGGCGATTTTCTTCATCGGGCCGATGCAATGGCCAAAGGCCGCCCCTTAAAGGGACTGAGCCTTGCGCTGGAGTTCGGCCTTCGGAAGCAGGCCGACGGCCTGGTCCTTCAGTTGTCCATCCTTGAAAAAGAGGATGGTCGGGATAGCCCGGACGTTGTACTTCTGGGCCAGGCCCTGGTTCTCGTCAACGTTGACCTTGACGACCTTGACCTGGTCTCCCATTTCCGTGGCCAGCTCCTCGAGGATGGGCGCGATGGTCCTGCAGGGACCGCACCAGGGCGCCCAGAAATCCACGATGACGGGCGCGGTCGCCGAGGAGATGGTGTCGGCGAAATTTGATTCGTTCAGATTCTTGATGGCTTCAGACATGATTTGGTTAGAATTAGAAGTTTCTTATAAATGGCAACTCATCGAGGCGTATTCCGCTTGATCAGTTCGGCCAGCTCTTCGCGGTCGGTTTCCTCGAGGTCCTTGCCCTTGTCCTTGAGGTTCTCGAAAGTCTTGACCAGGGTTTCGGTCATCCGCTCATGGGTTTCCTCGGATCCTCCCACGATGGAGAACTTTTCGGCCCGGGTCAGGCGTTTGTGCCCGTCCTCGTTGTCGAGGCCGATGCCGAGAAGATGGGCTGATTTGCGGGCTTTCATGGACCGGTTCGGTAAAGGTTACCGTGATGTGAGAATTTTCAAGCCTGATTATTCCCCGCTCTCCGAGCAGACGATGTCCGCGAAGGCCTCGTCCTGGACCAGGTTGATGCGGCGCAGGCGGGTCAGCTCCAGCATGGCCAGGAATGTGGAGACCACGAAGTGGACCGAGACCTCACCGTGGATCAGTTCGGTAAAGCGGAAGGTGGGCCGTTCCTTGAGGATGACCAGGATATCCTCCATCCTTTCGGAAACGGTGACCGTTTCGTCATGGATCTGGCCGATGATGATCTTCTCGGAAAGCCGGCGCAGGACCTGGTTGAAAACGTTCCAGAGGGTGATGGCATCGCTGGGGTGAAGGGGGCGTTCCACCTTTTCCTCGGCCTTGGTGAAGTAATCGCGGAAAATGATGTTCTGGGCCACGTCCATCAACTCGCTCAGGCGGCCGGCGGCGTCCTTGAACTTCTTGTATTCGATCAGCTGCTGGACCAGTTCCCAGCGCGGGTCAATTTCATCCTCCTCATCCTCGGCGGCCCCCAGGAGCTGTTCGTCCTTGGGAAGCAGCATGCGGCTCTTGACCTGCATCAGGGTGGCCGCCATGACGAAGAATTCCCCGGCCACCTCGAGTTTCTGGTGTTCCATGCTGCGCAGGATCTCCAGGTACTGGTTGGTAATGCGGGCGATCGGGATATCGTAGATGTCGATCTCGTTCTTGCGGATCAGGAACAGGAGCAGGTCCAGGGGCCCCTCGAAGACCGGCAGGCTGACGGCGTGGTCAAAACCGCGGACCAGGGATTGTTCATGGACGGGAGGCGTGGCCATAAGCTTCAGGATTGCAGAATATCAGAAGGAGAGCCAGTCCAGGCGCAGGCCGATGCTGAAGTCGTCCTCGCGATCATTCTCATCGTTGAGGGCAAAATAGAGCTCCATCTGCCAGACGTTGCCGAAGCGGCGGGTGAAGCCGTACTGCTGGCGCGTCCAGGATTTCAGCCGGGCATCGTACTGCCAGTAGCCGGTCAGCCCGAAGTTTTCCGAAACCCGGTACCAGCCGGTGATGCGGTACTGCTCGATGGCCTGGCGCAAAAACTCCGACTCCAGGCGCAGGGACCAGAGGTCGGCGCTGCGCAGGGTCAGGCCCAGGTAGTAGGCTTCGACATCCTGCTGCTCGGGAAGAAACTTCTGCCGGTAGGAAACGGTCAGCCAGTCAAAGGGCGAATAATCGGCCTCCGCGTAGAGTGCGTCCCAGACATCCTCGCCGGGATCGGCGGAGAAGAGGACATCCTGGTACAGGTTGACGGACAGGTAATCCCGGAAAGCCTCACCCTTGCCGGCCACCATGAGGGTGTTTTCCCAGCCGATCCGGGCCACGCTCCATTCCCGCAAGCCATCGGTATGGGTAATATCGGCCAGGTCCAGGACCGGGCGGCGGGCATGGTAGGAGAAGAGCTCGATCGGCGGGGCGATCCCGGGATCATCCTCGGCCCCGGGATGCCAGCGGTACTGCACCCCGATGCGGCTGGTGTGGCGCATGCGCTCGATGTTCCAGCGGGGCTGGTCCATCCGGTAGGTCCGGGCCATGGTCCGGTTGAGGTCAAAGCCCAGCTCGCCGACCAGACGGTCTCCGGAAGCCGAGGTCAGCTCCATGCTGTCCTCCCGGCTGTAGTCGGTCCAGCGTCCCCCGGCCCGCAGGACCAGGTTGACGCCGCCCGGCAGGTAGAGGGGCTTGGTCAGGGTGACGGATCCGTCGAGGCGGTTATAGTAGGGGCTCTCATACATTTCCCACGGATCACCGAAAGGGTTGCTGATGGGCGGTGCCAGGCCGAGCGGATTGTCGGGGAAGACGACCCCGAAATCCAGCGGGGTGAGGGCCTTCAGCCGGTAACGGAGGGCGGCGGCCGAGGCCTGCAGGTAGACTCCGGTATCGGCAATTTCGGAAGGCAGCCATTCCGCCCGGACCTCCGGTAACTTCTCGATCATCCCGTGGAAGTTGTGTAATTGGCGGCGGGCAAAGACATTGAGCAGGAACTGGTTCCGCTGCCAGGTGAAGTCGACGAAGTTGTCCGGCTGAAACTCGTGGAAGTAGAGGTCGTGCCGGAAATCGCGCAGGACCTCGGAGTCGCTGAGGTAGGTTGCGCGGGCCTGGAACTGAAGGCTGCCTTCATTCTGGAAGCGCATCGAGAACCGCCCGAAGCCGCGGTCCTGCTCGATCTGGCGACCGATGATATCCGTGCCCCGGTCCTCGAAGGAGTGGTCGTGAATCCAGCCGGTATCGGCGAAAATGACCATGCTGGAGCTGTCGTTCTTCCATTCGAAGGAGGGACCGATCAGGATCCCGCGCTTGCTGTAGAGGTCGAGATTGCCGCCGGCGGAGAGGTTTTTCGAGAAGGGGTACAGCCATGCGCTCTGGACATAGGCCCCGAGGCGGTTGCGGTAGCCGATGCTGACATCGACATCAGCGGTCGGCGTCCCGAAGGTGTACTCGAAGCCGGGCAGGGGCACTTTAAGGCTCCCGATGGTGTTCAGCCGGAGGCCGTGACCGGTGACCGATTCCTCGGCCACCCAGGTGCCGCCCTCCACCTCGATGCGGGGGGAGTTCTCCACCGGTTCGCGGAAAAACAGCGAAACCTTGCTGAAATCGATCTCGTCAACGGTCCCGGAAAAGGATTCCCCCTCGATGAAAAGCGGGGGATAACCGGCCCTGAAGTGTCCCGAGCTGATGCGCTTGGTATCGGCCTCGTAAATGAGGTGCTCCGTCAGCAGGCGCAGGCCGATACGGGTAACGCGGACATGGCCCTCCGCCTCGATCCGGTTGAGGTCGCGGTTGTAGCGGATGGTATCGGCCTCGACCCGGGTGTTTTCATCGACAAAAACCGCGTTGCCGGTGGCGACCAGGAGGCCCTCTTTCTCCCGGAACGCGATGGGTTCGTCGGCACTGAGCTCCGGGGCCTGGGCCGGCAGGAGGACCGGGAGAGACAGGAAGACGGCAAGACAGAGATATTTGGAGAAAGGCTTCACTTGAGGATTGAGGATGCTTCTCGCCCTTGGCGGGACAAGCGTAAATTCCATTGTGGCAGGGCTTTGTAAGGTTCAAAATCGCTTGCACTTGGATGGGTGAAATGCGATCACTAAAACAGTACCAAGCCAAGTAAAACCAACCAACAGCCATGATTATCGGAAAGCAAGATTTGACCCGTTTGCTGGATGCCCAGCACCACCACCCCCACGAAGTGCTGGGAATGCATCCACACAAGAAAGGCCTCGTTGTGCGGGCCTTCCTGCAGGATGCCAAGACCTGTGAAGTCGTTGACTTGCAGTCTGATGAGCGGTTCCCCCTGAAGAAGATCAACGAGGAGGGCTTGTTCGAGGGGACCATCCCGGGTCGGACCGAGGTGTTCAATTACCGGCTCCGGGTGGAACGCTACAACGGCGAGATCCGCCAGTTTTACGATCCCTACCGCTTTCTGCCGACCCTGACCAACGAGGACATCTACCTTTTCAACAAGGGGGACGACCACCGTGTTTACCGCAAACTCGGTTCCCACCTGCGGACCATCGACGGCGTTCCCGGGGTCAGTTTCTCGGTCTGGGCCCCCAGCGCGACCCGGATCAGCGTGGTCGGGGATTTCAACTGGTGGGATGGTCGCTTTCATCCCATGCGGACCATGGGGTCCTCCGGGGTCTGGGAAATTTTCATTCCCGGCCTGGAGGAAGGGCAGAAGTACAAGTTCGAGATCCGCGACCAGGAGGGCAACCTGCACCTCAAGGCGGATCCCTACGCCACCCTCTACGAATCGCCCCCGCACAACGCCAGTATCATCTGCGATGTCGAGAGTTACGACTGGCACGACGAG
>CAJXMX010000086.1 GCA_913056355.1 uncultured Opitutales bacterium
GGTCCAGTTCATCGAGACCTGCCAGGCATAGGGAATGCGACCGCGCCCGGGCTTGGTCCAGGCCCCGATGCCGATGCTGTCGGTCTGGATCAGGGAGATGTAGACCTTGGCCTCCGGCACCACCCGCTCGTCCGGTTTGACGTTGTGGTGGTTCCTGAACCGGAAGTCGTCGGTGAAGGGAACCTGGGTATGGAAGCTGATGTTGGGCAGGCTGTTCAGGCCCTCCATCTTCAGTCTGTAGCTGGAGACCAGACTGGTCAGCTGTCCCTCGGTGTCCTTCCCGTAGGAATGCCAACCCATGACCACGCTCTGCGGGTTCTGTTCGCTCAGCACTTTGCGGGTCAGCGCCAGCTCCTCCGGATCGTCGGGATTGGCGGACAAGTCACAGAAGAAGGCCCCCCTGTAGATGCCGTAATCAGCCAAGCCGGGCTCCATGCGCTTGCCGGCTGCTCCGCCCATCCAGATGATGATATCCCGGCTGCAGCGGTCCCAGTAGAGGTCATAGGCATCCCGGTAGATCTCCGCGTCGGTCATCCCCCGGAAATCCCCCCGCAGGTCCTCCACCATCTTCAATCCCACCGCCTCGGCCATTGGGATCAGATCCTCGTTCACGACAACGGCATTCTCCAGGCCGGCCACGGTGAAGGCGACGATCAGGGAGGTCCGCACTTCCTTGTCCCAGACCACGTAGCCGCTGGCCTGGTCACCCAGCACCTCCAGGGCCTCGGCCGTATCATCGAGTTCCGTGAATTCGAATCCGTGCCGCGCGGTGAAGAAATCCCGCATGGCCGGGGTGATCTTCCACGGCCAGCTCGGCGGGTAGACAAAGTATAGCTCCGGCCCGTCCTTGTTGACGACTCCCTGCAGGCTGATCAGCAGGGCCTTCTCCGGAACGCCGTCGGACAGGTCCCAGCGGTTGTCGAATTCCATCAGGAAGGCCGGCTTGCCGGCTATCGCCGCCAGCGGCAACAGAATCAGGGAAAGGAGCAGGCTGATGTGTTTCATGGAAAGTCTCATTGGATTGCTGGAGCTAATGCTTCTATGACTAAATATTTCACTCATCGGTATCGAAATCGCTATCGGGATCGGGTCTCGGATCGCTCAGCCGCGGCGGAAAACATGGACCACCGGCTTGTTGCGGGAGGAGCGCAGCTCGATGACGGTCAGGGTCGATCCGTCCCGGGAGAGCCGGTACTCGAAATGGCTGCGGACGGGTGTCTCGCCCTGGGAGGTGCTGAGGATGTAGTGGGAATCGAGGAGCAGGGTCCGTCCGTCATCCGCCCATTCGGAATGGATGCGCTCCTTCCTGTCGCCGCCGATGTAGGCGCCGATGTGGCGGTTTCCGGGCCACCACTGGACCGGGACCTCCACCGTCTTGCCGGCCTGCAGCGTGTACTCCTGACTGGTGGTCCGCCGGCCGGTGCTGAAGGTACGTCCGATGTGGATGTTCTTCCCGTCGACCCGGATCTCGAGCAGGATCCGGCTCCACGGATCAATGGCCGTGCCGGCCTCCCGGTCGATGGCCCATGAGCCGGACAGATCCCCGGATCCGGCCTTCAGGGAAAGCGCGCTCAGCAGGACCAGCAGGGCGCAGGAAAGGAAGCGTGAAATAGCAGGCATGCATCATGATGGAACACCGGGCGACCGGGCGTCACCCGGGAATGCGCTTTACGGTCAACGGACCGGCGGCGGGAGTTTACCATAAAGCCAGCCGGGAGTCCTCACCGGGAGCCATTTGCCTTTCCATGGACAAGGTCCGGGAACTCCATCCGGGCCCACTCCGGAACGGTTTTGATGCCCGAACTCAGCTATCTCAACAATCTCGATTTCATGGTACTCGGCTGCTACATGCTGGCAGTCCTGGCCGTCGGTTTCTACGTGGCGCGTTTCAACAAGCGCACCCAGGATTACTTCAAGGGGGGCGGCCACATTCCCTGGAAGCTCTCCATGCTGTCCCTTTTCATCTCGGGCTTTTCCGCCTTCATGTTTGTCGGGGCCTCGGGGATCACCTACAACAACGGCGGGGGCGCCATTCTCCTCTTCAGCTTCGCCCTCCCCGCCTACCTGGTCGGGGCCTGGATCTTCGGACCGCTCTGGCGGCGGACCCGGCTGAACACCCCCCTGCAGTTCCTGACCCGTCGCTACTCGCAGGGTACGACCTATTTCTACACCCTCCTGGCCATTGTCCCCAACACCCTCGTGCTGGGGATCATGATCTACACCCTGTGCATCTTCACCTCCACCGCGATGGGGATCGATTCCCGGATCTTCGACTTCGGGCTCTTCACCTGCACCGGGTTCCAGTTGATGATGCTGGTCACCGGCCTGGTCATCGTTTTCTACACCACCCTCGGGGGATTGTGGGCAGTCATGGTTACCGATGCCATCCAGTTCCTGGTGGTGATCCTGGTCACCGTGGTCATGACCCCCCTGGCCTTCGCCCACCTCGGCGACGGGAATATCATGGACGGTCTGGGCCGCCTCTTCAGCGAGGCCCCGGAGGGGTATTTCTCCATCGACCTGCCCGGCAAGCCCCTGCTCTTCTGGCCGACCTGGTTCATCTACATAATTTTCGGCTACAACGTGAACTGGCATATCGCCCAGCGCTACTACAGCATCTCCGACGAGCGGGACACCCGCAAGATGGCCTTCTGGTGCGGCGGTATGTCCTTTGTCCTGCCCATGTTGTGGATCATCCCCATCCTCACCACGCCGATTCTCTTCCCGCATATCCAGGAGCTCTGGCCGCAGCTGGCCAAGCCCGAGGAGGCCTCCTTCGTCAGCCTGGCCCTGGCCGTGCTCCCCCACGGCATGCTGGGCATTCTCACGGCCGCCATTTTCGCCGCCACCATGAGCTCCACCGACACCCTGTTCAACTGGCTGGGCGCCGTCCTGACCAAGGATGTCTTTGTCCCGCTCAGCCAGCGCCTGCGGGGCCGCGAGCCGGAGGAGCGCACCCAGCTCTGGGTCGGCAAGGGCTTCGTGGCCCTTTTGGGCGTGATCGCCATCTGGATCGCCTTCAACGTGCAGCGCTACGGCGGTGCCTTCGATGTCTACATCAAGGCCGAGTCCCTCTACAAGATCACCCTTTTCGTGCCCGTGTTCATTGGTTTGTTGTTCACCCGGACACCATGGTGGTCAGCGATGGCCTCCGTGGTGGCCGGGATGCTGGCCATCTTCGCGATCGGGATCACCGCCGCCGTCAAGAGCGGCGATCCCGTCAGTTTCATGAGCATCCTCTTTGCCGACATCGAGACCCGGTGGTTCGGGATGACCCTGACCCGCTACGAACTGAACGGCATCCTCGGGTTCGTTTCCGCCGCCTCGGTCCTCTTGCTGTCCGCCTTCTGGAACAAGCGCAGCGGCGCCTTCAAGGAGCGGATCGAGTCCCTCGAGAAGGATCTGCGCACACCCGCGTATTCAAATGCTGATGACAAGATCCGTCCGGAAGGCCTGCAGGCCTACCGCCTGACGGCGATCCTGACCCTGGGCCTGGGCGCCTTCCAGCTGGTCCTGTCCGTGCCCACCTGGCATGACGGCGGCTGGCTGAACCTGCTGACCGGCCTGCTGGCCGTGGTCATCGGCCTGGCCATCCTGGCCTCGGTCCGCCGCTACCACCGAATCCACCTTCACCCTCAACAGGAAAATCCCAATGACCCGACGTGAACTGCTCCGCCTGACCGGCGCCTCCCTCCTCTACTCCGGCCTGAGCCCCATCATGGGCCTGGCTTCCACTTCCGGCAGCAGCGCCGGACGCCGTATCTTCTTCGACCCGAAGGAACTGGCCCGGATCCGGGCCAATACCCGGACGCCCCTGCTGGCCCCCATTTACAACGAATGGGCAGCCTCGCCGCTACAGGCCCTGGGCCAGGCTCTGGACGAGTTTGATGCCTCCGGGGATATCATCCGCGACTTTATCAAGGCCCTGCGGGAACTTGCCCACAGCAGCCTCGTCCAACTGGCCGATCCTTCCGCTGAACGGGAAACCTCCATCCTGGAAGCCATAGACCGCATCATCAAGGTCCCGAACTGGGATTACTTCCGGGACGGGGAAACCGTGGTGCTGGGCATTCAGCGTTCCTCCTTCGCCACGGTGCGACTGCTCTTCGCCCGGGAAGTCCTGGGAGAGGCCATTGACGCCGAACTGGATAAACGTCTTGTCAAGGCCATTGGCGACAAGGGCTGCCAGACCTGTTACAACACGATCTACGACATGGAGCACCCGGACACCGTCAAGGGCTGGGACTTCGACGAGCGGCACGCCGGATACTATGACATCACCATGGAACGCTGGCCCATGATCCTCGGGGCCAACAACCTCCGGGCGGCCCCCACCGGCGCTCTCGGCCTCGGCGCCCTGGCGCTGCAGGGACTCGATCCCCGGGCCGACTTGTGGCTGGAAGCGGCCGTGGCCAGCACCCGGCGCTTTCTCACCCTCTTCAGCCCGGACGGCAGCTACTTCGAGGGAATCAGCTACCTCGGATACAGCCTGCGGACCACCCTCCCCTTCATCAACGCCCACCGGGCCCTGGTCGGGGATGTGGACTGGACCCGGGAGGTCAACATGGACGGCATCCTCGACTACATCATGACCATGCAACTGGGCAAGCGGCCCGACGGCCGGCCCGACGTGGTCAACTTCAGCGACTCGCGGGAGAGCGTCTTCCCCGGGGCCATTTCCCTGATCGGGGACTACACCGGCAACCCGATGGCCGGCTACGCCGCCAGGGAGGCCGGCAAGCCGGACTGGATCTACGATTTCCTCTGGTACAAGCCCGACGCACCGGCCGAGCCGCCGCGCAAGGAGCTGCTGAACTGGCGCAACGACCTGAACTGGATCATCACCCGCTCCGGCTGGGAGCCGGACGACGCGGTCATGGCCTTCAAGAGCGGGGCCCCCGCCAATCACGAGCATGCCGACCGCAACCACATCATCTACAAGCGCCACGGGGAACGCCTCCTCAACGACCACTTCGGCGCCTCCTACGACCGGCGCAATCCGGGATGGCTGATGCGCCAGACGGCCGGACACAACTCGATCCTCATCGACGGCAAGGGACAGCACTACGTCGAGGGGCTGGAAGGCACCAATGACAGCCAGTCCTACGCCAACATCCTGCAGTACGTCGACAAGGGTGACCGGCTCTGGTGGACCAGCGACGCCACCGCGGCCTACATCCCCTACAATTACCATGCGCACCAGGTGCTGCGGACGGTCATTTTCGCCAAGCCGGACATTTTTGTCGTGATCGACCAGATACAGCTCCGTTACCGGCCGCAGGTTGTCGAGGCCCGCTTCTACCCGGACAACGCCGACGCCCAGGCCCGGCTGGAGACAGACGGCAACCGGTTCACGCTGGCCCGGCCCAAGGCGGTCCTGCACGGCTTGGTGGCCTCCGACACCGGCGCGGTGCCCCTCCTGTCGCGGCTCGAGGTCCCCGCCGAGACGGGCGATTTCCCCTGCGTGTCGGTTCAGTCCCCGGTGGCCCTCGAACACCGCCTGGTCACGGTCCTGGCCGCGACCAGGGGCGGGGCCAGCAAGGCGCCGGAGATGTTCGCCGGGAGTGAAGGGAACAAGTGGACCGTCATGGCGGGCAATTTCCGGGCCGAAATTGAAATGACATCCTGGGAACCCCGGGTTACCCTGCTGTAAGCAATTCCTGAAGCCTATGGCATCCAGAAACGAGGAACACCTGCAACGCGCCCTGCGCTCCATCCCATGGGGCACGCAGACCAACGCCAAGCGCCACGAGCGGGACGGCATGCGGGAGCGCCCGGCCTTCATCGAGCGGGCCGAGGGCTGCCGGATGTGGGACCTTGACGGACGGGAGTTCATCGACTACCGGGCCGCCCTCGGTCCGATCGTCCTCGGCTACCAGTATGCCCCGGTCGATGCCGCGGTCCGGCGGCAGATGGAGAAGGGAATCCTTTTCAGCATGGCCAGTCCCGTCGAGGCGGAGGCGGCGGAGGCGATCCTGGCAACCACCGGCTGGCCGGAGCAGATCCGCTTCATGAAGACGGGCGCCGATGCCTGTGCCTGCTGCCTCCGGCTGGCCCGCAGCCGCACCGGGCGCGACCATTTCCTGAGCGTCGGCTACCACGGCTACCAGGACTGGTTTGCCATGGCCTGGCCCAATCCGGGAATTCCCGCGGCCCTGATGCCCTTTGTGCACGAGATCGCCTACGGCGACGCGGGCGCGCTGGAGTCGGTCTTCGCCGAACACGGATCCCGCCTGGCGGCGGCGGTGGTGGTGCCCCTTGAATGGCACCTCGATCCGGATCCCGCCTTCCTCAAGCGGCTGCGTGAACTGTGCGACCGACATGGCGCGGCCCTGGTCTTTGACGAGATCCTGACCGGTTTCCGCATGGCCAGGGACGGGGCGGCCGGGTACTTCGGCATCACCCCGGACATGGCGGCCTACGCCAAGGGCATGGCCAACGGCTATCCCCTGTCCGCCTTCGCCGGCAAACGGGAATGGATGCGGACCCTTGAACAGACCATCCTGACCACCACTTACGCCGGCGAGACCCTTTCCCTGGCCGCGGCCTGTGCGGTCATGGAAATCTACCGCAGGGAACCCGTCCACGAGCACCTTCACCGGACCGGGGCCGCCCTCCGCAAGGGCTTCGAGGAGATCTTCAGCGAGACCGGCTTCCCGGCCCGGACGGCCGGGGTCGACCCCGGCTTTGTCATTGATTTCAGTCCTGCCGGGGAGGCGGCGGAATCCCTTCACCCGGCCCTCTTCAATGCCCTTTACGCGGCGGGCATCTTCGCCAACGAGCAGTGGTTTGTCACCTATTCCCACCGGGAATCCGATATCGACCAGACGCTTCAGGCGATGCGGAATTCCATTCGAAAGGTCCTCTAGACAATGTCCCTCAACACCATCTATTTCGATTGCTACGCCACGGTCGGCAAACGGGCCGGCAAGGATCCCCTGGAGCCTTGGAAAACGGACGACCTCCTGGCGCAAATGGAGCGCTGCCGGATCAACGGGGCGCTGGTTTACGCCCATGTCGCCGCCGAGACCCACCCCGACGTAGGCAATCCCATCACCTCGCGCCTATGCCGTGAGCATGAACGCCTCTACCCCTGCTGGGTGGGCCTGCCCCACCATACCGGGGAGTTCCCGGCGCCGGACAAGCTGGTCGGCCGGATGGAGGCGGAGGGGGTGCGGGCCCTCAAGCTTTACCCGCGGGTCTTCCAGTTTCCCGTCGACGACCTGTGCCTGGCCCCGCTGCTGGGGGCCCTCCAGGAGGCCGGGCTGGTGCTCATCCTCGACCGGGGACAGGACGGCCATCCTAATGTCGAGGTCTCATGGCAGGAGCTGCGCTGGATCGCGGAAACGTTCCCCAGACTGAACATCCTCCTGCACGGGGTCCGCTGGGAGGCCACCCGGGAGCTGACCCCGCTGGCCCGGCATTGCCCGAACATCCATTTCGAGTTTTCCAACTACCAGGGCAACCGGATGCTGGAGTACTGGTGCGGCAAGATCGGCCATGAGCGCCTGCTCTTCGGCACCGAGGCCCTGAAGAAATCGCTGGGGGCGGCGCGGGCCTACGTCGATTACTCGGAGCTGACCGATGAGCAGCGGAACGCCATTGCCGGGGGGAACCTGGCCCGGCTGCTCAACGTCGACCTGCCGTCCCCCTATCCGGATCCCCCGCAGTCCGATGCCATCCTCGACCGGGCCTTCGAGGGCCGGCCGATCGAGGACATGGTGGTCATCGACGCCCACGCGCACTTCACCCACGAGGGCTCGCAGGGCGCGACCCGGGTCTTCATGAACCAGTCCGACCTGGCCGGGGTCGTGGAGCGCAACGCCCGCCTCGGGGTGGACATCACCGCGGCCAGCCCGTGGACCGGCATCTGGACCGACTACGAGCTTGGCAACGCCGACAGCATCGCCGGCCTGGAGCAATTCCCGGACGCCTTCGTGGCTTACGCTGTATTGGATCCCAACTACATCGAGGACTGGGACGCGGCCCTGAAGTTCTGCTACCAGGAGCACCGCATGATGGGCATGAAGCCGTACCATCCGCGGCAGGGCCTCCCCTACAACGATCCCCGCTATGATCCCTGGTGGGAATACGGCAACCGGCACCACCTCTTCGCCAAGATGCATCCCTCGGACCATTTCGTCGACGAGATGCACGACCTCGCCACCCGCTTCCCGAACGTCAATTTCCTCCTCGCCCACTCCGGCTGGACCTGGAAGCACTGCCGCCAGCATGTCGACCTCTGCAAGGCGCACGCCAACTGCTACTGCGAGATCACCTTCACCTCGGTGACCAACGGGACCATCGAGTGGATGGTCGAGCAGCTCGGCTCCGGGCGGGTCATCTACGGCTCGGACACCCCCATGCGGGATCCCTTCCCGCAGTTTGGCTGGGTGGTCTACGCGGACATCAGCGAGGAGGCCAAGCGGGACATCCTCGGCCGCAACATGGCCGGTATCATCGGGAAGGTGCGCCTACCGTAGCCACTCGTCGAGGTGCGCCTCGACGAAGGAGTTGTCCTGAAGTTCCGGATACATCCGGCAGACGCGGTCGATCTCCCCGGCCTGTCCGGGCGAGAGCGTCTCCTCCGGATCGAGGGTCCAGAGGCCTTCCAGCAATCCCTGCCGGCGGAGGATTTCGTGGATACCCGGGATGCAGCCGGCAAAGCCGTTGGCCGCGTCGAAGATGGCCGCGTTGGCATCGGTCAGCCGGGTGGCCCGGGTCAGCAACTCCGCCGGGACCGGCTGGCCGGATTGGCGGATTTGCCGCAACTCCTGCAGGTCCTCCACGGCCCGGCTGGTCCAGACCGCCCACTGGCCGAGCAGTCCCCCGCTGAAGGAGGCGCTTTCCTTTTTTCCGCTCCCAAAGCGCCAGGTGGTGAGGAGGTCGAGGTAGATATTCTCGTCGTTCCCGGTGTAAAGGGCGATGTCCCCGGCCCTGCCGGAATCGACCACCGCGCGGACCACGTCGATGGAGTCGTAGCGGTTGAAGGGGGCCACCTTGATCCCGGCCAGGTTGGGGATCTCCGCCGCCTCGCGCCAGAAGGCATAGTCCAGCCGACGCCCCCCCACGGAGGGCTGCAGGTAAAATCCGAATACGGGAATGACCCGTGAAACCTCCGCCAGGTGGGCCACCATCTCGTCATTGCCGGCCTCCTTGAAGGCGCTCAGGCTGACCAGCCCGAGGTCGTAGCCGTGCTTGACCGCCAGTTCCGCCTCGGCCACGGCCTGCGGGGTTTTCCCGACGATGCCGGCCACCTTGAGCAGCGGCTCGTCCCGGTCGGCCTCGCACTCCCGCATGGTCTCCGCGGCCAGTTCCAGGACCGGCTCCAGGAGTCCAATCTCCGGTTTCCTGATTTCAAACTGGGTGGTGTGTACGCCGACCGCGATCCCGCCGGCACCTGCCGCCGCGTAGTACCGGGTCAGGGCCCGCTGGCGGCGCTCGTCGAGTTTGCGGTTCCGGTCCAGGGCCAGCGGATGGGCCGGGATGACCATCCCCCGCAGGAGGCGTTCCTTCGTGTCGGCTGCCAGTTTCGGTTCACTCATGGTATCGGGAATTAAAAGTTACCATCCCGGCGCTCGAAGCCGGTGGGCTTGTCGTAGACCGGCTGCTCCCGGGCCTGCCAGGCCGCCACCCATTGCAGGATCTGCTCCGGGCTGGCCAGGGGCGCCCCGAAAAGCCGGTGGGAATGACTGGCATTGCTGAGCCAGGCGGTTTCGGACTCCTCCCCCGTGAAGACCGGCTCGCGGCCAAGAAGCTGGCCCAGCCGGGTGGCCAGGTCGCGCACGCGGAGGATTTCCCGTCCGGTGATGTTAATCGGGACGGGAGGCGAGCTGGCCAGGGAAAGGCATTGGATGATGTGGTTCAGGGCGTCCCCCTGCCAGATGATATTGACGTAGCCCATGCCCAGGTCGATCGGCTCCCCGGACAGGACCTTGCGGGCGATGTCGACCGGGACCCCGTAGCGGAATTCCACCGAGTAATTGAGGCGCACCAGGACCACCGGGGTGCGGTGACGCGCGGAGACCTCGTTGAAGGCTTCCTCCCGGCCGAGGCAGGAGCGGGCGTATTCCCCGACCGGCTCCAGCGGGGAGGATTCCACGGAACCGCAGGAGGCCGGAGTGGTGTAGCTGTAGACGCAGCCGGTGGAAAAGGCCACGGTCCGGGCGCTGCTGAAGCGTTCCGCCACCCGGAGCGGCAAACGGACATTAATCTCCTCCAGGAGACCGGGATTGCCGGCGGTGCCGAACTTGGCCCCGACCAGGTAAAACACAAGGGGGCAGTCCGGCAGGCTGTCGAGGAAACCCTGGTCGCGGAAATCCCCGACAAGGGTGCGGATGCCCGCCGATTCGTAGGCCTCGCGGCCGGCCAGGGTGCGAAACCGCGAGGCGGCATAGACGGTGCGGGGCATCCCCGCCAGACGGCTCCCCTCCGCCAGCATCCGGCAGAGGTGCAGGCCCATCTTGCCGCCGGCCCCGAGGACCAGGATATCGCCCGGATACTCCTGCAGGGTTTCCAGGGTTCCCGGCTGGGGACGGGATATGAAGGTATCCACCTCCTGCGGGGCGCAGGGCAACGGGGGTATCTGGGATGGAGAGGACATGCCTGTATGAACGTATCCACCCCGCATGGCCCGGCCAACCCGATTTATAGTTACGATAAAGCGGAGGAAGGGCTGCATCGCCGGTCGACCCGGCACAGGGTGGTCAACATCCCGCAACCCGCATCTCCCCTTGCCGGAAGGCAGGGCGCGGCCTACCTTAACTGGAAGTGTTCCATCCATGACCCTTAATTTCCCATCCCCACGCCCCCAGTCGCGCCGGCTTGCCGTGGCGCTCCTTTTCCTGTTTCCCCTCGCCGGCCTGCAGGCCGCAACCGGATGGCCCAGCGAGGCCGATCGGATCGCCGCCTACCGGGAGCGCTGCCAGGAAGTCGTCGACAAAATGGTGGAGGCCACCGACGCTTCCGATACCACCAAGGGGGGACTTTTCGCCATCGCCGCCAACCTGTCCGCAGGGAAGAACCTGGAATGGGCGCGGGCCCGGCTGAGGACGGTCAACGACCCGCCGACCGGGGCCATGTTCTGGATGCATCCCATGGTCCTCGTGATGTATGCTGGCCAGGACAACCTCAACGCTGAGGACTGGGCCTTCATCCGTGAACTGTGGCGCACCTATTTTCCCTTCCGCGGCGACACCGAGAACCACTGGCTGATGTACTACACCAGCCTCTACCTGGCTTGCCAGATGTTCCCCGACTCCGGCCCCGAGGCATGGTACAACGGAAAGTCGGCCCGCGAGAACATGGCCGAGGCCGAGGATTACATCCGCGACTGGATTGACCTGACCACCAGCTACGGCCAGGGCGAGTATGATTCCCCCAACTACATAGAGGAATACATCCGTCCGCTGGCCCTCCTGGCCGGCTGGGCCGAAGACCCGGAATTCCGCCAGCTCAGCCAACTCATGCTGGACTACATCATTCTCGACTTCGCGGTCGAGGACCTCGACGGCTACTATGGCGGCGCCCACAGCCGGCTCTATCCGCGCTACACCCTGGCGCCTTCGCTGACCGCCGCCTACCGGCATGCCTGGCTTCTCTTCGGGCAGGGGGAATACGGCAGCAACGCCGGCAACCTGATCCTCGCACTGAGCGGCTACACCCCGCCCTCCATCCTCTACCGGATCGCCCGTGATCGCGACGAGCCCTACGTGCAGAAGGAACTGAAGCGCACCCGCTGGCGCCTGCGCAA
Organism: uncultured Opitutales bacterium; assembly: GCA_913056355.1. Taxonomy (GTDB): domain Bacteria; phylum Verrucomicrobiota; class Verrucomicrobiia; order Opitutales; family Oceanipulchritudinaceae; genus Oceanipulchritudo. The sequence continues at coordinate 11,753 of CAJXMX010000086.1, forward strand.
CGCCGGGCCCGACGCCTACAAGATCGGTTTCCGCACCACCACTCCCGTCTACAAGTATTCCTACGTCCATCCCGACTTCATTCTCGGGTCTTCCCAGGGAGGCCTCCTCCAGCCCATCCAGCAGCAGACCTGGAGCCTCATCTGGCGGGCCGGCCCCGGCCAGTCCAACACCATGTTCGGACTCCAGCCCTATTCCGACCCGTTGGAGGGAACGATGTACTTCGTCGCCGACTGGGACACCGTGACCGATCTCATCGCCCGCTCCAAGGTGGACTACGATTCACCCGACAAGCTTGAGGGCGGCTCACCGTACGAGCAGGTTTTCCAATACAAATCGACCCTCATCGCGCTGTTCGACATGCCGGAGGACAATCGGTTTCCGCACATCCACACTTTCTTCAGCCGTGACCTTGAGGACCGCGTGGAGGATCCCTCCGGATGGATCTTCGCCCGGGGAGGTCCCGTCTATATCGCCTTCCGGCCCTTCGTGCCCGGGGAGTGGCGGCCGGTCGACTGGACCGGCCTGCTCAAGAGCGGGGCCGGCGGCTGGTTCAGCACCAATTTCGAGGAGCTCGCCGCGGGGAGCCAGCTCTATTTCAGCGAAGCTTCCCGCAACGGCTATATCCTTCAGGTTGCCCCCGCCAGTGACTACGATTCCTACGAGGCCTTCAAGGATGCCGTCCGCGCCCTCCCGGTGGCGATCGGGTTGGGCGAGGAGCCCTCGGTCCACACCACCGCCCTCGACGGGACCTTCCTCAGCGCCGCCTACGGCGAGGCGCCGACGATCGGCGGCGATCCGGTCGACTACGCGGACTGGATGCTCTTTGACGGTCCCTTCACCCGCTCCGAAAAGGGGAGTGGCCGGGTCATTGTCCAGCAGGGCGACCAGTCCGGCGTCCTCGACCTCCGCCACCCGGAACAGTCCTCCCCCAACTTTCTAGAACGATGAGCATGCGCATCCCGATTCTCCTTTCCCTCGCCGCCGCCCTGGTTTTCAGCGGCTGCACCAGTACCCGGCAGGAACCGCTCCCGCCCGACCACCTGCACGCGGCCATGGTCATGACCAAGGAACAGCAGGCCAGCGCCGTCCCGACCGACAGCGGGGTCCTCCGCTATGAGCCCGCCACCGGCGAATGGCACCGCCGCGGCCCGACCATCCAGATGATCAGCAGCGCGACCAGCGATCCCTCCGATCCCCAATCCCTCTTCTATGCCTGCGGTAACGGCATTGCCCGCTCCACCGACGGCGGGGTCACCTGGCGCCTGGTCACCGGCTGGAGGGAAAGCGATGTCCTGCAGATTGCCGTTGATCCTGAAAACGGGGACAACGTCTACGCCGCCTCGGCCTGGGGCGTCATCGTCTCCCGGGACGGCGGCGATACCTGGCAGTACGCCAACACCGGACTCGAGGAGTATTTTGCCAAGGGCATCGCCATCGACCACCGGGATCCCTCCCGCCTCATTCTCGCTACCACCCGGGGTCTCTACGAGAGCCGGGACCAGGCCCGGCACTGGCAGCGCAACCGCGATATGCCGGAAGTCGCCGTCCTCCGCCTCCGCCGCGGTGTCGACAGCCCCGATACCTGGCTGGCCGGGACCGAGGGCCGCGGGGTCTGGGTCTCCCATGATGACGGCCATGACTGGCGGGCCGTCGCCCCGGAACTCGACGGACAGAACATCTACGCCGTGGCCGTCGATCCCTTCGACAGCGCACACCTCGCCGCCGCCGGCTGGGATACCGGGGTCTGGATCTCCACCTCCCGCGGGGGCCGATGGTCCCGTTCCTCCGCCTCCCTCCCCTCCCCCAATGTCACCGCCATGACCTTCGATGAGAATGTCCAGGGCCGCCTCTGGGTCTCCACCTTCGAGGAGGGGACCTTCTATTCCGATGACGATGGCAATTCCTGGCACGGCCCCCACCTCTTCGGGGCCTATGTCTTTGACCTCGTCTTCCTGCCCTAGGATCGGGGTCGGACCTCCCGAAATCATTGAAAATTAAGAATTTAGGCATCTAAAAACCCCGGCTCAGGCCATTAAACCATAGAAATTCACCGAAATTAAGGCGCCTTACTCAGGCCTATAGCCGCAAATCGGGGTGCAAATCACTGATTAAAGGTGAAAACCTGGGGTCGGACCTCCCGAAGTTGTTTACAGGCAGAGTGTTATATATTTATTAACCCCGACTGAAGCCCTTAAACCTATATATTTCACGGTATTTAAGGCGTCTAATTCAGACTTAAAGCCGCTATTCGGGGTCCAAATCATTGATTTAAGCTAAAAAACAAGGCCGGAAAACCAGATAAGCTCCTGCTAATCAATCAATTAGGGAGGTCCGACCCCATGGGGACTCCGACCCCATGGGGACTAGCTCCTTCCCCAGCGGGACTTGCGCAGCCAGCCGCCGATGCCGGAGCTGACGAGGAGGAGGATGGCGATGGCGGAGAGGTCCATGACGGTGCGGCCGCCCCAGCCGAAGAGGCGTCCGGAGTGGAGGTCGAGGAGGACGCGGTAGAGGGTCAGGCCCTCCCCGCGGAAGGCGGCGAGGATGGCCTGGCGGACATCGGCGGGGGTGGAGACCGGCTCCTGTGGGGCCGGATTGAACTCACCGGTGTAGGGGGCGAAATCCAGCCAGTCCGGATAGGGCTGCCAGAGGCCGGAATCCGTCGAGAGGAGGGGATAACCGGAGGGGCTCCGTCCGGCGGCCTGGATGTCGCCGAAAGGAAGGCCGAGGACCGGCACCCTCTCGACCAGCTCCCCTTCGGGAGTCAGGTAGAGCAGGCCATCGGCGGCGACGATGACGGTCAATTCACCAGCCTCCAGGATCGCGACCAGCGGTCCGGCGGAAGCCAGCTCGCGGTCATTGTAGAAATAGTTTTCCTCATGCCATGAAAGCGTATCGGATTCATTGATACGCCAGGAGCGGATACCCTCGGCCGGGCTCATACCGTAGAGGGAGAGCAGCCAGGGGCTGCCGAGGGTGATCCGGTTGAGGCCCAGGCGCTCGGTATGGTTGAGGGCCAGCCCGGTCAGGGCGAGGACCATGAGAAACAGGGCC
>CAJXMX010000087.1 GCA_913056355.1 uncultured Opitutales bacterium
ATGCGGACCAGCCTCGACAACGTGGCCACCCAGGTGGAAATCGTGACCATGGACTTCATGGACGACTACGGCCTGAATTCCATCGAGGACGCGGCCATCTACACCATGAACGCGGAAAACAACCAGGAGTACGCCTCCAGCGGGGCCGGCAAGGTCGGCAACTCCGGCGACATCCGCATCCGCGGTTTGAGCAATGCCACCCGTTCCCGGAACTTCTTCCGCACCCAGCTCCGCCTGGACAATTACAACCTGGACCGGGTGACCATCTCCTCCGGGCCGAATTCCATTCTCTTCGGGACCGGGAGCCCGGCCGGGGCTTTGGACGTGACCCTCTCCCGTCCCCTCCTGAACCGCAGCTTCAACAAGATCCGCCTCCAGGCGGACAGTTGGGACGGCCTGCGCGGGGAATTTCACGGCAATTACGTGCTGGCCAAGGACAAGCTGGCGATCCGGGTGGACCTGCTCAGCGAAAACCGGGGTTTTGACGTGGATCCCAGCGTGGAGAAGAGCCGCCGCATGCATGCCGCCCTCCTCTGGAGCCCGTGGAAGAGCGGCCAGATTTCCTTCCACTTCGAGCGGGCCCAGATCGAGACCCGCCGGCCGGCCCGGAACACCCCCTACGACGAAGCCTCGCTCTGGTACCGTTCCGGGGACCTGGGCTCGGTTTACGGCAACAAGACCATCTTTCCCAACGATTCCACCTTCAAGAACAGCAGTACCAACGGACGCAACGCCCTGATCGAGGACGAACAGATCTTCGGCCTGTCCGGGAACAATATTGTCGTGGTGGCGGGTTACGACCCTGCCGGGGTCAATGTCTTCGGATCGGACGGGATGGTCGACGTGGAGCGCCTGGACAGTTTCAACCTCCCGGACGGCACACCGCTGATCGACCCGGTCAACAGTGACATCGACGGCCTGACCATCCAGGACGAGTCGATCTATCCGAAGGACGTCAACACCATGTACAACATGGACTGGCAGAAGGACTACGCGACGATCTACAACCTCTTCTTCAACCAGGAGCTGCTCCCCAACCTGCACCTGGAAATCGCCGGCCAGCGGGAGGAATACGAGAACAACAGCGCCAACCTGATGGGTTTCCGGAGCAGCGTGACGATCAACGTCGACCCCAACCAGTACCTCGGCAGCGGGCAGCCCAATCCCTATGCCGGCCAGGTCTACCTGCAGGGCTCGCCGGAAGCGGCGGGCGGGGAAACGACCAATGACGAGGCGCGCCTGGCCCTCTCCTACGAGTTCGATTTCCGGGACCACTTCGAGAACCGGATCATCCGCTGGCTCGGCCGCCACCGCCTGGCGGGACTGGTTTCCACCTGGCGGCAGGAGCAGATCAACCAGGAATACTGGCCCTACATCGCACCCAAAGTTGACGCCAACGGCTACATGCGGGATCCCTACTTCGCCGGCTACGCCTACAACGCAGTCGATTCCCTGGGCCGTTCGGCCCTGTCTCCGCTCGGTTCGGCCTACATGGCCACGGACGGCGCCCGCCGCCCCTCGATGCGGATCTACATCCCGCAGGCCGGCGGCAGCCTGGTTCCGCAAATCGGCAATTATGATCCCAGCCAACCGCTGGAAATCATGGACTCCAACGGGGAAATGTGGATCGCCGATCCCTTCCATGCCGCAACCGGCACCAACGGGGAAACGCTGATCACCGGCCGCAACACCAACGGGACCAAGAGCCAGTTTGACACCGCCCAGATCGCCTACGAGGGCTACTACTTCAACGACCGGATCGTGGTCACCTACGGATGGCGCAACGACAAGCTGAAGTCGGCCAAGGAGCAGGCTCCGGAAATCATGTGGGAAAACCCGGAAACCGGGGAAATCGTTCCGGCCGGTTCGGTTGGCTACCAGCCGCACCGGAGCCTCTATGGCTACGATGACTGGGAGCCGACCTCCTCCGGGGACACCGAGTACAAGGGCATCGTCGTCCACCCCTTCCGCAACTGGGGCTGGAAGCTGCCCCTGGGCGCGGACGTTTCCCTCTCCTATTCCGAGTCGAACACCTTCCAGCCCAACCGGACCGACCTCGACCCGAACGGATCCTTCCGCAAGGGTGAAGTCGGCGACGGCAAGGACTACGGCATCCGGCTCGGCCTCTTCGAGGGCAAGTTCAACATGCGCTGGAACCATTACCAGGTGACCGCCGGTCCGACCAACCTGAACCTTCCCTTCCGGCGCTTCCGCTTTGCCCTGCGCCCGCTCATGCGCGACCTCATGCAGGGGCTCCTCGCCAACGAGGCGGAATGGCGGGCCAAGTTCCCCGTCTGGCCGCTGGAAAACGATCCCGGAGCCGTTCCGGACCGCGTCTATCCGTTTGAATCCGGCGGCGGCTGGGAAACGGGCAATTTCTTCAATTACGGCGACCCCTACGCCCTGTCGGCGGATACCGATGCCGAGGGGGATGAAATCCTGATCAGCTGGGCCCCCACCCCGAACTGGAATTTCCGCTTCACCTGGAACCAGCAGGAGGTCATCCAGACCAACATTGCCACCGACTGGATCCGTTTCGCCCAGGAGATCTATGACATCATGGAAAATGTAACCTTCACCGAGGGATACATCCCCGGCAATCCGGGCGGTGGCTACAGTGATCCTGCAGGACGGGACATGGACGGTAACGGCATTATCGAACAATTCAAGTGGGATGCCATCCGTGATGGTGGCGGTACCGGACGCACCAACCCGGCCAACCTGGACAACAATCCCTGGGGACAGAATGACGACTTTGTCGAGGGCGGCTGGACCAACAACACCATGAAGGAGGAGTTCATCCAGCAAGTCTACAACGGCAACGCCGCCATCCCGGTGATGGAGGCCTACGATGGCCGGCCGAACGAGTTTGTCCGAGAAAACCGCTGGAACCTCAACGTCATGTACCGCTTCACCGAAGGGGCCCTCGACGGTCTGCGCATCGGCGGCGGCTACCGCTGGCGCGAGGCCCCCGCCCTTGGTTTCGGGGTGCAGGAAGTCAACGGCGTCCTGGTCCCGGACACCTCGGTCATCATGACGGGTGACGAGGAGAAATACTTCGACCTCTCGATCGGGTACCGGGGCAAGAGCAACTGGCTGGGCAACCGGCGCTGGGACATCTCGCTCAATATCCGGGACGTCCTGGATGACGGGAAATACGTGCCCAAGCACATCGACTTCTACACCGGCAACGTCCTCAGCGAAGTCCGCGTTGATGGCCGTCTCTTCGTCGTCACCTTCGATATCGAACTCTGATAATTCTGTTGGTTGAGTCTTAGGTTTCGTACCACCGGTCCCGCATTCGCGGGACCGTTTTTTTTGGCGCGGGTCTTCGCGGGTAAACAAACCGTGGCCTCCTCGCCCTGGTGGGGCTCGGTCGACCACGGCTACGGTATGGCGGCGCGAAGCGCCTTGGGGGAATCTTGAAGTCCAGGTGTGGCAGAATGGGTGGGGCGTTCAGGACCGGCAGGGCCATTGAATATCCGTCCCATGAACCTTGGGTGGATGGCAGTTCTGGGGGGATGGCCAAAGGCCGGACGCCATATCAGCCCCGACCGCAGGTCGGGGACCACTTGGCATCCAGCCGTATATAGGGCCAACGGCCCGGCTAATTCCTTTCGTTCAGGAATCACGAGGAGGCGCTTCGCGCCGTCATACCGTAGCCGTGGTCGACCGAGCCCCATCGGGGCGAGGAGGCCACGGTCCAATGATGCGAGGCGATCCGCGGCGACGGTCTTCGCGCGTCAGACCCCTCACTCCCACGCACTCCGGTTCGCCGCGGAGACGGATTCCTGATCCAGTTTGGGAAGTTTCCGGTCGTAGGTGTAAAGGCCGTTCATCTCGTTCTCGACATCGGTCCACTGGGTGTAGACCGACCCGCAGAGGTGGTCCTCGTCGCGGAACTTGAGGACCATTTCCATGAACTTCAAGTACTCGGCCGTGGCGGCCTCGAAACCCTCATAGGTATCGTGGACCCAGGGGCCGTCGACGTCCCAGACATGGCCGTCGACCTTGTAACCGATGGCCCCGTACTCCCCGTTGACGGCGGCGCGCTTCTGGGTCGGATACGGATTGATCGGCGGACGATAGTGGTGGTTGTCCTTGATGTGGCCGACCTCGTAGTCGATGTCCGGTTCGCCGGCATCTATGCCGCTGTTGCCGGTCACCAGGCGGGAAGGATCCAGCGCCATCACCGATTGGGTAATCCGCTCCACGTCGTAGGCGCCCCAGTGCTCGTTGAAGACGATCCAGTTGACGATCGAGGGGTGGTTGTAGAGGGACTTGATGATCCGCTGCAGCTCAGCCTCGAAGACCACCTTCTCCGCCTCGGTCCGCTTCTTGAAGGCGCTGGGAATGTCCTGCCAGACCAGCAGCCCGAGCCGGTCGGCATGATAATACCAGCGCGCCGGCTCCACCTTGATGTGTTTGCGGACCATGTTGAATCCCCAGTCCTTCATGGACTTGATTTCCCACTCCAGGGCCTCGTCGCTGGGGGCCGGCACAGCGGCCGTTAACATAGACCGTCGCCTCCCAGTCGACTGCCCCGAAATGGAGCAGCACCCGCTGGCCGTTCCAACCGCCGGGCACTTCAAAGCTGCGGCGATACCAGGCCTGTTGGGAATCGAAGACTTCCCGGATGCCGGAGAGGGCGGATTGCCAGGCGAAGGGGACGAGGATTTCCCAGTCCAGGGGGAAGTCCGTTGAGGTTCAACCAGGCATCGCGGACCATGCCCGGACGGGGATATTCGGGCAGGAAATGGGTCGGATCCACTTGCTCCGCCCAGGGACTGGAGAGCGGCACTTCGGCCATTTCCCAGGCGTGCAGGGAGGGGATCAGGGCAAGCAGCGGAGCCAGACTAAGGGAGAACCTGCTAGGTTTCATATTTGGAAGTTTTGAGGTGTTATATTTCAATCATGCAACGGTTATTAGCTTGCCGTCAATCGTTCTGTTAGTGAAGTATGGTCCATATGTTGCCCCGCTTCTTTTTGCCCCTGCTGCTGGTCCAGATCCTCCCCTGCCTGGCCCTGGCAGGAGTAGACATCTACGAGAAATCCCCCCTCTACCGGGGAGACGCATCACTGCCGGAATCGATTCAGCGCAGCGACCGTTACGCGGTAACAATTGAGCAGCAGGGCCACCGCTACGATCCCTTCGTGCATCTCAGCAGGGCCCGGACCGAGGGGCCGGGAAGCCGGTTCGTGCAGGGCCGGACCGTTTCCTGGACCGACTTCTCCCTGACCGGGACGGCAAACGTCAGCATCAAGCTCCAGAATGAGGGTGTGGAAACCGCCACGGTTTACCCGCTGCGGCACGGCATCCATCCGGTGGTTGAGAAGGGTGTGGTCTCCTTCCGGATCCCCGGTCCCGGCCAGTACCTGGTCACGATCGGTGGAGACGGTTTTGACCATGCCCTGGCTATCTTCGCCAATCCCCCGGAATCGGCCCCTCCCCATCCCGGTGACGCGGGACTGGTCACGGCCAAGGAGGGTACCGACCCGGACCTCGAGGCGCGCATGACCGGCGGCCATACCCTCTACTTCGGGCCCGGGATCTACTACCTGGACCGGGAAATCGTGCTGCCCGCAAACATCCGGAGGGTCTACATCGCCGGGGGAGCGGTGGTCTTCGGGGCCTTCCAGGTTGACCACGACAACGTGACCATCGACGGGCGGGGATTAATCTCCGGCGTCCGCATGGCCCACAAGGAGCACCATATGATCGAGTCCTCGGGGAAGGTCCGGGGAACCGTGGTGGAAGGCGTCACCGTGGCCGACTTTCCCTACTTCGCGGTGCGCCTGCTGGGCAGCGACAGCAGCATCCGCCGGGTCAAGACCATCGGGGCCTGGATCTACAACTGCGACGGCTTCGTGGCCTGGGCCCGCTCCACCATGCGGGACTCTTTCATCATGGCCAACGACGACGCCATCAAGCTCTACGACAGCAACGTCTCGGTGCAGGACTGCATCACCTGGAACCTGACCAACGGGGCCTCCCTGCAGCTGGGTTGGTCCTCCCTGGAGGCGCACGAGGTCCATGTCGACGGCCTGGACGTGATCCGTGCCGAGTGGCGTCCGGAGGGCACCTCCATGAACAATGGCGTCATCAATCTCCGCCTGGGCCGGGGCGGCGCCAACACCCAGAGCCGCTGGGTCTTCGAGAACATCCGGGTCGACACCCCGGTCCTGCGCATCATCGACCTGCGCATGGTCGATCCCCGCAAGAACCGCCGGGCGGAGCACCACGTCAGCGATTTCCTCTTCCGCAACATCGAGGCCAGAATGCTGGTCCTTCCGGACAATCCCAACAATCTCAACTATATCCTCCCCTGCAGCGAGGAGTACGGCTTTACCAACCTCCGCTTCGAGAACCTGAGCATCAACGACGTTCCCATTACGGAGGAGAATGCCGAAACGGACGGCCGCTTTGTCATCGATCCCATGAGCCGCCCGGAGGTCTCCTTCACGCAAACCCGCCCGTAACCCGCCTTTTCGTCATGAAAACCCCGCTACGCATCCTGTTTCCTTCCCTCTGCCTGGCCGTCCTGCCATTCCTGGCCGCCCCCTGCCATGGCAATGAACCGGATCCCGACGACCGGCCGCCGAACATCCTCTTCATCGCCATCGACGACCTGAAGCCGATCCTCGGCTCCATGGCCGAGGATCCGGGTAACTTCCTCAACCGGATCTACCCGGATCCCGGGACCCGGAATGCGATCAAGGAGATCCTGACCCCGAACATCGACCGTCTGGGCAGCCAGGGTATCAATTTTCACCGGGCCTACTGCCCCTCCTCGGTCTGCCGGCCGTCCCGCACCGCCCTCCTGACCGGCTACCGTCCCCATGTTTCAGGGGTCACCAGCAACAGCGACGGCTATTTCCGGCTGCCCGACAAGCCGCAATTCTTGCGGGAAGTGGTCACCCTGCCCCAGTATTTCAAGGAGCACGGCTATGTCACCTACGGCACCGGAAAGCTCTTCCACACCGGCGGGGACGACGAGGCCGATCCGGAGCTTTCCTGGACCACCTGGTTCAACAAGGCGCCCGCGCCGGAGGACATCGGGAAGCGGTCGCGCAACGAGTGGGCACCCCCCAGGGACCGCCATGCCAAGATGATCTTCGGGACCGATTCCGGTCCGGTCGAGGGGCAGCCCGACTACGGCAACGCCGACCTCATCGCCCGCCTCCTGACGGAAGGCCAGGTCAACGTGGGCAACCGCTCAGCCCGCATTTCCCCGGACCAGCCTTTCTTCCTCGGCTGCGGCATTTTCCGCCCCCACCTGCCGCACTTTGCCCCGCAGGAACTGGTCGATCTCTTTGACATCGACGACATCCAGGTCAACCGGGAGACCCTGGACACCTTCTTCAATGACATGGACGATGTCGAGGGCTGGCGACCGAAGTCGCGCTTCGACGGCCCTCTGGGTGATGTCCTGGAATGGGGACTCGAACTGGGGAAGAAGCGGGGCCTCGAGGAGGGCGACATCCGCGCCTACAAGGAGGCCCTGCGGCATTACCTGGCCTGCTCCGCCCTGGCCGACCGCTGCGTCGAGCGGTTGCTGGATGCCTTGGCCGAGAGCCCCTACGCCGACAACACCATCGTCGTCCTCTGGAGCGACCATGGCTGGTACCTCGGCGAGAAATACCTTTTCCTGAAGACCCGCATCTGGGATGAAGCTTCCAATTGCGTGCTGGTCATTCATGATCCGCGGCCGGGACGCGAGGCAGCGGGCAGCCCCTGCTACATTCCGGTCAACCTGCAGGACCTGTATCCGACCCTTGCCTCGCTGGCCGGATTGAAGCGGCCGGACCATGTGGCCGGGGTCGACATCAGTCCCCTCCTGAAGGATCCCGCAACGGAGTGGCCGGTCCCGGCCCTGACCACATGGGGCGACGGAGAGGCCATCCGTTTCGGGGAATGGGCTTACCTGCGCTATGGACAGGATCCCAACCGGGTCGAGCTGTACAACGTCCGGGAAGATCCGGATGAGATGACCAACCTGGCCCGCCAACCGGAATACAAGGACCGGCTGGCCGAGCTGGATGCCTTGCTCAATTGTGCCCTGCAGGGCGACCGGTTCGGGCAATAGTACCTGATCGACTTTATTTCTCTCACGGAGCCACGGAGGCACGGAGGTCTGTTACTCTAAAAATTGATTACTCCGAGCCTCCGTGGCTCCGTGGCTCCGTGGCTCCGTGGCTCCGTGGCTCCGTGGCTCCGTGGCTCCGTGAGAGATAACTTAAATTCGGATTCCACAGCGACTCCCTATTGCAGGATTTCCTGCCGGGTCACCTTCCGCTGGGACTTCTTCGCTTCCTGGTTGATCCGGATCTCCGGCTTCGGCTCCCCGGCCCGCTTCATGGCCGCCAACAGCTTCGAGCGCAGGTGTTCCGCAACCGGCTTGTGGGACGCGTACCCGATCAGGTTCTGCAGTTCGTAGGGATCCGATTCCAGGTCGTAGAGGCAGTCCTCCTCGTATAGATCGGCTCCCGGGCCGGCCTTGCCGTCCTGGTCCGGCGCCACCACGGCGTACTTCCAGCGGGCGGTGCGAATGGCCCGCCCGGTCTGCGACTCGGAAATCTGGATCAGGGCTTCCTGCTCCCACGGTTGGTCCTGGCCCCGCAGGCGCGGCATCAGGGAACGGCCCGGCATTTCTTCCGGCACCTTGATTCCCGAGGCGTCGAGCAGGGTCGGCACCAGGTCGACCAGGCTCATGACCTCGGTCCGCCGCCCTCCCCCGGCAAACCCCGGTCCGCTGAAGGCGGTCGGGACCCGGACCGATGCCTCGTGGCAGGAACGCTTGTACTCGTCATTGCGGGTCTTGAAATGGCAGCCGTGGTCGGAGGTGAAGAGGATGATCGTCTCCTTCTCGATATCCAGGCTGTGCAGGGCGTCCTGGATCCGGCCCAGGGCCTCGTCGAGGCGCTTGACCATGCCATAGTATCCGCCGAGGTGCTGGCCGCTGCTGCCCCCGAGGGCCTGCAGGTCCGGCGGGGTCCATTTGCCGGTGTAGGCCTCCCGGTAACCCCGGGGCGGCGGATAGTCGTCCAGATGGTTCTGGTGGTGCGGCTCCAGGTAGGAAAGGAAAAGGAAGAAGGGATTCTCCTGCTTGCTGGCCTCGTCGATATGGCGGATGGCGGCGTCGGTCATCGCATCGACCCGGTACCCCGGCAGCTTGACCTGCCGGTTTTCCTCGTCGAAAAGCACGCAGTCATAGGCGTCCGAGACAAACTCCAGCAGGTTGGCGGCCAGCCATTTCCGGTAGCCGCCACGCTCCTCGACCGGGACCGCGCCCTCCGGCGTGCCGAGGTGCCACTTGCCGATGTACCCGGTCTGGTAACCCGCCTCGTTATAATACCGGGCCAGGGTTTTCAGTCCGGGATCGAGCGGAATGAAATTTTTCCAGACCCCCGTCTGGGTCGCGTAAAGGCCCGTCTGCAGGGAAGACCGGGCCGGGCCGCAGACCGGCTGGCAGGTGATCGAGGCATCGATATGGGTCCCGCTGCGGGCCATCCGGTCAAAGTTCGGGGTCAGCCCCAACGGATTGCCGTGCAAACCCGAGGTGTCCCAGCGCTGCTGGTCGGTGAAAAAGACGATGACGTTGGGATGCGATTTCATGCGGATGATTGACTTAGAGGAAAAGTCCGGGTTAGTCCATCGCCCCTTCATACTCGATGAAGACCACCGCATCGGATTCGACGGTCAGCTTGGGCTTGTCCCCCAGGGTGCCGATGGAACGCTCATGCCAGATGTCCCACAGGCGGGTGCGCGGGGACAGGCGCAGCCCCGTGTGCGAGAGCCGGATCGACTCGTGGCCGTGGGCCGGGTTGCGGTTGAAGACGGCCAGCCAGCCGGCTCCCCGGACGGACCGGTTTTCCGCCTGCCAGACCTGGGCGTCGCCGACCATGTAGACCAGGCGCCCGCAGATCCCGTTCCGGTTGCAGGCCAGCATTTTGGGATGAACCAGTAAATTGAGGTCCTCATCGCTCAGGGTGGTCAGGTCCCCTCCGTGGAAAAGGGGCGAGCAGGCCAGGGCCCGCTGGGTGATGAAGGAACGCCGGTGGTTGAGGCCCAATTCACATTTCCGCTTCCAGCCCAGGCCGCAAAGCTCGGCATTGACCCCGTCGGGCAGGTCGTCCGGTTCCGGCTCCGGGCTCATGGTTTGCAGCTCCCCGAACGGGATCATGTCCAGGTCGATCCAGAAGCCCGGTTCCGCGTACCGGCTCCAGTAAAGCCAGGCGTTGAAGGAGCGGCGGATCGAGTCCTGGTCGTCCCAGATATCCTTGGTAATCCGAAGCATGTCGGCCCGCCGGTAGGCGGAGATGAATTCCGCGTGGCTCTCGCCCCCGTGGGAGAGGCTGAGGGCCATGGGCCGGCCACACTTGTCGATGGCGTCGGAGACCGCCTCGATCTCCTCCGGGTAGGCGGTGATGTCGTCATACTTGATGAAGTCCACGCCCCATTCAGCCAGCATCGCCACCACGGAATCGTAATAGGCCTGGGCGCCCTCCCGGCTCATGTCGATTCCATAATTGTAGTGGCACCACTTGCAGGTTGAGGAAGTGTCGGCGATCTGGTCGGCGCTGATCCCGGTTCCCAGCACGGGCAGCTTCTGCTCGACGGCCTTGCGGGGAATTCCCCGCATCATGTGAATGCCGAACTTCAGTCCCAGTTCATGGACCTTGTCAATCAGCGGTTGCAGCCCGTTGGGCCAGTAGCAAACGGACGGAAGCGGCCGGCCGTACTCGTCCAGCTTGATGTCCAGCGCATGCTTGGTACGCGGCGAGGGCAGGTTTGAACCGTTCTTGAACTCGTACTCCCCGTACCAGCCGATATCGACCACGAAATACTCGTATCCATGCGGCGCCAGCTTGCTGGCAAAGGCCTCCAGCTGGGCAAAGGCTGCTTCTTCATGAAGGTAACCTCCAAAGCTGTCGAAGCTGTTCCATCCAGCCGGTGGGTAACGTAGAAATTGGTTCATGGAATGTCAGGAATTGGGGTTGTTTGAGAAATCGGGAGGACAGGCTTTCATTCATTATCCGACAAACTTGCCTATTTCTGCAAGCTTATCCACTGCAAGAACAATTTATTGAAAGCATACTAAGAACTATACTTTCAAAGCATTAAGGAAAATAAATCGCAAGACGAAATTGCAGGATTTTGCCAGAATGTAGCGAAATATCGGCTCGCTGAGGGTCCGGCACGGCACGGCCACCGGGACCGCCGGGCAGCATCAGGCGGACCGGCCGGCGGACCGGACTGCAGCGAGTCGGGACGGATCCCGGATTAGAACGCCGCCCGGCGCGGGCGGGCCTCCGGAGATCAGTTGGACCGGTACGGGTCCACGTATTGCTGGACCACCTCCTGCGAATGGGAGAGGTCCAGTTCTAGCTGCATGGGAGAGATATGGTCCCGCAGGATTTCCGCAATCTTGTCCGAGGCCTGGCTCACGCGGTCCAGGATCTGGCCCTGCTCCTTTTCGTCGGGCTTGTCGGTGACCAGGACCCCCACCGCGAAGCGGGGCGGATTTTCCCCGTGGAGGACCACCGGATTGACGATTGAGCCGAAGGTCTCCCCGGCCAGCTCGGAAATGGTAAAGCCCTGTTCCCGGATGTTGTTCAGGCGCTTGATGAAGGCCTGGTAATCCAGGGACTTGTACTCCTCCTTGAGGTAGGGATTCCACCGGAAAAAGGCGTCCTCGCGCACGAAACCCGGGGCATAGGCCAGGAACAGCTGGGCGAAGTCGTGGAAGGGAATGAGCGGCCACTCCTCCCCGGCCGGCCGGTACTTGATGGAGCGCCCGATGGGAGAGTAGGTGTTGAGGATGATGATCGAGCCGGGAGTGATCCAGCCGAAGAGGGCCGCCGAGTACGAGGTGTCGCGGGCCAGCTCGCGCACGATGCCGTCGAGTTCGGCATCGACCTCGAGGCGCAGGGCGAAGGGATGCGGAGAGGCGGCGGTCCGGAAAACGCTGTTGGCCGAGAGCTGGTAATAGTTGTTCACTTTCTCCACTTCGCCCAATTCGGTCAGCGTCCTCAGGAGCCGCATCTGCGAGGCCGGGGAAATGGGATCCAGCAGTTCGGTCAGGTCCTTGAACCGGGCCGTCTTGTACTGAACCAGGTGGTGAAGAATCTTGAGACCTCTTTCCAGTGCGATATGTGACATAAAGGTATTTATTGGAGTTGGATGGCTTGAGCTGTCAATCTCATTTTTGAAAGTATCTATTTTGAGAGTAAAACGTTAAATGCCTAACAAAACCGGTTAAAAGCACCCCCTTGCCTGGTCGTGGCAAGCAACCGGGTGGCGAAGACGAGGATCGGAGAATTTGACATGGACTGGTGAGTAAAGCGTGGAAAACAAGAGGTAAATCCTTTCAAAACCTGATCTAAAGCTTGACCGAAAGAGGTCAAGTTTCATTTTATGGAAGCGTTTCCATTTGTTTTCTCATAACTGAAACCTACCCTTTCTCCCAAACCCCACATTACCGCCCGCGTGTCCGCCGCAACCCCCACCCGCCTGGCCAAAGCCCGCCTGCCCCTGTTCCTGGCCTTCAGTGCCATTTGGACCGGCCTGGTTGTCACCGAATTCGCCTCCAACATGGTTCTGCCGCTGACGATCCGGAAATTCACCGGGGAGGCCTGGGTCATCTCCCTGCTCCTGGCCATCAACCCGGCCTTCGGTTTCGTGGCCCAGCCGGTGATCGGCATTGTCGGGGACCGGATCTGGACCCCCCTCGGAAGGCGGGCCCTGTTCCTCATCGCCGGTGCCCCGGTTGTCGCCTTGTGCCTGTACTTCGTGCCGCTGACCTCCAGTTTCCTGTTCCTGATCCTGCTCATTGTCCTGTACCAGTTTGTCCAGGACATCCTCTGGGGTTCCGATCATCCACTGCTGGCGGACATAGTTCCGCCGGAGCAGCGCACCCGCATGATGGGCCTGATGAATACCGCCTCCCAGGTCGCCGGGTTCTTTTTCCTGAGATATGCGCTCCTGGACACCGACGAGGGGCTTGGCGAGCGATTCCCCTACATCGTGGCGGCCTGCGCCCAGGTCCTGCTGGTCCTTGGCGGGGCCCTCTATATTTCACGCTTCGAGCGCCCGGTGGTCCGGGAGGAGCGGCCGCCGCTGACCATCAGGCGCTACCTCTCGGACGCCCTCGGGAACCCGGTCCTGCGCCGCTACCTGGCCATGGTCTTCACCTCCTCCTACTGCCTCAACACGGTGCAGGGCTTCGCCGCCCTTTTCGCGGTCCATACCCTCCTGCTCAGCCGGGGCGAATTCGGCAACGCCTGGAGCTATTATTCCATTCTTCCCATTTTCCTGGCCTTTGCCACCAGCTGGGGGATCGAGAAGTTCCTGCCCAAGCAATGGGCGCTGGCGGTGGGCTTCTGTTTCATGATCGGGGCCTCCGTGCTGGGGTATTTCTCCGACGGGGCCAACGCCCTGGTTATCGTGGCGGTGATCATGAGTTTCGGCAACGTGGTCTACCAGGTGACTTACAAGCCGTTCTTCACCGAGTTTCTCCCTGCCGATATAGTGGGCCAGCTTTGCGGCACCCTGAACATCGCCTACGCCCTTGGCCGCACCCTGGCCCTGGTCATCGGCGGAGCGGTGATATCCCTCCTTGGCAACGATTACCGCTACGCCTGGGTCCTGGCCATCGTGGCCGGGATCGCCAGCGTGATCCTGGTCATCCGCATTCCCGACCTCCGCTTCGCCCAGAGGCGGATTGCCGCCCTGGACCGCAAAGCCCTTTCCCCGGATCCAACAAAATGAAAAACCCTGCCCTTGCCTGCCTGCTGGCCTTCCTGGCCGGACCCGCCCTTTCCCTCCAGGGGGCTGATACTCAAACGCCCCCTTCTCCGGAGCGCCCGAATTTCCTTTTCATCGCGGTCGACGACCTCAACAACTACACCTCTTTCCTGCTCGAGCAGGACGGGCACTTCCTGAGCAAACTCTACCCGGACCCGGAAAAGCGCCGTGAAATGGCCCGCCGCCTGACCCCCAACCTGGATCGTCTGGCCCGGGAAAGCCTGGTCTTTGACCGGGCCTTCTGTCCGCAGGCCCTATGCGGTCCTTCCCGGACGGCCCTGCTGACCGGCATTCCCCCCCACATTTCCGGGTACTACAACCACAGCCAGCATTTCCGCTACAATCCGGTTCTCCAGGATGTCGTCACCCTGCCCCAGTACCTCAAGGCCAACGGCTACCAGACCATCGGCCTGGGCAAAGTCTTCCACAAGGCGGGCCCGGAGAAGAAGGACGACGGCCGCATCCACGACTGGGCCGACGAGGCCTGGTCCTGGAGCACCTGGATTGACCGCTTCATCGGGATGGGCGGCAAGGCACAGCGAGAGGTCAGCCTCTCCCCCTACAGCCCGGCTGACGGCTTGTTCCGCTTTGGAAACAGCACCCTGCCGGCGGAATCCAGCTGGGACTACCTGAATGCCGAATTCGCGGCCCGCCTGTACAGCGAAGGATCGGCGGACATCTTCGACCGGAATGGCGTTTACCGCCATGTCGAGTTGCCCGGGGAACAACCCTTCTTCCTCGCCTGCGGGCTTTTTGCCCCGCACCTGCCATGGTTCCCCCCGCAGGAATTCTACGACCGCTTTCCGGTCGAGGAGATCCAGTTTGACGAGGAACTGGTCACATGGCTGCGGGCCGACAAGGAAGACCTGCCGAAGATGGCCCTGGAGCGGTTCATTGGCAACGACTTCGACACCCTGTACGCCATCGGCCAATCCGTGGACGCAGGCCCCCACGGCCTGCGGGCGGCCGTCCAGGCCTACCTG
>CAJXMX010000088.1 GCA_913056355.1 uncultured Opitutales bacterium
TGGGCAAGGAGCAGGACAAGATCGAGATCCGGCTCAACCAGGAGGACGTGGAGCCGGTGACCTGGATCCAGACGGGTGGACAAGACCATTAAGAGGAAGTTTCATTTTGACTAGGGGTCTGCCCTTTGAATGATATCAAGTCAGCGCCTGGCGCTCTTTCATGGATTTACCAGACAACCAACCCGGGTCCCTGCTGGACCCTGAGCAGATAACGATGTTGATCGAGGCGGGAGCGGAAAACTCGCTCGATTTATTCAGTGAGATCCTGGCCCTTTTTGAAGAGGAGAGCCGGTCCAAACTGGCCGAATTGAAGGCATGCCGGGACAATGGCCAGTATGAATCCCTCGGACGCGCTGCCCATGCCCTCGCCGGCAGCAGCGCCAACATAGGTGCCCGGCAACTCTGGCAGGATGCCAAGGCTGTGGAAAACCTTTGCCGGGAAGGCAAGGGGGCCGAAGCTGCCGAAAGAATTCCCCAGCTCGAGGAAACCCTCGATGAAAGCCTGCTCCAGCTGAGGCACTTTGTCTCAAACCTGGATACCTCCGGCCAGTAAACCGGGACCTGGCCCGGATCCGGGCACAAAAAAGCCGGAAGGGGAGGACCCCGTCCGGCTGACCGGAAAATCGCCAACAGGCGGCTTATTCTTCGGGCTTGGTCTTGACCAGGCCGGTGACGCGTTCGCCTTCCTTCCACTGGCCGCGCTTCTCGAGAAGGGAGACACGCTCAAAGCGCTTGAGAACATTGCGGCGCTTCTTGCTGGAAGAGCTGCCGGCTTTGAAACTTGGGTGCTGTGACATAGTAAATTCCTTTCCTAGAAAAAGGAGGAACCAAGCAATATTCCCGTCAAGTGCAAGGATTTTCCGGGAAAATTAAGTCGCGGCCACCCAGTCGGCATAGTCCGGATCCGCCGCCCGGGCTTCCCAGCCGATTATTTCCGGCACCTCGTAGGGATGATGCGTCCGGATCCAGGACATCAGTTGCTCCCGCTTCGTTTCACCAATCTTGAAGCAGATGCGCCACTCCCGGGTTTCCTCGACCTGCCCCTTCCAGGTGTAATGTGAAATGATGGGGGCCTCCACCTGGGCACAGGCTGCCACACCGGCCCTCACGCTGCCCGCGGCCAGGCCTGCGGCTGCGGCTTCACTGTCCACGGTTGAAATGACAATCCAGATACGTTCAGCCATGATACGGATCATCTTAAGGAATTGGTGAATTGTCAGCCTAATCTTATTCAGGCTTGCGGTCAGCGCTGGCCTACTGATAATCCCGCACGTATGGCAATACCGAATTCTGCTCTCGTTGCCGATGACGAGAACCATATCCGATCCTACGTACGCATCATTCTCAACCATCTCGGAATTGAAACGGTTTACGAGGCAAAATCAGGGGCGGAAGCAATAGAATCTTTTCGGGAAAATCGGCCGGAGGTGGTCTTTCTGGATATCAACATGCCGGGAATGACCGGGCTGGAAGCCCTGCCCAGGATCCTTGAAATCGACCCGGATGCCGTGGTTCTCATGCTGACCGGCCATGCTTCACGGCACCTGGTGGAGGGAAGCGCCAAGGCCGGAGCCACCCACTATATTCGCAAGGACACTCCCCAGCAGGAAATCAAGACCATGCTGACGGAGCTGTTTAACGACATTTTCGGGGAGGACTAAGTCATGAGCAAAGAGACCCAAGGGGCACACGGCCACAAGGCGGCCCTGGCAGAGGTGCGCTATTCCCTGCGTGAGCTTCTGGAGGAAGTCCAGGCTGAGCGGGAAGGTGCGACCATCGGTCAGGAGATCGTGGACCAGACCGAAATTACCAAGCTGTTTAAGCGCAAAAAGAAGGTACGCGGTGGAAAATCGGGAGAATAGAAAGTTTCTGGACAAGATCCGGGAGGGCGAAGGTTCTTTCATCGCGGAGGACATCGAACCCATCCTGCAGCGTTCCGGGGGCGCCACCCTGGCTTTTCTCGAGGAAATCATCGAGAAGGAGCTGATGAGCAAGGGGCGGGCCTGCCGCATGTGGGCGGACGCCCTTGACGTGGCCTATGTCAATCCGCTCATCGCGGTGGTGACAACGGACTCGGTCCAGCGGATTCCCCTCGAGATAGCCCGCAAGGCCCAGGTCATCGGGCTTTACGTCATCAACAATGTCCTCACCGTGGCCATGGCCAATCCCCAGGACGGCCGGCTGGTCAAGCAGATCGAGGCCATTGCCAATGTCGAGGTGTCGCCGGTCTTCGCCCCGCCGCGCGAGATCGACCATGCGATCCAGATCTATTACACCACCCAGAACAATGTCGAGGACATCGAGAATTTCGAGAAGGAGCAGGAGGATCTTCTCCGCAGCCTGACCGACGAAGACCTCAAGGACCTGGCTTCCTCCAACAGCCTCAGCCGTCTCCTCGACGGCATGTTTTTCTTCGCGGTCCGCGAACGCGCCTCGGACATTCATATGGAACCCGGGGAAGACCAGGCCAAGGTGCGTTTCCGCATCGATGGCAAACTCATTCCGTACTATTCCTACGGCAAGGCCATCCACCGGGCCTTCGCCACCCGGATCAAGGTCCTGTGCCGGCTCAACGTGGCGGAATCCCGCTTTCCGCAGGACGGCCGTTTCTCGATGCCCTTCGGAATGGGCCGGGCCGATTTCCGGACCAGCCTGATCCCCACCGTCAACGGAACCAAGGTCGTCATTCGTATCCTTCCGGGGGTGAACCGGAGGGCCGTGGTCAGCCTGGACCAGATGATGATGTCGGCCAATATCCTGGAGCCGTTCCGACGCGTCATCAAGAGCCCCAACGGAATCATTTTTGTAACCGGTCCGACCGGCAGCGGTAAGACCACCACCCTGTATGCCGCCCTCGATGAACTGAACACCCCGGACAAGAATATTTCTACCATCGAGGATCCGGTGGAAATCAAGATCGAGGGAATCACCCAGTCGCAGGTCAACAGCCAAATCGACCTCAACTTCGGGCTGATGCTGCGCTCCCTGCTGCGCCAGGACCCGGACATTATCCTGCTGGGGGAGATTCGCGACCTGGAGACCGCCAAGATTGCCACCGAGGCCGCCCTGACCGGACACCTGGTCCTCAGTACGCTGCATACCAACAATGCCATCCAGGCCATTCTCCGGCTCATGGAAATCGGCATTGAACCCTACATGGTCGCCCCCTCGGTGATCGGGGTCATGGGCCAGCGGCTGGCCGGCCGGATTTGCGAAGGCTGCAAGCGTGCCTATTTCCCGACCACTGAAGTTTTGGAGAAGCTCTTCGTCGATATTCCGACGGATGCCAAGGTGGCCTTTTCGCAGGGGGTCGGCTGCTCGAACTGCCGGGAGACCGGATATTCGGGACGAATCGCCTTCCATGAACTGGTGCTGGTGGATGATGAAATGCGGAGCCTGATCACCAGGGAGGCCAGCCAGAATGAACTTCTGCACTACGCCACCAAGCTGGGCTACCGCAGCCTGCGTTATGATGGCCTGAAGAAGGTTCTCCTGGGCCTGACCACGCTGGAGGAAATTGAAAAGCACACCGTGCTGGAGTGGGATCCGGCCGCGGTTTTGGCTGAAGAGGAATGACCCGGGCGGCGTCCGGCCGGCTGGAGATTTTCCCCTTCCCTCTGTGATGAACGGAGTCAAACAGTTTAAAGAAGCCATTGACCGGCAGCTGAACCGCTTCGCCACCTTTACGGTGGATGTTATTTACGGTCGCCGCAAGGGACGGGCCGCCTTCATCTGGGGAAGCTGTCTCCTGGGCCTGAGCCTGCTTTACCGATTGATCGTCTATTTGCGCCGGCAGCTGTACCGCTCCCGGATTCTCCGGGCCCAGCATTTGGGATGCCTGGTGGTGGTGGTGGGGAACCTCACCGTGGGGGGGACCGGAAAGACCCCGGTGGTGGAAAAACTGGCCCGCACCCTGCATTCGAAGGGCCGCAAGGTGGCCATCCTGAGCCGCGGCTACAAGAGCAAGAAGGAGCCCCTGGTCAAGAAATGGCTGCGCATGATCAGCCATCAGCCGCCGGCCCCGCCCCGTGTGGTCAGTGATGGGAAGACCGTCTTCTTCGATTCGGAAGTGGCCGGTGACGAGCCGTACATGCTGGCCCGCAACCTTCCCGGAGTGGTGGTGGTGACGGACAAGGACCGCGTCAAGGCCGGGCTTTACGCCATCCGCAAGTTCGGGGTCGACACCTTGATCCTCGACGATGGATTCCAGTATTTCCAGTTGCAGGATCACCTGCAGTTGCTCCTGATCGACAAGACCAATCCTTTCGGCAACGGCCAGCTCCTGCCCCGGGGGATCCTGCGTGAACCGGCCAAACAGATGAAGCGGGCCTCCTATGTCTTCCTGACCAAGTCCGAGGATGGTCCCTCGGATGAATTGATTGAAACCCTCAAACAGCACCGTAAGGAGCGCGAATGGATCGAGTGCTCGCACCGCCCCCGCTACCTGCAGGCTGTTTTCGGTGACGCCCATGAGCCCCTGGAATGGCTCAAGGGCAAGCGGGTGGGGGCCCTCAGTGGCATAGCGGTTCCCGAGAGCTTTGAGCAATTCCTGCACGATTACGGTGCCTCCGAGGTGGTGCCGTTCCGCTTTCTCGACCATCACCGGTTTACCGGCCAGGAACTGCGGGACATCATGGGGACCATCCGTTCGGAGGGTCTGGAAGCCCTCGTGACGACCGAAAAGGACGCCGTCCGGATCTCCCCGGACTTCGATCCCGGACTGCCGTTTTTCTTCCTGCGGGTCGAGATCAAGCTCCTCTACGGGGCCAACAGCTTTGAGGAGGCTGTGCGGCGTATTTGCTTTCCGAGGCAGGCCGCCGATGCCGACCGCTGGGTCAGCGGCCAGACCCGAACCCCTTTCCCCGCCCAGCGGGACTTGAATTGATTCCCGGAAAAGGCTTTGCCGGGCGGCGTAATTTTTGCCCAACATGGGCCTATGGAAATTACCTTTATGGGAACCGGCACCTCCCAGGGCGTGCCCATGATTGCCCATGATCCCGGGCAGGAATGCGACCTGGAGGACTCCCGCAACTGGAGGACCCGCACCAGCGCCCACGTCCGCATGGGAGACCTGCACCTGCAGATCGATGCCGCTCCCGAGTTCCGCCTGCAGTGTATCCAGAACAGGATCGACCGCATCGACTTGTTTTTCCTGACCCATGGACATGCCGACCACATCATGGGGATGGATGACCTGCGCCGCTTTATCGACCTTCGGGGCGGGGAAGCCCTGCCGGTCTACAGCACGGATGAAGGCCTGCAACGGGTGGCCCAGATTTTTCCCTACGCGATCCGTCCCAAGCCGGAGTTCAAGGGATATCCGGCCTTTGCCATTAAACCCATGCCGCCGCTTCTGGAGACGGAGGCCGGCACGATCCGGTACACCCCGCTGCCGCACGGACGCTTCCAGGTCATGGGGCTGGTTTTCACCGAAGCCTCGACCGGACAGCGCCTGGCCTATTTCACCGATTGCAAACGGCTCACTCCGGAGGCTGTCGAGCTGGCCCGCGGGGCCGACCTGGTGGTCCTCGATGCCCTCCGGCCGATGCCGCATCCGACCCATATGACGGTTCATGAAGCCATCGAGGCTGCCCGGGAACTTAAAGCTGCGAGGACCTACTTCACCCACATGACCTACATGGTCGACCACGAACGGGACAGTGCCCGGCTGCCGGCCGGCATGGCCTTCGCCTACGACGGGCTGAAAGTGGTGCTTTGATCCGGCCGGTTCACTGCCCGGCCTTGAGGATCACCCGGTGAATGTGCTGGCAGCCCTCGATGCTGCCAAGGGCGGTCAGGATCCGGTCCTCCATGAAAATCAGCTCCCGCCGCACGGTGGCATTGGCAGCCTGGACGACCAGCGTCCCGCCGGCGTCAATCCGCTCCGGCCGGCAGCGGCGGGCGAAGGACCTCCCGATTATGGCTTCCCAGTTCTCGAGAACGGCCTCCTCCGGAGTCTTGCGGCCGATGTGGTAGCGTTCGACGCAGGTCTCGACCAGGCTCCCGAATCCTTTCGCGCCCCGGTCCTTCATGTCGGAGCGCTCCTCCGGGAATCCCCGCAGGCTGGAGATCAGGCTCTCCACTTCCGGATCGAAGACCTTCTTCATGACCGCTCCTCAGAGGGAGTGGATGGCCTTCTTGTCGACTGCCAGGGCGGCCTCCTTGACCGCTTCACTGATCGTCGGGTGGGCATGGATGGTTGATCCGAGGTCCTCCGCGCTGCCGCCGTATTCCATGTGTCCGACGACGGAAGCGATCATTTCCGAAGCCCCGGCGGCGATGATGGCGGCACCGAGAATGCGGTCCGTTTTGGCATCCGCGATGATCTTGGCAAACCCGTCCGTGGCATCCTGGGCAATGGCCCGTCCGTTGGCCACCAGCGGGAAAGTACCGACCTTGATCTCGCGGCCCTGCTCCTTGGCGGCTTTCTCCGTCAGGCCCACGGAGGCGATTTCGGGATCCGTGTAGATGACGTTGGGCACCCGGCTGTAGTCGAAATGACCCGGCTTTCCGGCAATCCGCTGGGCCACCGCGACGCCGTCTTCCTCCGCCTTGTGGGCCAGCATCGGGCCGGGGGTGACATCCCCGATGGCCCATACCCCCTCGACTTCAGTCTGGCCGTTTTTGACCGGAATGCGGCCCTTGTCATCGGTCTTGAGGCCGATCTGGTCCAGGCCGAGTCCCTCGGTGTAAGGTTTCCGGCCGACCGAGAGGAGGACCTTTTCGGCCTCGAAGGAGAGTTCCTTTCCATCCCGTTCAGCGGTCAGCTTGACGGAATCCTTGTTCAGCTCGCAACCGGTCACCTTGGTCGAGGTGTGAAAGGTCATGCCCTGTTTTTTGAAAATCCTTTCGGCCATCTTGCTGACGTCGTCGTCCGATCCGGCTGCTATGGTCGGCAGGAACTCGACAAAAGTGACCTCGCTGCCCAGCCGGGACCAGACCGAGCCCAGCTCCAGCCCGATGGCGCCGGCCCCGATAACCAGCATTGACTTGGGCACCTTCCCGAAGGCAATGGCCCCGGTGCTGCTGACCACCTGCTTGCCGTCGATTTTCATGAAGGGCAGGGAAACCGGAACGGATCCGGTGGCGATGATGATGTTCTTCCCCTCGATTGTAGTGGATTTGTCATCACTGCCCGCAACGGTGACCTTTCCCTTCCCGGCGAAGGATCCCGTCCCCTCGTGGATCTCGATCTTGCGCTTGCTGACCAGGGTCTGCACGCCCTTGCGAAGCTGGCCGACCACCTTGTCCTTGCGTTCCATGAGGCGCTTGACGTCGACCTTCAGGTCCTTGAACTGCAGGCCGTGGGCTTCCCCGTGGGCGGCCTGGTGGTACAGGTGGGTGGAGTGGAGGAGGGCCTTGCTGGGGATGCAGCCCACGTTGAGGCAGGTTCCCCCGAGGTAGGGATCCTTTTCCACGAGAGCGGTCTTCAATCCCAGCTGGGCGCAGCGGATGGCGCAGACATAGCCGCCGGGACCGGAACCGATGATGATGGCGTCGAAGGTGTCGGGCATGGGTCAGTTTCTTAAATTTCGAACAGGATGCGGGCCGGGTCCTCGATGGCCTGCTTGATGGCGACCAGGAAGCCGACCGCTTCCCGTCCGTCGACCAGCCGGTGGTCGTAGCTCAGGGCCAGGTACATCATGGGGCGGATGGTGATCTCCCCGTTTACCACAACGGCCCGTTCCTGGATGGTATGCATTCCGAGGATGGCCGACTGGGGCGTGTTCAGGATGGGGGTCGACAACATGGACCCGAAGATGCCCCCGTTGCTGATGGTGAAAACGCCCCCCTGCAGGTCCTCGATGGTGATCTTGCCCTGCTTGGCCTTGTCCGCGTAGGCCAGGATGTCCTTTTCAATGCCGGCGAACGACTTCTCGTCGCAGTCGCGGACGACGGGAACCATCAGGCCCTTGGGGGTGCTCACCGCCACCCCGATATCGTAGTAGTGGTTGATGATGATCTCGTCCCCCTCGATCCGGCCGTTGACATTGGGCACCTGTTTCAGGGCGTGGACCGCCGCCTTGGTGAAGAAGCTCATGAATCCCAGCTTGACGCCGTGCTTCTTCGTGAAGGCGTCCTGGTGGGTCTTGCGGAACTGCATGACCGTGCTCATGTCCACCTCGTTGAAGGTGGTCAGCATGGCCGTGGTCTGCTGGGCCTCGACCAACCGGCGGGCGATGGTCTTGCGCAGCGGAGTCATCTTTTTCCGGGTCGAGCGCTCTCCGGAGCCCTTGGATGAACTTTCCCCGGTGGAGCGTTTCTCTTCCCCGCTCCCGCTTTCCTTCTTCTCCTGCCGGTCCCCCTTCTTCTGAGAATCGATGGCTTCCAGCATGTCCCCCTTGGTGACGCGGCCGCCCTTGCCGCTGCCCTCGACCTTGTCCGGATCGATCCCGGATTCCTCGGCCAGGCGCCTGACCGCGGGCGGATGAAGCTGCTCAGCAGCCGCTTCGCCCTCTTCCGAATCCTTTTCCTTCTCCCGGGCTTTCTCTTCCTCCCTCTTGTCCTGGCCGGAATCCTTCTTCTTTTCGGAATCCTCCTGCTGGCCGGAGCCTGCGGATTCCTGCTTCTCTTCCTGCTTTTCCTCCTTATTCCCGGCAGAGCCCGAGTCGGACTTGCTGGCCGATTCGTCAATCACGGCGACCACCGCGCCAATCTCGACTTCGTCGCCCTCCGAGACCTTGAGCTCAATGACCCCGGAGGTTTCCGCGGTCCCTTCCTGGGTGATCTTGTCGGTTTCCAGGTCGTAGAGGGTTTGGCCGGATTCCACATAGTCGCCCGACTGGACATGCCAGGCGGCGAGGATCCCGCTGCTGATGGATTCGCCGAGGGTGGGGATTTTAACTTCAGTAGCCATGCTTGGGAAAAGGTAAGTTAATTCAGGGTGAAGGCGTCTTCAACCAGTTGTTGCTGTTCAATCTTGTGGGCGGCCAGGGATCCGACCGCCGGGCTGGCCGCGGCGTCCCTTCCGGAATAGAGGATGTCCTTGCCGGTGACCTCCTCCAGGTAGGGCTTGAGGAAGCGCCAGGCGCCCATGTTCTCCGGTTCCTCCTGGCACCAGACGAGGGTCTTGAGTTTGCCCAGGGGCTTCAGGATGCCGGCCAGCAGGTCCTTGTTGAAGGGGTAATACTGCTCGACCCGGATGATCGCGGTATCGGAAACCCCGTTCTCCCTGCGATAGTCCAGCAGGTCGTAATAGACCTTGCCGGAACAGAGGACGGCCCGGCTGGGGTTTTTCAGCTCCGGGTCCGGATCGGGAAGGATGGACTGGAAGCAGGCTTCCGAGAATTCGCTGATGCTGGAAACCGCTTCCTTGTGGCGCAGCAGGCTCTTGGGGGACATGATGATCAGCGGCTTCCGGAAGGAGCGGTGCAGCTGGCGGCGCAGGATGTGAAAGAACTGGGCCGGTGTGGTCAGGTTGGCGACCTGGATGTTGTCCTCCGCGCAAAGCTGGAGGAAACGTTCCAGCCGGGCCGAGGAGTGTTCCGGCCCCTGGCCCTCGTAGCCGTGCGGGAGCAACATGACCAGGCCGGAGTGACGGGACCATTTGGATTCCGAGCTGGCGATGAACTGGTCGATGATCACCTGGGCCCCGTTTACGAAATCACCGAACTGGGCCTCCCACATGCAGAGCATGTTCGGGAAGTCGATCGAGTAGCCGTAGTCGAATCCCAGTACCGCCGCCTCGCTGAGGAGCGAATTATGGACGCAGAGAATGCCCTTGCGGTCCTCCATCTCCATCAGCGGGACATACTTTTCCCTCGTTTTGGTGTCGAAGAAGATCGCATGGCGCTGGGAGAATGTCCCGCGCACACAGTCCTGTCCGGATAGGCGGACGTGGTAGCCTTCCTGCATCAGGGTGCCCCAGGCCAGGGATTCGGCGAAGGCCCAGTCGATGCCCTTGTCGTCCTTGAAGTTCTCCAGCTTGGTCTGGAGCTGGCGCCGGATCTTGGGATTGAGGTTGAAATCCTCGGGGAAGCGGGTCAGGGCCTTGGCCACGCTGCCAAGCCGGTCCGCATTCACGGCGGTCTCGATGTCCTCGAAGGCGTAGCTGGGCTGGTACATGCGGGCCGCCTCTTCCGCGACCTCCCGCTTGGGCTGGCTTTCGTTGGCCTCCCGTTCCTTCTGCTTCTCGTAGAAATGCTGGAGGTCTCCCTGGCGCAGGTCCCGGATGCTCTGGACTTCCTCCTGGTTCAGGACCTGGCTGTCGAGGAGCTTGCGGGAGTAGATCTCGCAGACCGTGGGGTGGTCCTTGATGGCCTGGTAAAGGGTGGGCTGGGTGAAGGCCGGCTCGTCCGACTCGTTGTGCCCGTGCCGGCGGTAGCAGTACATGTCGATGATGATGTCCTTGCCGAAGCGCTGCCGGTATTCCAGGGCCAGCTCCATGACATGGACCACGGCCTCCGGGTCGTCCCCGTTGACATGGAAAATCGGGGCCTCGATCATCTTGGCCACGTCCGTGCAGTAGAGGGACGACCGCGCCTCCGAGGGATCCGTGGTAAAGCCGATCTGGTTGTTGATGACAAAGTGAATGGTGCCTCCGGTCAGGTATCCGGGCAACTGGGAGAAGTTCAACACTTCGGCCACGATGCCCTGGCCGGCGAAGGCGGCATCGCCGTGGATCAGGACCGGGAGCACCTTCTTGCGCTTTTCCATGTCGTTGAGCAGCCGCTGCCGGGCCCGGGCGCGTCCTTCAACCACCGGGTTGACGGCCTCCAAATGGCTCGGGTTGGCGGCCAGGAAGAGCCGCATGCTTTCCCCGTGGGTGTTCTGGACCATGGCCTCGAAGCCCAGGTGGTACTTGACGTCCCCGTCCCCGTGCAGGGTGTCCGGAATGTAGTTCTCCGAGAACTCGTTGAAGATGTAGTCGTAGCTTTTCCGGAACACGTTGGCCAGGACGTTGAGCCGTCCCCGGTGGGCCATTCCCATGACGATTTCCTGCAGGCCGGTGCCGGGACCGTCCTCGATCAGGGTGTCGATGGCGGCGATCAGGGTTTCCGCGCCCTCCAGGCCGAAACGCTTCTGGCCGACATAGTTCTTATGCAGGAAGCGCTCGAACTCCTCGGCCTTGATCAGGCGGTCGAGGATCCGCCGCTTCCTTTCCCGGTCAAACTTGTGCAGGCCGTCGAAGGGCTCGATCTTGGCCTGCAGCCAGCGGCGTTCCGGAGTTTCCTGGATGTGCAGGTACTCGATGCCCACCGGCCCGCAATAGATCCCCTGCAGCTGGTGGATCAGGTCCCGCACGGACATCCATTGCCCGTCCAGGTAGTTGCCGGTGAAATATTTCTCGTCCAGGTCCGCCTCGGTGAAGCCGAGCCGCTCCAGGCTCAGGCGGGGGTTCTGGGGGTATTCCTTTTGCAGGGGGTTGATCCGGGCCTGGGTGTGGCCGATCGACCGGTAGGCGTAAATCGCCCCCGTAAAGCGCGCCTGCTTGACCAGACGCGACTCGCTGGCGCCGCTCGCCGATGCCGGCGCGGCAGCGGTACCGCTGACCGTCTCCTCACCGCTGGCCAGCTCGAATCCCTCGAAAAAGGCCTTCCAGACCGGGTCCAGGCTCTCCGGATGGTCCCGCCATTGCGCGTATTTTTCGTCTATCAGGTCCGCATTCCAGCGGGTCGCAAAGCTAGTGTTACTCATGGGTAATTAATAAGTTAACAATGGCCGCGCATCTTATGGAAATTCCCGGGATTGACAAACCTATGCCGTTGGGGCCGCCGTATCATTAGCTGAGAGAGAACTGGACGCCCGCGGCATTAGCCCAGCTGAAGGCCGTTCACCGGTCCCGCCCGTTCATCTGGTCGGCCACCTGGAAATCGATCTGCCGCTTGAAGCGGTCCACCCGGGAGACGCAGACCTCGATGGTATCCCCGATCCGGTAGCGGTTGCGCCGCTTGCGGCCGACCAGGGCGGTGTGGGAGGGGTCGACCTTGTAGAGGTCATCCCGGAGAGTGGAGATATGGACCAGCCCGTAGGCCATGGACTCCTTCAGCTCGATGAACATGCCGTGGTTGCGGACGTCCATGATGACCGCCGCGAAGCGGGTCCGTTTGGACTTGCCCAGTTCACGCTCAAAGAACTCCAGGAGCTTGATCTTGACGGATTCGCGTTCCGCCTCGGTGCTGTTCTGCTCGGTCAGGGAAAGGTGCTGGGCAATGCCGGCCAGCTCGGTGAAGGTGTAGCGCTTCTTGTGGAAGCGTCCGCCGCCGGGAACCAGGTGCCGGGCGAAGATGCGGTGCACGACCAGGTCCGAATAGCGCCGGATCGGCGAGGTGAAATGGGTGTAATGCTGCTTGGCCAGCCCGAAGTGGCCGTCCGGGGAAGCCCGGTAACAGGCTTGCTTGAGGCTCCGCAGAAAGCTGACCCGAAGGGTATGCGACTGCGGGTGGCCCTTGATCTTCTGGAGGATCCGGTTCAGGTTCTGGCGGTGGCTGAGGTCGCCGGGACGGATGTCGAAGGTTTCCAGGTAATCGGCGAATTCGTCCAGCTTGTCGGGATCCGGTTCGTCGTGGACCCGGTGGATGCCCGGCAGGTTCCGGTCATTGAAAGCCCGGGCCACCGCCTCGTTGGCGGCCAGCATGAATTCCTCGATCAACTGGTGGCTCTCGTCCTGCTCGACCCGGACAATGGTGTCGGCATAGCCTTTATCGTCGACGTAGATCTTGGTCTCCGGCATGTCGAGGTCGAGGCTGCCGGCCTTCATGCGGGCCTCCCGCAGTCCGGAAGCCAGTTTCCAGAGCTTGCGCAGGGTGTCCTGGATGCGCCGCAGCTCCTTGGTGTTCATCGACTTCAGGGAGCGGCCGGTGGCCCCGGTCTGGTGCTTGGGCGGATCCGGTCGGGCCACCACCTTGTCGATGTCGGTCTCGGTCATGAAGGCGTAAGCCTGCTCGTAGGTCAGGCGCTTGTTGCTGCGGATGACCGAGTTGGCAAAGCGGACATTGGAGACTTTCCCGCCCGGGCTGTAAGTGAT
Organism: uncultured Opitutales bacterium; assembly: GCA_913056355.1. GTDB lineage: Bacteria > Verrucomicrobiota > Verrucomicrobiia > Opitutales > Oceanipulchritudinaceae > Oceanipulchritudo. Next base: position 12,968 of record CAJXMX010000088.1, read on the forward strand.
GAAGGCAGTCTTGGTCAGGCGGTCCTCGTTCTCCACCAGGCTGCACAGCCCGTTGGAGAGGGCGTGCGGCAACATCGGGATGACGGTCCCGACCAGGTAGGTCGAATTACCCCGCTTGCGGGCTTCCCGGTCGAGGGCCGTGCCGGGACGGACGTAGTGGCTGACGTCGGCGATATGGATGCCGATGGTGACCTTGCCGTCCTGGTGTTCCTCCATCGAGAGGGCGTCGTCGAAGTCCTTGGCATCCTGCGGATCGATGGTCAGGGTGAAGAGCTCGCGCAGGTCGTCGCGGCCCTTGAGGTCCTCCGGTTGGACGGTACCGGCGAACTGCTTGACTTCCTTCAGCACGCCGGCCGGGAATTCCGGATTGAGGTTGTACTGGTGCAGGAGGGCCTCGTATTCGGCCATTGGGGTGTGGGTCTTGCCCAGGACCTCGATGATGGTGCCTTCCGGGTTCAGGTGACGCTGTTCCCAGGCCGCCAGCTTGACCACGACCTTGTCGTCGACTTTGGGCTTCGGGGAAAGGTCCGATTTCTTCGGGTCGGGGACGAGGATGTCCTGGATGATCCGGGGATTGTCCGGGATGACATAATGGAACATCCTGCTGCGCTTGAGAGTCCCGGTAAGGGTCTGGTTAGCCCGCTCCAGGATGCGGATGATGCGCGCGTTCTCCAGTTGCCGCTGGCCCGGGCCGCCGCCCTTGGTCTGGCGGTTGCGGAATCGCCTCCGGTCGTGGTGGATGCGGCCCACCACCCGGTCGCCGTGCATGGCCACCCCCGTGTCCTCCGCATTGACGTGCAGGGGAGGCCGGGATTCCGCGCCTTCCACCTCGTCGGGAATGAGGGTTGCCGAGCCGCTCTGGCGAAAGCGGGCGATACCGGTGATCAGGTCCGCGTCGCGGGGGAGGCAGACCCGGTTCTTCTTCAGCTTGACCAGGGTTCCCTGGCGGAGGTGCTGGCTGACTTCCCGCTTGAAGGCGGTGAAGTCCTTTTGCGGGATCTCCATCTTCTCGGCCAGCCGGTCGATGGACAAAGGTATGTATTCGGGATCCTTGAGGATCTCCAGCAGCTGCGGCAGGTACATCATGAATCAGGCAATCGGATCCGGGATCATTTGTCGAACCAGTGTTGTCAGGTAGGGGATCAACTGCTTCTTGCGGCTGACGATTCCGTTCATCTCGAAAATGTCATGCGCCGCCTGGTGAGGATAGGTGATGCTGTTGATGATGGCCTCGTCCCCCCGGATCAGGAGGAGCGAGTTCTGGGTGTTGATGTCCGTCACCAGGAGGCCCGAGAAGAAGAGGTCCTCGGAGGCCCGGACCTTCTCGATGGCCTCGTGGAGTTGCTGGACGTGCTGCCACAGGTTGTCGAAGCCCAGCTCCTCCACCTGTGAGACCGAGAAGCGGAAGGAGCCTTCCTCGTAGATCTTCATGTCCGCCCGGATGACGTCTTCCGGGGTCTCGCTCTTGATGATGGAACCGGCATTGAAAATCTGCTCCGCCAGCTCGTCCGGCTTGACCCCGGCAATCCCGCTCAACCATCCCAGGATCTCGTGGTCCATGTCGGTGGTGGTCGGCCCCCGGAGGTTCAGGGTGTCGGAGACGATCCCGCCCATGAGCACGCCGGCCACGCTGGGATCCGGGCTCAGGCCCTTCTTGCGGAAGAGGTCCCCGACAATGGTCGAGGTGGAACCGACCGGCAGGTTGATAAAGGAAATGGGCTGCTGGGTGGGCGGATTGCCCAGCCGGTGGT
>CAJXMX010000089.1 GCA_913056355.1 uncultured Opitutales bacterium
CTGGACCTGGCGAGTGAGGCCAGGCCCTTCTGCAAATGAATCCCCACCTCGAGGCGGTCCGCTCCGTCACGGCCTATCAGCCGGAAGGCATCATCCATCATGTCCCCGACTGACAGGGACGGCGCCTCTATGTTTTCAAAGCGGACCTCCCGGTCGGATGCGTCCGTGCGGTGTTCTTGCCAGGCGGTGAAGAGACGGACCATGCGCCCGATGATGTCGATGGCCGTGCCGGGATCGTTGACCGCCGGGGACAGGGCCCGGATGGCAATTTCGGAAAGGACAATCATGCCGAATTGCGGGTCCTCATCAAATGTCCGCTGCTTGCCCGTATGGAAGGACTTCCGTACCGCGATGAGCTGTTCGTCATCCGGTCTTGATTTGCCATCGATATGGCAAAGGGCGTCACCCGGCCAGATGAACGTGCCCGGCTGGACCGTCACGATCACGCGGAAGTTGTTGTCCTCCGCGACTTCCTGCAGCCTGGCCATGTCGACATGTTGCAGGTAGCCGGGTCTCTCGCTGTAGACAGCCGGCAGGTTTTCAATGGAAGTCGTCCTTGGGTGCGCTCCCATGGTTATCGAGTGGCACCGCTTCTTCATGGCCCCTGCGGTCGCCTTTTCCGCCTTGTCCACGCTGGTCGAGAGCAGCCCCAACCGGGCGATGCGGTCCACCCAGCGGACAAAGGTCAGCACGACTACGGCGAAAACCAGAAGGGTCAGGCAGAAGAGGGTAAAGCGGCCGGCCCGTTCGAACATCTCGTACATGATGGCCACCAGGGCGACGATACTGTAGATGAAGGCGCCTATGAACCGGGACAGGGCGATCTGCGAGACGTCGTCCGCAATGACGAGGGTAAAGGCGCGGGGACTGGCCGACTGGCTCGCTGAAACATAGGACGAGACCATCGCCCCGGCAGCGAAGGTGGCGATCATGAGCATGCTCGAGGCAATAATCCTGAGCAGGTTGACTATGGTCCCGTCCGGGATTTCCGGAGCCCACTCCATGAAGGAAAGGCCGTCTGCCGACTTGGCGACAAACACGGCCAGCACGGATACGATGCACATCCCCAACGGGCGAACCCAGAGCCGTTCACGGATCCGGTTAATGAAAAATTGAATACGCTTGATCACGGGGCCACGGTCATGGGTTGAGAGGATGTTCCTGAGACCAGTTAAGCCGGATTTGCCTGATTTTCCAGCCTGCCGGCCTGAATGATGACGAGGGGGCGAGACCCGTGGCGGCGGGGAAGGGGATGCAAATGAGAGTTGCGAGGATCGCGAGTCTGGCTTTGTTTACCATTATGCCCGCCATTCCCCGCCCAATCCTTTTGCAGTCCGACCAGTCGATTCTGGAAGGGCTGACCGGATTCCTCCAAAATGCCTGGGAGGACTTCTCGCAGTATTTTGTGGGCGAGGATTTGTTCATCCAGGCGGGTGTCCTTGTCGGGGTCTTCCTCCTGGCCTATCTGGTCAACCTCGGGCTGAAGCCGCTCCTGAAGCGATTGCCTGAAAAAAAGGATGGCGCTTCGAGTTGGTTCGGGGCCGCCGGCGACTGGCTTCGCGAGAACGGGTTCAAGGTGCTTTTGGTGATATTGCTCTGGTCGGTGTCCCAGTATTTCGACCGGCAGCACGAGGCGATGGCCAATGCAGCGGTCGTCATGGTCCCGGCCGAGCGGTCCGTCTCGAGTTACTCCCGGTTCGACGAGCCGCGGGACCTGCGGGAGCCGCCGGCTGGAGAAGTGGCCAAAGGGAGGGAAAACCCGTCCCCGAAAAAGAATTACATCCTCTTGCGGGCCTTCGCCAGCATCGCCACCTTGTGGCTGGTGGCCAGTGCCCTGCCGCGGGCAATCCGGAGCCAGGCGTATTTCAAAACCCTTTTCTTTGTCCTGGCGATCCTGCTCATTCTCAACCTGCTGGGCGTTTGGACGGGCATCAGGGACGGCCTCGACAGCATCCATATCCTGCCGGTCGCCGAGGGACAGCAAACCCGGGTGACAGCCCTGACCCTGCTCAAGGGGGTCATTATCATCCTCCTGCTGATACCGATAACGATGTGGGTGCTTGGCCTCAGCGACAGGCGAATTCGCTCCATGAGCAGTGTTTCGCCGGCGCTGCAGATCCTGATCGTCAAGGTGGTCAAGGTCGCCGTGGTGGTGGCCGCCATCCTGTTCGGCATCAGCTCGGTCGGGGTGGACTTGTCCGCCCTGGCGGTTTTCGGGGGTGCCGTTGGACTGGGCCTGGGCTTTGGTTTACAGAAGGTGATTTCCAACCTCGTGAGCGGGGTTATCCTGCTCGGGGACCGCTCGATAAAGCCAGGCGATGTCATCGAGGTTGACGATACCTACGGGTGGATCAACAAGATCAGCGCCCGTTATGTCTCGGTGATCACACGCGACGGCATGGAACACCTGATTCCCAATGAAACCCTCATTACGGAGAAGGTGACGAATTGGTCCTTCAGCGACAAAAACGTCCGGGTCAGGATCCCGTTCGGCGTTTCCTACCTGTCCGATATCCACAAGGTCATGGAACTGGCGATACAGGCGGGCAAGGAGATTGAACGCGTCATTCCGGACCGGGAGCCCGTGTGCTGGCTGTTGGGGTACGGGGACAGTTCCGTTGATTTCGAACTGAGGGTCTGGATACGTGATCCTGAAAATGGCCTCAACAACCTGCGCAGTTCGATTTACGTGCGGCTGTGGGATCTCTTCAAGGAGCACGATATCGAGATTCCGTTCCCGCAACGCGACCTGAATTTCCGCGGCGGCAAACCGATCGAGATCCGGATGAGCCGGGAAGATCGCCAACCCGGGGATACGCAGTCACAAAACCCCGGCGATTGACCGCTGCCGCAAAGAGGCTGCCGCCAGCGCGGTCAGATCTGCTTTTCTATCGGCAGCCACGACAACAACCAGATCTTGAATCGCTGCCAACCGCTGGAACCCGGGTCATCGGAGAGGACTATCAGGTTGTCCTGATCGTCGGTAGCCCGCCATTGGAGACCGTTCTCCTCATCCAGAACCACTTTCCAGGCCAGCTCCGGCCGGGTCCATTCGGCAAAAGTTGCCGCCAGTTCCGCATTGAGGGCGGGACTCTCGATGTACACCGCGATCTCCGTGTTCTGAATGGTTGAGCGGCCATCCAGGTTGACGGATCCAATGACCACCCGGTCGTCGTCAATCACGAACGCCTTGGCGTGCAGGCTGGGCTGGGAATCGCTGCTGAGCCACTTTTGCGGGGTTTGCCGGTCCTCCGGGGTGCGCAACTCCCACAGCTCGACCCCTCCCTCGAGCAAGGGTTCCCGGTATTTGCTGTAGCCGCTGTGGACGATGGCGACATCCGTCGAGCTCAATGCATTGGTCAGGACGGATACCTCCACGCCCTTTTCCTCCAATCCGGTGAGGAAAGCGACTCCCTGCTTGCCGGGCACGAAATAGGCCGAACTTATCTCCAGGCGATCCTCGCTCCGCTCAAGCACCTGTTTAAGCTGGGTTACCAGGTACTGGCTGCGGTCCACTTCCTTGTGCCTGGTGGCCTTGTCCGGTGGATCCGCGTAGAGTTGCGCCCGGCCCCAGTCGAAACTCAATTCACCGCTTTGCACGCGCCGGACCAGGGACGTTTCCTTAAGCGCCTCGCCGTAATCCGACTGGCCGACCGATTCCAGCAAGTTATCCGAATAGGCGCGCAGGTCCGAAAGGCTGGACCGGGCGCCTTCGAGCGGAAGTATGAAATCAACGGGTACGGAGGCGACATGGTTCCAATAGGTATCAAAACTGTCTGCAGCCTGTTTTACTACCGGTCCCACACAGACGATATCAATGTCCTGAAAGAGGATCTCGTCGTTGGAAAAGTATGCATCGGCAATGTTGCGACCCCCCGTTACCGCCATCATGCCGTCCGCCACCAGCAATTTGTTGTGCATGCGATGATTCGCCCGGCTGAATTCGGTCATCTGCTGGAAGATCCGGGATATTCCCGATCGGGCGGCAACCGGGTTGAATATCCGGATTTCGATGTTGGGATGCTGAGCCAGCTGCGTGACCCAGGGCTGGCTGACCGGCGTGCCGAGATCATCCACCAGAAGCCGAACCCGCACGCCCCGGTCGGCGGCGCTCAGGGTCTTTGCAAGGATGATCTGTCCGGCTGTGTCATTGGCAAAGATGTAGTATTGCAGGTCGAGCGAAACATCGGCGGCATCGATCAGCGCGACGCGGGCAACGAGGGCGTCCAGGCCTTCTGAAAGGAGGACAAAACCGTCCCTTTGCTGATGGTCCGCCAGCATGGAATCGGAAAGGTCCCGTATGCGCGTCCCCGGATGGCCCGCCAGGGATGTGCTTTCCACACGGGTCTCCGGTTCATAGGAGAGGTTCGTTTGACATCCAATCAGCACCAGGCTTCCGGCGGTCAGCAAAAGGCAATTGGCAATGCAAAGCCAGGATATGCGGGTCATCATTCGTTCACTCATTGGTGTCAGGCATGCCATTTTGAATTGCCGATTGTGTTTCCTCGGATTCATGAGGTCAATGTTCACGTTAGTCCGGTCTACGGACCGCTCACCGCCATATCCAGCCGTTCGGGGGTGCCGCGGCAGGAAAGATGCCCTAATAGGTAAAAATTTTCGTGAAATTTTACTCGCAATAGGGAGAAACACCTAGCAAGATTGCAGCCCTTCTTCTCTGCAGCTGTCGTTTACGGGTAGGAAAATGAATACATTGTCTTAGAATCACTCACCCGAATTAATAAAAATAATGAAAAACAAATTCCACCCTATCTTCACAATCGCACCTGTCGTCGCTTGCGGACTTGCCGTCCTGGCTGGATGTGCCACCTCCGGCTATGAGCAGGCCGACAGAACCGGTCAAAAACTGGAGGGAGTCCAGAAAGTCGTTCTCGATGCTCGCGACACCATCAATGAAGCCATGGTTGAGTTGACGCAGATCTCCGAAACCGCAAAGACCAATCCGCGTGACGCCTTTGATGATTTCGACAGCACCGTCAACGAACTCGAGAGAATTCGTGAAAATGCGGCCAAGGCATCCGTCCGGATGCAGGATCAAGGCGCAGACTTTTTCACCGAATGGCAAAACCAGCTGGCCACGATCAACGATCCCGACATGCGCCGGACCGCGCAGCAGCGGATGGATGAGCTGAGGCAAGTCTTTGCCGACACGAGGCCTTTGCTTCAGGACGTGAAGTACGACTTCGATCCGTTCCTCTCCGACCTCCAGGACCTGCGCACCTTGTTGAACATGGACCTGACTGCGGATGGAATTGATTCGGCCAATCGCTATATCGACAAGGCGATCAGCTCCGGAACCAAGTTGCAGAAGTCCATGGACGAACTGGTTGCCGGCCTGACCCGCATCCGGCTGGAAATCACCCCGGCCGATGTTCCTCCCCCGCCCAAGGATAAATAATATCGGCGATCGCCTGTAAGAATTCCGAGCCTCAGGCTCGATACCATCCGGCCACGTTGGGAAGGTTTTTTCTTCCCGGCGTGGCCGGTTCGTTTATGGGCTGGTGGCGGGTGCCGGGAGCGATTTGCCAGACCCGGGAGTGCCTCTCATGCGACTTGAGACCTTGATGGGTCCCGGACCCGGCCTCAGAGCTGGTCCTCAACCGGAAGCCGGCCGATCAGGCCCGCGAGCAGCCGCTGCCAGCTGCTTGACTCCGGGTCCTTGTGCAGGCGGATTTCCTTTCCGTCGGCTGCGGCCGCGGTCCAGGTCAGCCGTCCATCTGCATCCGCGACGACCCGGTAGCTGTTTTCCGGCTTGGCGCCCTCGTCAAGGTATTCGCTGACCTGGCGCGCGAGCTCCTCGCTCTCGACATAGAGGCCTGCCTCGGTATTGATCGCGTTTGAGCGGGGGTCGAGGTTGAAGCTGCCGATAAAAACGTCGCGACGGTCGAAGACGATCGCCTTGGTGTGCAGGCCGGCGCGCGACTTTACCGATACCAGCCGCTGCTTGACATCGTCGGGGTCAGGGCGGAATTCATGCACCTCGGCACCGGTCGCGACGACCTGGCCGCGGCGCCTGGCATACCCGGCGTGGGCTGCGAGCACGTCGTTGGAGGCCATCGAGTTGGTGAGGATTCTCACCCGTTTGCCCTGCCGGTGGAGATTGCGCAAGGTCTCGATGGCACGATCCCTCGGGACGAAGTAAGCCGACTCGATCAGCAGCTCGGATTCCAGGCGCTCGAGTCGTTGGTAGAGGGCCTCGGTCATCCGGCCGAGCTCCCGCTTTGTGCGGATGGACGAGGGGTCTTCCCAGACGATGCGGCCGTCGGCCCAGACCATGGCGGCGCGAATTGCATCCAGGGAGCGGACCAGGTCTGTGGCATCACGGTCCAGCGGATGCGGGTAATCATCGGACTCGATCCGTTTCCGGACCTGCTGCAGGCCGCGCTCGAGGTCGTCCCGGGTGTAGGACCGTCCGGCCAGATCGCCGATCGGTACCGACCAGTCCCCGCTCCAGAAATGCTCGAAGACCCCGGACGCGTCGGCGACGACCGGCCCGATCGCAGCAATGTCGAGGTCGCGAAAGTTGGAATCCCGGTCCACCTCGAAGTAGTGGTTGCCGATATTGCGGCCGCCGACGATGGCTGCGGTCCCGTCCATCACCATGAGCTTGTTGTGCATCCGGTGATTCACGCGGTCCATGTCGGTGAGGTAGTCGAGCACCCGCGCTTTCCGCCTGCGGAAGGGGTTGAAGATCCGGATCTCGATGTTGGGGTGGCCGTTCAGGCAGGCGATGACGTCATCGCGACCCGACAGGTTGATGTCGTCCAGCAGCACCCGGACCCGGACGCCGCGCTCGGCGGCCCTGACCAGCCGGTCGGTGAGGATACGGCCGGTGGCATCCGCTTCCCAGATGTAGTATTGCACATCGAGGGTTTTCCGGGCCAGTTCGCACAGCACGACCCGCGCGGTCAGGGCCTGACGGCCGTAGCGGATGATCTGGAATCCCGACTTCCCCGGATGCTGTGCCACATCCTCCGCGAACAGCTCGGCGGCGGAGCGGTCCTGCGGGGAGATATGAGGAGAATCATTCATGCCTGGGTTCATGCCTGTGGTTTCAGGGCGTTCGCATCGGGGCGTATTCGACGGTTTGGCCCAAGGAGTTTACCGGAATACCGGTCGGTTAAAAGTAAGAGGCGTAATTTGAGTTTTTTCAAGCCGGAGGGGTGTCAATAGCTCGAATTCTGGCTGTTTGTGGTAAAAATCCTCTCGAACGGACCTGGCCTCAACGGCGATCCGGGCAGTGAACGACAATTACCCTCCGTCACTCTTTCCGTTGATAAGTGACACGCAGTCCAGGTTTCCAAAGTCGGGCGGGGTGGAACTGTTTTCACGGGGATGCCAGACGGGCCAGCGCCATTTTTCCGGGCAGGAGAAAGTAGCCGCCGGCCCGGATGGTGATCCATTTCTCGATTCCCGTGATACGGCGGCGCAGGGGATCCCTTGGAATGGAAAAATGGGGATTGGCTCCCTGGATTCCGTCCCCGGCGGCAATCGGATCAACTTCATCAAACAGATCGGCGTGCTTCGGGTTGTTGAGCCAGGTTTGCTGGATAAACTCAAACTGGCCGGCGATGTCCGCGCAAAGCGCCAGGAAATACAGGCCGCGGTTGTCCCCGGGCGGCGAGGCTGGCGCTTCCAGGTGGGGGCGCAGGGTGGGGGGGTAGGCCTCTGCCGGGGCCGGGGAACCGTAGACGCGGCCCCTGCGGATAATCCGGCGCCCCGAGACGAGACTCAGGGAGAGGGCGGGATCGAGGCGCAATCCGTCGCGCGGGTTGGCACGCCTGATGTGGGCTCCGAATGGGCATCCCTCACCTCGCGGATCATTTAGAAATGAGAGGTTTTGTTGAAGGATCGTCTCGTCCTCAGGCGGTTCAGCCATTGGCTCAGCCCCTGAAACGGGCATGCCGTTGGGCCAGCGTCCTACTGCCTTGGCAGCCAGCCAAACCGCTTCCGCTTCCGACACTGCCTGCTCCTGCCAGAAGCGCCAAAAGGCTGCCACGTCCTGCTCGATTTGCCGGACCACGACATAGGCGCTGTTCTGCGCCAGCACGTCCGGGGAACCGTGTTTGTGATTGATCAAGATTTCCTCGGGGGGCACCAGGGCATAGCCTGCCGGAGGCGGTCTCCCGTCACCGATGTCCATCCGCACCTTGGAGATGCCGTCCCGAAATCCAAACGGTTCGCGGCTGTTCTCCGGAAGCCGGACGGATTCCCAACCCTCCAGACGCCAGGCTCCACCCATTAGCTTCAGCAAGCGCTGAACTTCCCCGTCGACTGTGGACTCATCCCTGGCATAGACGATCAGCAATGCATGGATACCGGCGTCGCGCCACCTCCAGTTTCCTGGATGGTTGGGCCCGAGATCCCCCAAGGCGCGGCTGCGCTGCCCGGTGGCGATGCCCTGCCGGAACGGCCGGCCAAGCCTGCTTACCGCGGACTCGCCGGCCAGGGTCCGCAGACCCTCCGCGCTGAACAGGATCTGGACTCTGCTGTCGGGGCAGCGGGCAGAACGGTGCAGGCCAAAAGCGATTTCCGGAATGACGTTCCGCAAGCCGTCCCTGGCCGGTCCCCGGTCCTGCACAATCAGGCGGCAGATCCTGGCCTGGGGAAGGCCCCCATGCGCACTGAAGACCAGGGACTGGATGTCTTCCGTATCAAGCATGGTCATAGCAGCCTCAGCCAGTTACGGGCGGTTTCAGGGTTTGCCTCCCCGGCAAACAAACCGTCCCTGATTTTCGCGTTTCGGATAATGTCGCCAACCGTCAGGTTGGGATAGGCGCTGTACCAGACGGCCATTTCCAGCTGGCAGGCCCGAATCAGGCTGCGCCACCGTGGACCGAAGGACGTGGGGTCGGTCTTGCGAAACAGCCAGCGTGTCTCGGGGCATCCCGCTAAATTGGAGGATATGGCGATGACGGCCCGGCTGCCCACCCCGATGAAGTCGTCCAGGTAGCGGTTCAGGCTGCCGTCGTAATCACTCATGAAAAGCATGGTATGGCCGTTATTGGCCTGCATGATCCTGGCAAAGTGAATGGTGTCGATGTCGGCCAGTGCGCCCCGGGTCCAGAAGTGCCGGCAGCCGCGTTCGGAGCCCCAGAGAATGACCCGCAGCAGGAGGCGGCGGACAAAGGAATTCTTGACCGGAAACCAGATCGTCACCGCGTTCTGGATCCGCTGGTCCTCCCTGGCCACCAGACGATCCACCTTGGCCGGATCCGGTTCCGGCGCTTCTGATCGGCGCTCAAAGCGCTCGACCAGGCGAACCGATGCAAAGGCAAGGGCAGTGGGGATCGCGCCATAGATCCACCAGAGCCAAAGGGCCAATTGCGCCAGCAGGCGGGTGATCCCCTGCCTGATGGCATTGGCGGCGGCATGAATGTCCCGGGCCAGGACCCCGATGGCCGGGAATGCAAAGGTGACCAGCAGGCTCCAGAACCGTCTCAGCCTGCCTACGGTACCGATCTTTTCCCTGGCTGAACCGGGAAGTCCGGGATCGCGGCGCTGGAGGACAAAATCGCGTATCTGCCGGAAAATGGTTTCGGGGGCCGTGCGCAGGTCCCAGACGCCGGCCGACAACTGCTCGTCGGCGAAGTGTTGGACGGTTTCCCGCAGGTGCCGCTCCTGTCGAATGTCCTTCACACTCCGGTTGATGGCCCCCAGATGAAAGGTCTGCTCGAAAACGCGGTGACGCATCAGGGTCTGCATCAGCCGGTCTGCCGGCAGGTCCACACCGACGCTGCACAATGAAGCGCCCAGTTCTTCTCCGATGACGCTCAGGAGCATCGGCAGGTGGACCGCCAGCGGTCGGTCATGCACACAGTTCATCAGCAGGAACGGCTGGCTCGACTGACCGTCAGGTGGAATCACCACCAGCCTGAACGAGTGGAGATCTTCAACCGCTTCAAGGCGGGTTATCCAGTTCCGCTCAAGGTCTCTCAGCCGCTGGTGGAGTCCGACAAGGTCCACCGCCTTTAGGGGGACCAGCGTGGTAAAGCTCAGCGGCCGCCGCCAGGAGAGCCTTTCCCGCTCACCCGGCTGGTAGGTTGCTTGATGATCCGCCCCCATGGTCAAAATTCGGGACTGAATATATGAAGTTTGCGCAGGTCATGGCGCTCGGCCAGGGTATCGAGCATAAGGATCGTCATCAGGATGGACAGGTCCCTGGCCGGGCAGTTGTGGGGTCCACGGGACCAGCTCAGGATACGCGCCATCTCCTGCTCCGGGCGGTCGATTTTAAAGGCCTCCGGCTGCCCGAATACCCTGGAGTCCCGGTTGATGCAGACAAACGGATAGGCGACTTCGTCCCCCGGCTGCGCCCGGAGCTCGCGGCCGCGCACGATAATGGTCTCCTCGTTCTCCACAATCCGATGCACGCTGGTGACGGTCGGATAGACACGCAGGGACTCGACGACAAAATTCATGCGCGCCCGCAGGTCCAGGGCCCTGTAGTCCACTTGGTGTTTCGACGCGAACTCCACACATTTGCAGACGATTGTTCCGATGCTGAACATCGCCGCGAACAATACCATGTCGATGACCACGTTATCGATGCCCAGCCGGCGCAGCGGCAGGAAGGCGTCCCGTCGGATCGCCTCGCGCGATCCCAGCAGGCCGAGCACGAACGGGGTGTAACCGCTGAAAAGGGAGAATTCGGCAAACCGGCGCATGTAGGCGAACGTAACCTTGCGGGCCAGCTCGGGCGGCAGGCACTGGTCGGCGAGAACTTGAAAGAAGAGCCGGGTGACAGTGGTGCGGATGGTCAAGATGGTCGCCATTTTCCCGTCCTCGCGCCACTGCTCGAGAATGGTGGCGCACTGGTCCTTCAGGGCGGGCAGGTCGTAGCCGCGCACGCGGTCGGTCATGATCGTTTCCTCGATGTGGGCCCGCGTTTGACCCCGCACCGGCTGGCTGGAGTTGATGGGGCCGGCATTGGTCAGGAAAACGGCCGGATCGTTGCTGACGATATCGACCCCCATGAACCGGTTTCCCCGCAAGGTGGGCAGCGCAATTTCCTTTTCGGCTTTTTCATGATCCACAACCATCAGGCTCTTGCCGAAGATGAAATTGCCGCGGTACACGCGATAGTGGGCCAGCATGGCATGGTTCTGGACCAGCGCGAAAACCGAGACGAAATCGATGAACCCCGTGATCTCCAGAATGAATTGTTTCAGGCAGCGTACGGAGGTGCGCCAGGCAAAAAGCTTTACCGGCATCAGGATCCATATCAGCGGAATGATCGCGACCCTGGAAAATGCCCGGATCAGGCCCAGCAAGAATTCTGCAATTTTGATCATGGTGTTCTCGACTCCCTGGCGGATGTTCCTCAATCGCCCTGCAGGTTCCTCAATCGCTCCCGGACCCGCCTTAACTCTGGCCCCTGAATTGGGCCCGCTCAAGGTAAAAAGGAGCCGCTTGGATTCGGGTTCGGGCCCCACACCATTCGGCAGGCATCCTTGGCAGTCTCAGGTTTCCTGGGAAAGTGGTAGGCGGTCGGGGACTCGAACCCCGGACCAAGAGATTAAAAGTCTCCTGCTCTACCGACTGAGCTAACCGCCCGCCTGGAAGGGAAGAAGGCAATTGGAGCGGTTGGGGATGGCAAGAAAAAAGAGGCCGCGGCTGCAAATCCCGGACTGGATATGCAGTGGCATGCCAACGGCCCCGAAGGTGGGGCCTTCGGCAGTTTCAGCTTGCCAATACAATGCCGGAAACGTATTAAAAAAATGTTAATTTCCGTTCGCGGATTATAATCACTCACCAATTCTCTCCAGAATATGAAATTTTCCACCATTCGCGTGCTGCTGTCTGGTGTCTTTATTCTTCCCCTCATGGCTGAAGCGGCCCTGGTGCCCTTCATCTCCACCTCCTCGGGATTGGATCCGGCGCTTCCCTATCCGGAGATCAACAACGCCGACCAGTCGCCGTTTTCCATCAGCGCATCGTCCTCAATTGGCATGAGTATCGATGATGTGGCCATTTCCATGGCTATCAACAGCCTGACCATCGACTTTGATTCAACCTCGAAAATCTATGGTTACTCACAGACCGTCGGGCTCGGCCAGAAAGTTGATTTCCTGATCGAGTTGACGGTGCGGGATTTCACCCTTGTCGCCAACAACGTTCTCGACAGCGTCCTCACTCCGGCGACCGACGGTTTCTACACGGCATCCGCGGTCGGCGGGATAGTGCCGCTGTCCGGAGACGACATCATCTTTGACTATGTCATCACGGGTCCCACCGAGCAGCTTTCCGGGACTTCGGACCCCTTATCCTTGAATGAGGTCTACGTGGACTTCAATGGTCCCCAGACGTCCCTGGATACCAACGATTACCCCAATTCCCTTATTCTGGGTGAATTCTACTACCGCATAGAATACCAGGACTTTACGGTCTTCGAGGAGACGGTCGACGGGGTGCCCCTGAGTCTGGTACTGGCCAGCGGAGACAGCCACTTCGAGCACATGCAGGAGGATGTGGCCTTCGCCCTGGTACCGGAGCCTGCTCACTATGCGGCCGCCCTCGGTCTGCTTAGCCTGGCCTTGATCCTCTTCGGAAAACATATCCGGCCGCGAAAACAGGTTTGCTAAGTTTGAAATCCCCGGCCTCTCCTAATGACCCGCCCTCTGGGCCTGGATGAAGGTCGGCAGGATGTCCGGGCCTATGCCCGGGGACCTGGTTCCGGCTCAAGAGGTCTTCAGGGCGGCCTTGATCAGGGCGTCTGCGGAGGCCTCGCCGCCGAGGGCCTGGCTGGCCTTGCGGACGGCCTTATCGGCATGGTCCATCTTGAAACCGAGGGTGACCAGGGCCTGGACGGCGTCGGAGAAGGCGGCAGCCCCGGGGGACAGGGCCTGGCCTTCACCGGAATTCCCTGTCGAGACAGTGACCGCCCCGCTGCCGGACTTCGGGCCCAGCTTGTCCTTGAGCTCGATGCAGAGGCGCTCGGCCGTCTTCTTCCCGATCCCCGGGCACTTGGCGAGGAGCCCGGCATCGCCGCGGGCGATGGCTTCGCGAAGCATGTTGAAGGAGAGGCGGCTCATCAGGTTGAGGCCGATCTTGGGCCCGATCCCGCTGACCTTGGAGGTCACCAGGTGGAAAAAGTCCCGTTCCTCGGGATTGATGAAGCCGTAGAGGGCCTGGCTGTCCTCCCGGTAGACCGGATGGACGTGGAGGCGGATCCGCTGCCCCAGGCCGGGAATTTTCTCGGAGGTGGTGACCGGGACCTCGATGCGGTAGCCGATACCGTTGCAATTGAGCACGACCTCCAGCGGGGTGGCATGCTCGACGATGCCGTCGATGAAGCTGATCATGCCCGGTCCCCGGAGGAATTGACCAGTCCCAGCACCTCGCGCATGGAATACAATCCCGGCTTCTGGCTGACCGCCCAACGCGCGGCCCGGTAGGCGCCCGAGGCGAAGATCCGCCTGTCGGAGGCCCGGTGGGTCAGCTCGATACGGTCGTTATCGCCAAAGAAATAGACGGTGTGTTCCCCGACCACCTCTCCGCCGCGGAGGGCGTGAATGCCAATCTCCTCGTTGGAGCGGGCGCCGGTTTCCCCGGAGCGTCCGAGGCTGCGGTTTCCCTCATGGAACTCCGGGGCCGCCTCGATGGCCTCGGCCAGGTTGATGGCGGTCCCGCTGGGGGCGTCCTTCTTGTGGCGGTGGTGGATCTCGGTGATCTCCGCCTGGTAGCGGTCGCCAAGGACGCGGGCGGCGGTCTCGGTCAGGTGAAAAAGCAGGTTGACGCCGATGGAGTAGTTGCCGGCCCAGACCACGGGAATCTTTTCCGTGCAGGCCAGGATTCGCTTCCGCTCCTCCTCCGTGTGCCCGGTGGTCCCGATGACCAGGGCGATTCCGGCGGTGGCGCAAGCCTCGGCGATCTCCACGGTGGCGCTGTGGAAGCTGAAGTCGATGGCCACCCGGCAGCCCAGTTCCCGGACCGCGTGAACGAATTCGCGGGCCCGGTCGATATCGCGGATCGCCATCGTCTCGGTGATTTCGACGATCAGGCGTGGGGCGATGTCGCGCCGGCGACGGATATGGGCAGCCAGCAGCGTGTACCAGCCGCCATCGAGCGCACTCGCGGCCGATACGTTGACGGACAGCGTCAGTGCGGGATCCTTCGCCAGTTCGGCGACCGCCAGATCGAGCGCACGATGGTCCACCAGTCGCACGATCCCGAGCCGCTCCGCGGTCTCGATGAAGTTCGATGCGGTCAGTTGCGTTCCGTCCTCGAGATTGAGACGGCACAGCGCTTCCTGGAACGACACTGCACCGTCGCCGACGGAGACGATGGGCTGCAGCGCGAGCGCGATACGGCCTTCGTTGAGCGCCG
This sequence comes from uncultured Opitutales bacterium, assembly GCA_913056355.1. Taxonomy (GTDB): domain Bacteria; phylum Verrucomicrobiota; class Verrucomicrobiia; order Opitutales; family Oceanipulchritudinaceae; genus Oceanipulchritudo. The sequence continues at coordinate 14,347 of CAJXMX010000089.1, forward strand.
AAACGATCTTCTCGGCGACATGGACATTGTGCTTGCGGGCCGCATCCCGGCCCGGCGACGGCTGATAGACGACGACCCCCGCACAGCCGCGCAGCCTTGCCTCGTCGAGCGCCTCCTGCGCATGCGCCAGGGCTTCGGTATGGTTGCGCCCGTGCCGCGGCACGACGAGGCCGCCGACGGACACGGTGACCGCGACCGAACCGGTTCCGGTCGAGATCGGGCCCGAGCCGACCGTGCGGGCAAAGCGCTGCACGGCGGTCCGCAAGTCTTCGTCCGAACAGCGGTTGAGAACGATGCCGACCTTGTTTCCCGA
>CAJXMX010000090.1 GCA_913056355.1 uncultured Opitutales bacterium
AAGGCATCCAGTACTGGGCGGAACACCAGGACCGTCACTGGCTGATCCGCAGCAACGCGGAGGCTCCCGATTACAGGCTGCTGAAGCTTCCGGTCGGTGAATCCGGCCTGGACCGGGCGGTGGTCCTGGAGCCGGCCCGGGAACATGTCCGCCTGATGGAGGTGCTTCCGCTGAAGGGCCACCTGGTCCTCGTGGAGCGGAGCGGAGGCCTGGTCCGGATCCGGATCCAGGACCGGGAAAGCGGATTGGAGCATACCTTGAAGGTGCCGGACGCGGTCTACGAGCTGCAGCTCGGGATCAATCCCGAGTACGACACCCGGGAACTGCAGATCGTCTACAGTACCCCGGTGCGCCCCTCCGCCACCTACAGCTACCACCTGGACAGCCGCGAAAGGACCCTTCTCCGCCAGACCCGGATCCCCAGCGGCCACGACCCGGACCGGTACGCCGCCTACCGGATCCTGGCCCTCTCCCATGACGGGGTCGAGGTGCCGCTGACGGTGGTGCATCGCCGGGACCTGCCCCGTGACGGCTCCCGGCCGGCCTACCTGTACGGGTATGGCGCCTACGGGGACACCGAGGAGGCAGACTTCCGGACCTCCTGGCTGACCTGGCTGGAGCGGGGCTTCACGGTGGCCATCGCCCATGTCCGCGGCGGCGGCCTTCTCGGCGAGCAATGGTACCAGGACGGCAAACTGGAGAAGAAGGCCAACACCTTCCTCGACTTTATCGCCTGCGCGGAAACCCTGGTCCGTGACGGCTATACCTCTCCCGACCGACTGGTCATCGAGGGCGGCAGCGCCGGGGGCCTCCTCATCGGGGCCGTCCTCAACCGCCGGCCCGAGCTCTTCAAGGCCGCCGTGGCCGCGGTGCCTTTCGTCGATGTGGTCAACACCATGCTCGATCCCAGCCTGCCCCTGACCACCTTCGAGTACGAGGAATGGGGCAACCCCGGGGAAAAATACTTCTTCGAGACCCTCCTCGCCTATTCGCCCTACGACAATGTCCGCCCCGCGCCCTACCCGGCCCTCCTCGTCACCGCCGGCTTCAACGATCCCCGCGTCCCCTACTGGGAAGCCGCCAAGTGGGTGGCCCGCCTCCGTCAAAACCAGACCGCCGAGGCCCCCATCCTCCTCAAGACCCAGCTCGAGACCGGCCATTCCGGCCCCAGCGGCCGCTACGATTACCTCCGCGAGATCGCCTTTGAACAGGCTTTCCTGCTCTGGCAATTGCAGGATCTTTGAAACAATCCTTAATTATTATGATAAGGAGCGACCTGCACCAGCCCCTTCCGGAATCCCCCTTTTCACCGATTATCCTTAAGATTTCCCTTGCATCAGCCATTTCGGTTCATAATTATTAGCCACGCTCGGGCGATCCATGCCATACCGTCCGGCGACCCCCGATCACCCCTGGCATCCTGAATCACACAACCCAAAGCGCAGATGAATCTCAGCAGACTGACCCTCGTTGCCCTGGCAACGCTCCCCGCCCTTCTCCAGGGCCAAACCGTATTCAACGACAGCTGGCTTGACGGAGGCCGGGACGACGGAGCCGATCCGGCTGACACCAGCTGGTTCACCAGCACCTCCAGCAGTGCGATCGAGGTCAGCACGGGCTCCATGGGCCTGGTCTCGGGCACCTCGGGCCGCGGCATCCACGGGCTTTACACCCCGACCAGCCTCAATGAAGGGGACATGCTGACCCTGACTTACTCCTTTACCACCCCGGCCACGGTCGGAAGCGACCGGACCAACGCCCTGCGGGTCGGCCTCGGCTATTCGCTGGACCGCTCGGAACTGGCCAGCGACCAGAGCCTGTCCTCCTCAAGCCCGAATCCGCTCTTCGATGGACTTCCCTTCTACATGGTCGCCTACGATGTGAATACCGGGAGCGAGAACGTGTCGGTCTACGCTCATGACACCACCCTCACGGTGGGCCGTTTCATGAGCACCACCGATGAATGGACCAGCCTGGATTCAGGAGGCGACCCATACTCCTTTGCCGCCGACACCAATTACGTGGGGGTCATGGCCATCACCCGTTCCGGAGCGGACGAGCTGACCATAGAGGTGACCCTCAGCGAGGACGGAAGCCTCATTTCCAGCTACTCCCTGGTCGACTCGGGATCGGTGCAGACCCTGTACGACATGCTCGGCTTCCAGGTGAATTCCAACACTTTCGGATCGGTCAATTCCACCGACGTGGCCGACAACGGGATCGATTTCACAAACATCACATTGGAATACACGGCCGTGCCGGAGCCGGCTACCCTGGCCCTGGTCATGGGCGGGCTGGTTCTGGGCCTCGGAATCCTCCGCAGGCGCCGCAAGGTTTAATGGGTTATTGAGTAGTTGATGTTTTCAGGGCCCGGTCTTCCAGAAGACCGGGCCTTGTCATTGCCGGTTGCTGCATCGGGGCGGCCGGCAGGGAAAGGCTCTTGCCGAGACGCTGGCGGGCTCGGTAGAGACGGGATTCCACTCCGCGGACGGAACATCCCAGGGACTGGGCGATCTCGGTGTAGCTCAGTCCGCTGAAGTAGTACAGCAGGAGCGTGGAGCGGAGGGCATGCGGAAGCGCCTGGATGGCGGCGGCCAGCCGGGTGTCGCGGTCCCTGCGGGCGGCCTGCTCGGCCGGACTGCGGTCATCCGCCGTTTCCGGGGCTTCCGCGAGGCTGGTTTCACGGCGCCGCTTCCACCAGCGATACTGGTTGCGGCAAAGATTTGCGGCGATGCCGAACAGCCATGTGGAAAAATTCCGTTCCGGATCGAATCGGTCCCGCGATAAATACAGGCGGACAAAGGTTTCCTCGACGAGGTCCCGGGCCACCGTCTCGTTCTGGATATAGCGGTAGACGAAGCCCAGCAGGCGGGGCTGCCACCGCTCCACCAGAATGGACATGGCGGCAGACGAGCCCTCCTGCAGGGCCGTCATCAGGCTGGCGTCACTCTGCCGTGATTCATCCATGCTTGTTGGTGTTGACGTTGTGCACCAGGGACAGGTAAACGGGCCGCTGGCGGCTGTTGAGGATGGCCAGGACCTGCCCGATAAACTCCTGGGACAGGGAATGCGAAGCCGCCTCGGCAGCCCGTTTTTCCTGCAGGACATCGTACAGGGCCATGAAATCAATGGCCGCGTCGTGTAGGCGAAGGTCCTCGAACTGGCCATATTCCCGGTCCAGCTGGACCAGTTCGCGGTAGAGGCCGTCAAAGCGGTCCGCATATTGCCGATGCAGGTCCACCAGGGTCATGAACTGTTCCCGGGACAAATCCAGGCGGTCCTGCATCCAGGCCAGGCGGTCCAGATAGGATTCACTCGGGATTCCGGGGACCTCCGGGTTCGCCTCGGAACGGCTGTTCTGGGCCCGGAAAACGGGATCGATAAGCAGGCAATAGGATCCGTCGCGGAGGAGGCGGTGCCGCTCCAGCTGCTGGCTGGCCAGGAAGACCCCCACCAGGACCAGGGCCGCCAGGGCCCCGTAGGCGACAAAGCGGAAACGGTTCAGGGAGAGGGCCTGCAAGCGCTCATGGCGCCCCGGTTCGCCGATCCGCCGGAGGACCTTGCGCCCCAGGTCCGGATCAGTATCCAGCCGGGGATTCCAGGCATGCAGGCGATCATCGAGGGTGTTTCTTTCCTTTTCGGTCATAGGACTGCGGGGTTTTGGTGATCTACAGTGTAATACACCCCGGTCAGCCTGGCTACTGCAAAAAAATGCAGGGATGCGAACGATTCCGGCAAATTACCTCCAGAAAGCAATTTCCAATCCCTTAGGAGACACTGCCATGAAAACCAAGATGATCCTTTTCCTGCTGCCCCTCTTTCTCCTGAATGAATTGTCGGCAAAGACAGAACCCCTCGCGGAGAACGGGCCGGTCAGCTTCAAGGAATATTACGAGCCGCTGTTTCCGGTCTTGTTGAAGTCCGAAGGCATCTTCAGCGGCTTTGTCGATATAGTGGTCGATATCAATCCTGACGGGACGATCGAGGACTGGCTGCCGGTCCGGGCAACGCATCCCGACTTTGTCCGGTCGGTCGAGCATGCCATCAGGAAGTGGTCCTTCAAGCCGCCAATGTCCAATGGTAAACCGACTCCCCTGGTCGTGCAGATGACCATCAACTATTCCTTTGAAGGAGTGGTCCTGGTCTCCGGAAACATTACCGATGTCTACCTGAACCGGCTCAGCCGGGACCGTGAGTTCTATCAACCCGTGGCCAGGCTGAGTGACCTCGACCAGATCCCGGAACCGGTGCACATCGTCCCGCCCCGCATTCCCTCGGATGTGCCCGACGATAAAATCCAGGGCGACGTGGTGGTGACCTTCTTCATCGACCAGGAGGGCCATGTGCGCATCCCCATCGTTACGGAGATCAACGGCCATCGGGGCCTGGCCGTCTCGGCCTTCATGGCCATCAAGGAATGGGAATTCAAACCGCCGACGGTGCACGGGGACCCGGTCCTCGTGAAAGCCCGGCAACCCTTCCACTTCGACTACCCGCAAGATCAGGTGGAGGATTGACCGGAAGCGGGTTTCGGCTTTCCTTGGGGATATGCCGGACGACAATACGCTGAACCGTCAAAACATTGTGGCCTGTATCTGGGACTTCGACAAGACCCTCATTCCCGGCTACATGCAATGGCCCATCTTCGAGCATTTCGGCGTCGACGAGAAGCGTTTCTGGAAAGAGGTCAACACCCTGCCGGAAATCTATCGCGAACAGGGACAGAGCGTCTCCCCGGACATCATGTACCTGAACCATATCCTGACCTATGTCCGCCATGGCAAGTTCGCCGGCCTGAACAACGCCCTGCTGCGCCGGCTGGGGAAGAAACTCAACCTCTACCAGGGGCTGCCGGAATTCTTCCAGACCTTGAAGGATATCGTGGTCAAGGATCCCGTCTATGCCCGCTATGAGATCAAGCTGGAGCATTATATCATCTCGACCGGGATCGCCGAGATGATCCGGGGCAGCGCCATCGCCCCTCACGTGGAACAGGTTTACGGATGCGAATTCGTGGAAAACCCCCTTCCGCCCAATTATTTTGCCCAGCAGGAATTCGAGATCACCGGCCCACGGGAGATTGCCCAGATCGGCTGCCTGGTCGACAACACGATCAAGACCCGGTACGTCTTCGAGATCAACAAGGGGACCAACAAGATCGCCTCCATCGACGTCAATTCCCGCATCGCCCCGGAAGACCGCCGGGTGCCGATCAAGAACATGATCTACGTGGCCGACGGGCCCAGCGACGTTCCCGTATTTTCCGTGGTCCGCAAGCACGGCGGCAAGACCTACGCCGTCTACGAGCCCAAGAACGAGAAGGAGTTTGCCCAGAATGACGCCCTCCGCGCCAGTGAGCGGGTCAACCACTTCGGACGGGCCGACTACCGGGAAAAGAGCGATACCTACATGTGGCTGACTTCCCATGTTCGCCAGATCTGCGACCGGATCGTCGATGAGTGCGAACGGGCCCTGAACCACCGGGTCGGCCGGCCGCCGCAGCACATTCACCGGGAAGAGCCGGTCCGGCAGGCCGGCAATCTCCAGGAGGACCTCTTCGGCGACATCGGAGAACAGACCAGCCCCAAGGGAAGCAAGTGAGCAGTGCCGCCAGAGACCGAACGGGCTCCCTGGCCGGCAACCTGAACCGCTTCATCCTTTTCCGGGTCTTTTTCAACGCACGTTTCTATTATCCGGTCTTCACCATCCTCTTTCTCGACTACGGATTGAGCCTGGAGGAATTCGCCATCCTGAACATGGTCTGGTCCCTGACCATCGTCCTGGCGGAGGTGCCCTCCGGCGCCATGGCCGACATCGTGGGACGGAAGAACCTGCTGGTCCTGGCCGCCTTCCTGATGTTCATCGAGATGGCCCTGCAGGCCTTCGTTCCCATAGGGGCCTCCTCCCTGCTTTTTGTGGTCTTCCTGGTCAACCGGATCTGTTCCGGCCTGGCCGAGGCGGCGGCCAGCGGGGCCGACGAGGCCCTGGTCTATGATTCCCTCAAGGCCCTTGGCCGGGAGGGCGAATGGGCCCATCTGCTGGAGCGCACCACCCGCTACGTCTCCGCGGGTTTCTTCTTCACCATGATCGCCGGCGGATTCGCCTACGACGCCACGGTCGTGAACCGGTTCCTCGGATTTCTCCACGAGGGATGGTCGCTGCCGCGGGAGATCGTCATCCGCCTGCCGATCTGGTTCACCATGGCCACATCTTGTATTGTCGTGGTCACGACACTGGGCATGAAGGAACCCGCCAAGGCCCCCACTCCGGAGGACCAGGGCAATCCGGGCGGGGCCACGGCATGGCAAAACCTGGTCCGCCCCTTCCGGCAGGTCTTCAAGGCGGCCCTCTGGACCCTCGACCACCGGTTTGTCCTCTTTGTCATCATCGCCGCCCTGGCCCTCGACAGCGTGGCCCGGCAGTTTGTCGTCCTCGGCAGCCAGTACTACCGGATCATCGAGATTCCCCCGGTCTGGTTCGGATTCATCGGCGCCGGGATGTCCCTCCTGGGCGTCGTGTGGGCGCGAATCTCCCGCTACATGGTGACCCGGCATTCCCCTTTCTTTAATTACCTCGCGCTCTCGGCGACCCTCATGGCCGGCCTCCTCGGCCTGTTGCTGGTCATCCCCTGGGCGGGCGTTCTCTTCGCCGTCCCGGTCTTCGCCATGATGAGCCTGATCGCGTATCAGTCCAGTTACTACATCAACCGGGAAGTGGACTCCGCCCACAGGGCCACCGTGCTCAGCTTCCGCGGCCTGGCCCTGAATCTCGGCCTGGGCCTGGCCAGCCTGCTCTACACGGGCCTCATCGCCTCGCTCAAGAAGGGTTCCGGAGGCGGTCTCAGTCCGGACCAGCTGCAGGAGTCCGTGTTCATCGATTCCCTGAAGGCCTTTCCGGTCTACTTCCTGGTCCTCTTCCTCCTCATCCTGTTCCTCGGCAGGCTGTTTATCCGCCGGACGGAACTCTGCTTCGAGGTCGGGGATCAATGACCCCGGGCCATGTCGCGGGCGGCCAGGTACTGCCGGCGGAAATGCTCGCTCAGCACGCGGGCCAGCCGCACCTCCTCGATCCGGGGCGCCTTCAGCGCGGCGTCGATGGTTGTCATGGCCTCGCTGTAGCTGATCCGGGAAAGGTCCGTCAGCAGGGCCTCGGCGCGGTCGGCATCTTCAGCCCGGCCCTCCCGGCGGGCCTTGATGATGGCTCCCCAGGCTTCCGTCAATTCCGCGCGGACATCCATGAAACAGACCCGGATGATGGTCCGGATCTCACTGAATAGAGGACTGGTCCACTCCGCGTGATAGTGGAAATCCGCTGAGGCGAGGTAGGGATTGTAGGAGGCGTCTGAACGGTAGTGGTTCCACTGGTCGGAGTACAATTCGGGCCGGATCGGAGGCCGCCGGAGGGCGAAGGTCTCCGGTCCGCCGGGGGTTCCAAGCCGGAAGTTCCACAGTTTCTGTCCCTCCAGGGAGAGGACGAACTCGATGAAAGCCTCGGCCACCGCACGGTTGCGCGCCCCCCGCAGCAGACCCAGGGGATCGGCCGAGACGGTGCTCCCTCCGGCGGGGGTATGGAAGCCGAAACGGGGATCGCCGCTGCGCTCGAGGATATTCTCCTGCTGGAACCGGCCGTAGAAATCAATCGTCATCCCGGCCGCGCAATCCCCCATCCCGACATCGATGTTCACCTTCTGCGAGGCGTCCGTGAAATACCGGGCATTGGCACTGATCTTCTGGATGATCTCCATCCCCCGCATCCAGCCGGATTCAAGATATGGACGAAGGGCTAAAGGCGAAGGACTAAGGTCTGGATAGTCATTATCTCCCTCCTTCGTCCTTAGTCCTTCGCCTTTAGCCCTTAGTCCCTCATCCACCGCCAGCTGCATCTGCTGCTGGATGATCATCTCGAAGGCCTGGGTCATGGAGCCGCTCTTGCTCGGATCGCAGATGGCGATCTCGCCGAAATAGCGGGGATCCGTCAGGTCCGGCCATTGCCGCGGTTCCACCGGGATCCCGAGGCGACGCAGGGAATCCCGGTTGTAGACGATTCCGTAGGTCGAGAGGACGGCTCCGTACCAGCGGCCGCGGGCATCGTAGAGCGTCTCCCCGGCGTTGATGCGGGGAATGGCCCGCGGAACCGTCCCGGGCGTCGCTGTCTCCTGGAACCAGTCCGGATGCCGGTCCAGCAGACCGGCGTCGACCAGCAACCCGCGGCTGGCCATGGAGGTGAAGTCATAAGCCCCGCCGCCGAAGACGATGTCGATTCCCGAGCTGAGTTCGCTTGCCAGGAAGGCCCGACGAGCGGCCTCGGCCGGGGTGTCGTCCCCGGGGCTATCGTCCGGCACGAGGGACCGGTTCAGGAAAGCCTCCTGGACATCCAGGGTCCATTCCCGTCCCAGCTCCCCTTCCCAGTAATTACGGAAGGAGTTGGTGTATTCGGAGTCGAGGAACTTGGAGATCTCGCTGGTTCCCCCGATGACCCGGTAGTCGACATAGACGCTGCGGCCGGTCCGTACCCGGTACCACTCCCGGAAGGCCCGCCCGAACTCGTAGCGGATGGACTCGGTGTGCGGCGTGATGATGACCACCGTGTCCTCGGCGAACCGCGAGGGGGCCTCCCCTTTTCGCAGGACGAAGGGAAGCCCGATGACGAAAGCCATGGCGCCGACCGTGAGCAGCTTCCCGGCCGTATTCATTTCACCAGCACAACCACGTCGTCCGAGTCGACCGAGGCGAAGAGGCCGTCTTGTCCGGACCGGTTCAGGTAGCGGGGGTTGAGTTCGAAGACCTTGATATGGAAATCCTCCCCGCTGAAGAATTCATACTGGGCCAGTTCGCCGTAATAGACCGACTCGCCGATTCTTCCCGGAAATCCGTTGTCCCCGGATGGCTGGCGCTCGATGCGGACACACTCCGGCCGGATGGACAGCGTTACCGGTTGCCCTTCCTGCAGCTCCAGGCCGGGATCGGAGAGGAATCCGGACAGCTCCCCGACGGGAGTCCGGACCAGGGCCATGCCCCCGCCGGAGCGGACCACCTCACCGTCGATGAAATTGGTTTCGCCAATGAAATCCGCCACGAAACGGGTTGCCGGCCGCTTGTAGACCTCGGCCGGCGAACCGATCTGGAGGATTTCCCCGTCCTTGAGGACAGCCATCCGGTCGGCGATGGAGAGCGCTTCCTTCTGGTCGTGGGTGACGTAGATTGTGGTCAGGTTGAATTCCTTGCAGACCCGGCGGATCTCCAGCCTCATTTCCTGGCGCAGCTTGGCATCGAGATTGGACAAAGGCTCGTCGAGGAGGAGACAGCGGGGGCGGATGACCAGGGCCCGGGCCAGGGCGATGCGCTGCTGCTGGCCCCCGGACAGCTGGTTCGGCTTGCGGGTGGCGTATGGACCCATCTGCACGGAATCCAGCGCAGCCCCCACACGCTCCCGCATTTCCTTTTTTGAGATGTGCCGCTGCTCCAGGCCGAAGGCCACATTCTCGGCTACGGTCATGTGCGGCCAGAGAGCGTAGCTTTGGAACATCATGCCGGTGTTGCGCTTGTGTGGAGCCAGCCGGGTCACGTCCTGTTCCCCGAAACGGACGGTTCCGGACTCGGGAATGTAGAACCCGGCCAGGCAGCGCAGGAGGGTCGTCTTTCCGCAACCGCTGGGGCCGAGCAAAAAGAACAACTCCCCAGGCTCGACGGCCAGGTCCACGCCTTTCAGGGCGACGACATCGCCGAACCGTTTCTCCACCTTTTCCACCTCGACCCGGATCATGCAGGAAAAGTGGTATGCAACACCCGTGGCTTGTCAAAACCCAAGCATGAGGGCTTTCCCCCTGTTAATAATCAGGTGAATAAAATCCAATATCTCGCGCTTGTCAGCGGGCCCCGCATTTGCCCTCATCATAAGCTCCACTACCCGCCCCGGAAAAAACTTTAATGAGCAAGGTTCAAATGGGTTGACAGCATATCTTGTGCTGTAGTTTCCTTTCTACCCCAATATATTGGGGGTCCCTGCGACAACTACTCCCTCCAGAGTCTCTTTATTTATTCGATTCAGCATCAATCATTTAGCGAACACCTTCATGGAAACGACCACCGTAAAAATTGGAACCAAGGAATTCACACTCGACAAACGGAAGGCCGAAGAGGCCTTCAGCGCCAAGAAGATCATCAACGGGCGGGACACCATGTTCTTCAACATCCTGCCCCTCAAGTACCAGTGGGCCTACGAGCATTACAAGAACATGAAAGCCAACCACTGGGAGCCGGAAGACATCCCGATGCAGAAGGATGTCGAGCAGTGGCGGGACACCACCGGCGCCATCACCGACATTGACCGCTGGATCATCAAGATGGCCATCGGCTACTTCAGCGCCGCGGAAGGGATTGTCGGGGACAACATTCTCCATGTAACCCGGGAACTGGTCACCGCCCCGGAACTGAAGCTGGTCCTCGGCCGCCATGCCCATGAGGAAAACATCCATGCCGACAGCCTGGTCTACATGATCAGTTCCCTCGGCCTGAACCCGCACGAGTGCGAGGCCATGTTCGAGGACGTGCCCACCATCAAGGCCAAGAATTCCCTCGTGGTGAACAACAGCCGCAGCCTGCGCCGGGATGTCGACCTGACCCAGACCGCCAACAAGCAGGCCCTGGCCAAAAACATGTTCCTCTTCGGCCAGTGCATGGAAGGAACCCAGTTCTACGGCCTCTTCGGCATGGTCCTGAGCCTCTACCGGCAGAACAAGTTCCCCGGTATCGGCCAGATGTTCCGCTACACCCTGCGGGACGAATCCAATCACATTTCCGTTTTCAAGAACCTCCTCCTCGACCTGGTGGAGGAAAATCCCGATGTCTGGACGGAGGAATTCCGCCAGGAAATGACCGAACTCATGATGGAAGCCGTCCGTCTGGAGAAGGCCTTCATCGAGGATTGCCTGCCGGTGAACGCCCTCGGCCTCAGCGCGGAGGAATTCACCCAGTATATCGACTACATCGCCGACCGCCGCCTGGAAAGCGTCGGCCTGGCCCCGCTGAATCCCGGAATCAAGAATCCCCTGCCCTGGCTGGCCGAGATGATGGACATCCAGAAGGAACAGAACTTCTTCGAGGGTCGCGTCACCGAGTACCAGAAGTCCAGCGCGCTCGGGATCGTCGACGACGACGAGCTCTGATCCCGGATCCGCGCTGATCCCAATCAAGCGGCGCGGGCTCCGGATGGAGCCGCGCCTTTCTCAGTCAATTTTCAATTTACCGAACAACGAACCTGCAAGGAGCCCGCCGACCATGATCAACCATCCCGCTTACGAGGAAGACCTCGCCCTCAAACGCTTCACCCGCACCGCCCGCGAAAACAAGCCGCGCTTCGACTGGCGCGGCATCGTCGATGACGACTCGCTGTTCCCGGCGGACATGATACCCGGATCCGTCAAGGTCAAGGCCGGGGACGACGTGGCCGACTTCGATCTCGCCGAGGTGGCGGAGACGATCGGCGACGCCCTGACCAACCTGATCCTCTCCCGCGACGAGGACGAAACGGACATTTTCAACGACAAGAACTGCCAGTTCGTGGCCGCCGTGGCCCGTACCGTGGCCACCCGGCTGGGCGAACTGGCCAAGGAAGGCAAGCCCCTGACCCTGAGCGAGGCGGAAGTCTACATTCTCATTGAAAAGACCCTGATTGAGAATGATGCCCCGGACGTAGCCAAGAGCCTCCTCCTGCTGCGCAATTCCGACCGGACCAGCATCCGCCCGGCCAAGCTCAACGTCTCGGTCATCCGCCGCAACAACAAGATCGTGTCCTGGGACACGACCAAGGTGGAAATCGCGGTCCGCAAGGCCTTCCTGACGCTGGGACTGGACTCGGAGCCGGCGGTCAAGGTGGCCGACGCGGTGGCGGAACATATTTTCCTGCAGCAGACGACCAAGATCCACATCGAGGAAGTGCAGGACATTGTCCAGGAGGAGCTGATGCGCCTGGGCCATTTCAAGGTCGCCGAGGCCTACATCCTGTACCGCGCCCACCGGCGCCATCTGCGCGATGAGGAGAGCGCCCATCCGGTGGAGGACGAGCGCCAGGAAAGCATGATCATGATCACCCTCCCGGACGGCTCCAACGAGTTCTGGGACGGGACCGACCTCAAGAAGAGGATCGAGTTCGCCATGATCGGCCTCGACCTGTGCCTGACCAAGGACGAGATCGAGACCGAGCTGCGACGTTCCATCTACAGCGAGATGAAGGACGACGACCTGCAAAAGACGATCATCCTCAACGCCAAGAGCCTGATCGAGCGCGACGCCGACTTCTCCAAGTTCGCCGGCCGCATCCTCCTGAGCTACATCTACGAGGAAGTCCTGGACTGGAAGATCGACCGGGACGGCATCGGCAAGCTCAAGGAGGCGCACCAGAAGGCTTTCCGCCGCTACCTGCACCGCGGCATTGAAATTGAGCGCCTGCATCCGGTCCTCCTGGAGTATTACGACATCAACAAGCTGGCCATGGCCTTGGATCCGGGCGCCGACATGGACTTCGATTACCTCGGGGTGCAGACCCTGTACGACCGCTACCTGATCGTGGACAAGATGCGCTCCCCCCAGCGCCGACTCGAGGTCCCGCAGTTCTTCTGGATGCGGGTCGCCATGGGCATTTTCATTGCCGAGGAAAACCAAGCCGAGGATTACGCCATCCAGCTCTACGGCATGTACAAGGGCCGCCGCTTCTGCAGCAGCACCCCCACCCTGTTCAACTCCGGGACCCTGCACAGCCAGCTCTCCAGCTGCTACCTCTACAAGGTCGGGGACTCCATCGAGAGCATCATGCAGCGCGGGATCGCCGAGAACGCCTACCTCTCCAAGTGGGCCGGCGGCCTGGGCGGCTCCTGGACGTCGGTCCGCGGAACCGGATCCTACATCAAGGGCACCAACGGGGAAAGCCAGGGCGTGATCCCATTCCTCAAGCTGCACAACGACCAGCTGGTGGCCGTCAACCAGGGCGGCAAGCGCCGGGGATCCGGCTGCGCCTACCTCGAGACCTGGCACAACGACATTCTCGACTTCCTTGAATTGCGCCGCAATACCGGCGACGACCGCCGCCGCACGCACGACATGAACACCGCGAACTGGATTCCGGACCTGTTCATGAAGCGGATGGAGGCCCGGCAGGACTGGACCCTCTTCCGGGCCAACGAGGTGCCCGACCTGCACGACCTGTACGGCAAGGCCTTCGAGGAAAAGTACGAGTACTACGAGCAGCTGGCCGAGGAAGGCCGGGTCTGGGGCAAGAAAACCCCGGCCATCGAGCTCTGGAAGCAGATGCTGAAGATGCTTTTCGAGACCGGGCATCCCTGGATCACCTTCAAGGATCCCTGCAACCTGCGCAGCCCGCAGGACCATACGGGGGTCATCCACAGCTCCAACCTCTGTACGGAGATCACCCTCAATACCGGCAATGACGAGACCGCGGTCTGCAACCTCGGATCCGTGGTCCTGGAAAACCACCTCGCCGAGGACGGATCCATCGACCACAAGAAGCTGCGGGAGACGGTCCGCATCGCCATCCGGGCCCTGGACAACGTCATCGACATCAATTTCTACCCGACCGAGGCGGCCCGCAACGCCAACCAGCGCCACCGCCCGATCGGGATGGGGGTGATGGGGCTGCAGAACGCCCTCTTCAGCCTCGGGTACAGCTTTGCCAGCGACGAGGCGGTGGCCTTCAACGACCTCTTCATGGAGGCGGTGGCCTACTACGCCTACGAGGCGTCCAGCGATCTCGCTTCCGAGCGCGGCACCTACAGCACCTACCAGGGCTCCAAGTGGGACCGGGGCCTGCTCCCGCAGGACACCCTGGACCTGCTGGAACGGGAACGCGGCGTGGAACTGGATGTCCCCCGCGGCGGAGCCATGGACTGGCAGCCGGTGCGGGACAAGATTGCCCGCCAGGGAATGCGCAACTCCAACGTCATGGCTATCGCGCCGACAGCCACCATTTCCAATATCATGGGGTCCAGCCCCTGCATTGAGCCGACCTACAAGAACATCTTCGTGAAGTCCAACCTCTCCGGGGAGTTCATCGTGCTCAACGCCCACCTGGTCCGCGAGCTCAAGCGCCGCAAGCTGTGGAACGACGATATCCGGGACCAGCTGAAGTATTTCGACGGCGACCTCGGCAAGATCGAGGCCATCCCGGAGGACGTCCGCCTGAAGTACCTGACCGCCTTCGACATCGACCACTCCTGGATCGTCAAGGCGGCCTCCCGCCGGCAGAAGTGGATCGACCAGTCCCAGTCGGTCAACCTCTGGCTGGCCCACCCGGACCTGAAGACCCTTTCCCACATGTACCGCAGTGCCTGGCACATGGGGCTCAAGACAACGTACTACCTCCGCACCCTGGGGGCTTCCAACATCGAGAAGGCGACCGTCTCCATCAAGCAGGAGGCCACGCAATCCAAGAAGTCCTACACCGAGGCCGAGCGCAAGGCCTGCTCCATCGAGGCCATGATGCGCGGCGAGGAATGCGAGGCCTGCCAGTAAGCGGCTCCGCGCTTTACCACACTACACTCCATACCCCCAAGACAACAGAATCCCCGGAAGGTCAGAACCCTTCCGGGGATGTTTGTTTATTTGAAATGGAATTGGCGGACGGGCGGCAAAGGAATCCC
>CAJXMX010000091.1 GCA_913056355.1 uncultured Opitutales bacterium
TTCAAACGCTCCAATCCGAAACCCTTAAGAACTCAAAAAGCGGACCTTACCTCTCCTTAGGTTGACGCCTATGCGCAGGCGCGGGATCGGGGATCCTTGGCCCTTCGCTGTAACACTTGGCCTCTTCGAGGCCGGAGGTGCGGGACGTCCATGAGTCGCATCCGCAGGCGGGACGTCCATGGGTCGCATCCGCAGGCGGGACGCCTGCGGCACTGCCAGGGCCGGCATCCGATCTCCACCAGCAGGCGCGGAGCGCCAGCCTACCGTAGCCGTGGTCGATCGAGTCCCGCGTGAGCGGGACGAGGAGGCCACGGTACGTTTACGAATGAAGACAGGTACCGAGAGCATGAGTTAAACGCGCGACTCCCTCGGGTCGACAATTGACCAAGCTCTCACGGCCCGGCAGATTGAGTCCATGAACCGGTTGTTGTTGATTGCCCTGGTGCTTGCCATGAGCGCTCCCTGCCTGCCCGCCGCCGGGCTCCAGAGCGGACCGATGCTGGGCTACTCGACCATGGCCGAGGCCATGATCTGGGTCCAGACCGACGGTCCGGCCGAGGTCGTGGTAAGCTACTGGGAGGAAGGTCATGGGGACCGGATAATGCGGACCGATCCGGTCAAAACCGGAAAGCACACCGGCTATGTCGCCAAATGCATCGCCGACCAGGTGAGCGCCGGAACCCGTTACGGGTATTCCGTTTTCATTGACGGCCGGGAGGTGCAGCCACAGTTCCGGGAAGGCTATCGCGAGGGTTCCATTCCGCTGAGCTTCCACACCCCGCCAAACTGGCGTTTCCGGGAGAGCGGGCACCAGCCGGTGGACTTTACCATGGGCTTCGGCAGCTGCGCCTACATCAACGAGGAGGGCGGCTATGACCGACTGAACGGCGATCCCTACGGCCGGGATTACCAGATTTTCGAATCGGTCTACGAGGTCGCCCCGGCGTTCTTCATCTGGCTGGGGGACAACATCTACTACCGGGAACCCGACTGGAGCAGCCGGACCGGGATGATCCACCGCTGGACCCATGACCGTTCCATTCCTGAGCTGCGGCCCATGCTGGCCACTATCCCGCAATACAGCATCTGGGACGACCACGACTACGGGCCCAACAACATCGGGCGCTTCTACTGGAACAAGGCCGAAGGGACGGAAGTGTTCCGCCTCTTTTCCGGCAACCCGACGGCCGGCCTGCCCGAACTTCCGGGAATCTTCACCTACTTTGCCTGGGGCGATGTGCATTTCTACCTCCTCGACAACCGGACCTACCGGACGCCGCGCGGCCTGAAGCCGGAGGATTTCGGCTACGCCGCGCAGCAGTTCGGCAAGGACCAGGTCGACTGGCTGATCGAGATGATGAAGTACAACCAGGTCGAATCGGAAAGCCCGACCAGCAGCTATCCCTGCACCTTCCACGTCATCGCCAGCGGCAGCCAGGTCATTTCGCCCTACGACAAGGACAGCCTGCACACCTCGCCGGAGGAATGGGAATACCTCTTCGACCGTCTGGCCGCCGAGGAGATCCACAACGTCATCTTCCTCACCGGCGATGTGCACTTTGCCGAGGCCAGCCGCATGGATTACAAGGGCATCGAGTTCTGGGACCTGACCGCCTCGCCGATGACGGCCGGGCCATGGGCGGGGTCCCCCGCGGAGGAAAATCCCTACCGGGTGGACCTGTTCCCCGGCGAGGCCGACCGCTACGGCGCGCGCAACTTCGCCACCCTGACCTTCGAGGGGCCGCTTTCCGAGCGCCGGGCGGTGATCCGCTACTACGATTCCAACGGCCGACTCCTCAACCAGGATCCCGGCAAGGCTCCCGGAGAGGTCACCGGGGCCAGCGTAATCCGGGCCCGGGAGTTGAATCTTTCCAATTGAAGACAACCTTTTGACAATGAAATACCTCATCGCGTTTGATAAGTTCAAGGGCGCCCTCTCCGCCGCCGAGGCCGGCCGCATCGCGGCCTCCGAGATCGCGGACCTCGATCCCTCGGGCACCATCCTGCAGGCCCCCCTGACCGACGGGGGGGAAGGCTTCGCCACCATCCTGGCCGGGGCCCTGGACGGCCGGCTCCTCAAGGTCGAGGTCGCCGGGCCCCGTTTCAAACCCGCCAAGGGGCGGATCACCCTGGTCGAGGCCAGCCACATTCCCCCCGCCGCCATGGAGCGCCTGCAGCTGCCGCCGGCTGCCGCCACCGGCACCATCGCCTTTGTCGAGATGGCCTCCGCCAGCGGGTACGAGCAGTTGGCCGACGGAGAGCGGGATCCCTGGAAGACAACCACCCTCGGCACCGGGCAGTTGATGAAGGCCGCCGTCGAGGCCGGCGCCGGGGCCATTGTCCTCGGTATCGGGGGCAGCGCCACCAATGATTGCGGGGCCGGGGCCCTGGAAGCGCTGGGAGTCGTCTACTACGACCGCGACCTGCAGCCGGTGAAGGACATTACCCCGGCGGAATTCAAGCGGGTCACTTCCGCCGGATCCATGTCCCACCTGCTGGACAGCTTTCCGCCGGTCCGCATTGCCTGCGATGTCTCCAACCCGCTTCTGGGGGAGAACGGCGCGACCCGCGTCTATGGCCCGCAAAAAGGATTGAAGGAGGAGGATTTCGAGCGCCTGGAGCGCAACGTCCGCAAGATGGCCACCCGCCTGCTGGGGCTCTTCGGCCGGGATATCGGTGAATGGGACAAGTTGATGGAGGAACCCGGATCGGGAGCGGCCGGCGGCATCGGCTTCGCCCTGCGCCATGCCTTGCCCGACAGCCGTTTCGTGGAGGGTTTTCCCCTCGTGGCGGAGCTGCTGGACCTGGAGGTCAAGGCCGGCCAGGCCGACCTGATCCTGACCGGCGAGGGCCGGATCGACGAAAGTTCGCTGCACGGCAAAGGCCCCGTGGCCCTGGTCCGCCGGGCCCGTCCGGACCAGTCCCTGGTCCTGCTGGCCGGAAGCGTCCAGGAATCGACCGCCGCCAAGCTCAGGTCCAGCCATTCCCGGCTGCGCGTCCAGGCCATTTCCGATCCTTCCTGGCCACTGGAAAAGGCCCTCGCCGAGACACAGAATTCCCTCCGCAGGGCTTTGCGCAAAATACTCTCGGGAGCGGAGTAACACCGCCATGACCACGGAGGAAAGCCGGCTTTACCGTCTGCGTCAGGAACGCGTGGCCCGGGTCAAGCGCCTGCTGCGCCGGATGCCCCGCCGCAGCAATGTGCACAAGTATCCGGTCCTGAAATGGTTTGCCTCGGCCGCCCGCAAGCGCTCCTACCTCTGGAGCTTCCGGGTCCGCTACATGATCCCCGCCTTCTATGCCGGCTGCATCATCACCATCCTGCCCATCTATGGCATCCAGCTGCCCCTGGCGGTCCTCTTCGCCTTTCTCCTCCGGGCCAACCTGCCGGTCCTGACCAGCCTGCAGTTCATCACCAATCCCCTCACCGCGGTGCCGATCTATTTCGCCGCCTTCCAGGTCGGACGGGTCGTGATGAACCTTTTCGGGATGGAAACGCCCCAGCTCAACATGCACCAGTTGCGTTTTCTCCTGGAAACTTTCCGTGACGGGGAATGGGGCCCCAACCTCCGCTACATGGGGACGGTCTGGCTCCTGACCTGCCTCGGGGGAATTATCCTCGGAACCTTCCTCGGCGCCCTTCTCTCCGGTTTTTATCGTCTTGCCGCCTATGAGGTCGTGGTGTTCAACAAACGCATCCGGGAGCTGCAAAAGAAACGACAGGAGTCGGGCTCCCCTCCTGAATCCGAATCCTGATATCCAGCATGTCCGATCCCATTTCCTTCAACCGGCGCCGGTTTCTCAAATCCCTCTTCCTCACCCTCCCGGCCTGGAGCCTGTCAGGTGGCGGGATGGCCAACGCCGCCACACCGAGCCGGGTGGCCCGCATCATGCTCGGGATCGATGTCCTGGTCAGCAGCGGGTTCCGCTCGGTGCGGGGCAAGCGCGTCGGGCTCCTGACCCATCCCGCCGGGGTCAACCGATTCGGCAATTCCTCCATCGAGGTCATGCGCCGTTCCCCGGCCGTCAACCTGGTCGCCCTCTTCGGGCCCGAGCATGGCATTTACGGGGACGAGAAGGCCAATGTCCCGGTGGATGACAAGATCGATCCCAGGACCGGCCTGCCGGTCTTTTCCCTTTATGGCAAGTACCGCCACCCGACCCCGGAAATGCTGGCCCGGATCGACACCATGGTCATCGACCTGCAGGACATCGGCTCCCGCAGCTACACCTACGTCAGCTGCATGCGCTATGTCATGGAGTCCTGCTTCGAGGCCGGTAAACAGGTCATCGTCCTGGACCGGCCCAATCCCCTCGGCGGCCTCAAGGTCGACGGTCCTCCCCTGGAGCGGGAATGGCGCAGTTATGTCGGCGCCTTCCAGGTGCCCTACGTCCACGGCCTGACTATCGGGGAGCTGGCCCGCATGGCCAAGAACCAGCCCGGCGTGATGGAGGTGGCGGAGAATGTCCGTCGCCGCGGACGGCTGGAAGTCATTCCCATGCAGGGCTGGAAGCGCGGCATGATGTGGGCCCAGACCGGACTCAACTGGGTCCCCACCTCACCGGCCATCCCCGACCTTTCCGCCGCCCTGGGCTATCCCATGACCGGACTCGGGGCCCAACTGGGCGGCTTCCAGCACGGCTACGGCACCCAGTGGCCCTTCCGCCTCCTGCAGTTCCCCGGCACCCCGCCCGAGACCATCGCCGCCGCCCTGACCTCCCGCAACATCAGCGGCCTCGATTTTCCCGTGGTCCCCTTCAACGTCAAGGGCCAGCCCCGCCGCGCCACCTATGTCCGGGTCAGCAACTGGAACGTCCTCCGGCCAACCGAGCTCAGTCTCCACATGATGGCCCTGGCCTGCGCCTGGAACAAGTCCAACCCCTTCGCCGCCGCCTCCGATTCCCAGAAGGGACTCTTCAACAAGCATGTCGGCGATTCCCGCGTCCTCGATTCCCTCATCCGCCAGGGCGACCAGATCCCCATCCGGTCCCTCGTGGCCGACTGGGCCGCCTACTGTTCCTCCTTCAGCCGACAGTCCAAGGCCTGGCAGCTTTACCCCGCCTGAGCCACCCGGTTGGCTGCTCCGTTCGCACCTCCCCCGCCCTTTTCCGGTTGACCTGTTCGAGTCAGGCTGTCTTGGTGCAATCTAATGCAATTATTGATGCCGGCCTCCCCGCCCCGGCCTGCCTCGCGGTCCTTCCGCGGCCGGGCCGCCTTCACCTGCCTGACCCTTCTCATGCCCCTCCTCAGCTCCGCCAGCTACACCCTCCAATGGAGCGACGAGTTCGACTACACCGGACTCCCGGACCCGGCCCGCTGGGGTTATGACGTGGGCGGCGGCGGCTGGGGCAACAACGAGCTCCAGTACTATACCGAAAACCGGCAGGAAAACGCCCGGGTGGAGGACGGCCGCCTGGTCATCGAGGCCGTCAAGGAGGCTTACGGCGGACGCGACTACACCTCGGCGCGCCTGGTTTCCAGGGACAAGGGGGACTGGCTGTACGGACGGTTTGAGATCCGGGCCAAGCTGCCCGCCGGGCGCGGCACCTGGCCGGCCATCTGGATGCTCTCCACCGACTGGGTCTACGGCGGCTGGCCGCGCAGCGGCGAAATCGACATCATGGAGCACGTCGGCTACGACATGCAGCGAATCCACGGGACCATCCACACCGACGATTTCAACCATACCAGGGGAACCCAGATCGGGAACAGCATCCTCGCCTCGAATGTGGACACCGAATTCCATGTCTACGCCATGGAGTGGCGTCCCCACCGGATCGACATTTTCATGGACGGTCTGCGCTATTTCACCGTCACCGACAACGGAACCGGGGTCGGCGCCTGGCCCTTCGACCAGCGCTTCCATCTCCTCATGAACATCGCCGTCGGCGGCGACTGGGGCGGCGCCCAGGGCGTGGATGACTCCATATTCCCGCAGCGGATGGAGGTGGACTATGTCCGGGTGTATTCAATCGATGACTACGCCTACGCGGACGCCATTCCTGCCGGCTCGAGAATTCAGATGCAGGACTTCAGCGACCAGGACGGCGTCCGCCTGGAGGCGACGGAAGACCTCGACGGCGAGGTCAACGCCGGCTACCTGGCCCACGGGGACTGGCTGGAATTCCGCATCGAGACGGAGACCGCCGGGCGCTATGCGGTCGACCTGCGCTACGCCAGCCCGAACGGCACGGCCAAAGTCTGGCTCTCGACGGACTCGGAAAGCGTGCTCAGTGGAGCCTTCCCGGCAACCGGGGATTGGCAGAACTGGAACACCGCCGGGGCCGGGGAAATCAACCTGCCCAAGGGAACGGTGACCCTCCGGCTGACCATGGAGGCACCCTCCAGCGAGGACCTCAACCTGAACTGGATGGAGCTGCGCCTGCTCGAGGCCACCGGCGGAGACCGTCCCTACGGCATCTTCAGCGATTTCCCGGCCAGCGAATTCTGGGCCGACACCGGAGATTTCCTCGGGCCCGCCTACCTGGCCGACTACCCCTGGGTGTACCTCCCGGCTATGAACCGGCACGTCTACGCGGCTCCCTCGGACACCTCCGGGGCGTGGATCTACATTCCACGGGGGACGGGACAATGATCGGCCTGTAGCAAATAATCTCCCACCATTCAGTCCCGCCGATTCTCCGGCGGCAGCGCCTCCCGGAGGACATTGGGACCGCCGGGCACCTTTTCCAGGGTGAAGGTGTCATACAGCTCTCCCGTCGCGGTAAAGGCCTTGAAGGTCAGCTTCGCCCCGTCGATGGAGATCACCTGGTAGAGCTGGGTGTCCTCGCCCGCGCGCCGGGCCCATTCCCCCTTGGTGATATCGTACATTTTGGGGCCGCTGACGGACGTCACATAGACCGTTCCGATCTCCGGGTCATAAGCCTGCTGGTAACCTTCGGGAATATTCTCCCCTGAAACGGGGGTATCCAACCGCCCGGTCCTCGCATAGGTATGGTCATGCCCGTTGAGGACCAGGTCCACCTTGTACTCGTCGAAAACCGGCTTCCACAGGTCCCGCAACCACTTGTTGTCACGGTCGGTGGCGGGAGAGAAAATCGGGTGGTGGAAAGTCAGGATGGTCCAGCGCTGGGGATTGTCCGCAAGGACCTCCCGCAGCCAGGAAACCTGCTCCTCCTGCAACTTTATCGAATCGAGGGAAATGATCCGAGCTCCCTGGTAATCGATGTAGTAGCAGGTCTCCTCGAGTCCTGCCGGCTGGTCCTGCAGGGGAAATTCAAACTGGCGGCGCCAGTGGCGGCTGACTTTAGGATCATCGGTGTCTTTGTCGTAGTAGTCATGGTTGCCGGGCGTGGCGATGACCGGAACCGTTCCATTCACCCAGCCCGGGGCCCCATGCCATTGGCCCCACTCCGCATCCCGGTCATCCCGGTTGATGAGGTCCCCGGCGTGGAGGGTGAAGGCGGCCCGCGGGGCATCCCGGAAGGCCTCCCGGAAAACGCGCGACCAGTGGGTCTTCAGGTCGTTCTGGGAGTCCCCAAAGTAGATGAAGGAAAAAGGTTTCGCTTCCGTGCTGGCGGTTTGGAAATGGAAATACTCGCTCCAGTTGGCCCCGTCGCCGACCCGGTAGGCATAGAGCGTCTCCGGCTGGAGACCGCGAAAGGTCACGGTGTGGTAGTGGGCCTCGTTGAGGTCGCTTTCAAGGGCCGTCGTCACGGCATCGAACGACTCCGGCTTCAGGTCCCGGCCATTGTCGTTGGCCAACGCCAGTTGGGCCAGGCCATGCTCCACCGAGGTGTCGGTACGCCAGGTGACCGATTGCGTCGTGGCCGGATCGTCGCTCCAGGTCAGGATGACGCGGTCCGGGACGGGAGTCGGGGCATGGAGACTGGCCTCGCTGTAGGTTACGGGCTGCCAGTCGGAATCGTGGGCCAGGAGGCCTTCAACGGGAATGACCGCGACCGCCAGGGAAAGAAAAGCGGCAGGCAAAAGCTTCCGGGAGCGGAATTCAGAGTACTTCAACATGGCTGGTGACCTTCGATTGAGGCGCAGCCTGTTGGTAAGTTCAACATTCAATTATAAAACAGGAAGGAGTTCACGCTCCCGTCACGGGTCTGTTCCTGAACCGCCTGATCTTCCTGTAATCAAACGCCGGCCGAGGCCTTCAAGCCTACTTGCCGGTTTTCTCCATCCGCTTGCGGGCGTGGGGATCGAGGATCCGCTTGCGCAGGCGCAGGACCTTGGGGGTGGCCTCGACAAACTCGTCCGCCTCGATGTACTCCAGGGCGCGCTCAAGGGAATGCTTGACCGGCGGGGCCAGCTGCACGTTGCCATCCTTGCCGGCGGCGCGGAAATTGGTCAACTGCTTGCCCTTGGTCGGGTTGACCGGCAGGTCCAGGCGCTTGGGACATTCCCCGACGATCATGCCCACGTAAACGTCCTCGCCGGGACCGACGAAGAGCTTGCCGCGCTCCTCGAGGGCTGTCAGGGCGTAGCCGGTGGCGGGTCCCTGGTCCATGGAGACAAGGGTCCCCGTCGAGCGGCTGACAATCTCCCCGGCCCAGGGCTTGTAGGCGTCGAAGAGGTGGCTCATGACCCCGTGGCCGCTGGTCATGTTGACCAGGTCGAATTCAAATCCGATCAGGCCGCGGGTGGGAATGTTGGCCTCGATGGTGGTCCGCCCCATGTGGGCGTGCATCCCTGTCATCTGTCCCTTGCGGGCGGCCAGGTTCTTCATGATCCCGCCCACCGCGTCGTCCGGCACGTCGATCCAGACGTTCTCAAACGGCTCGCAGCGCTGGTTGTCGATGGTCTGGGTAATGACCTGGGGCCGCGAGACAAGGACCTCATAGCCTTCCCGGCGCATCTGCTCCACCAGGACCGCGATCTGCATGGCCCCGCGGGCGGAAACCATGAAACGCGCCCCGTCGGCGGCCTCGTCGACCTGGATGGAGATGTTGGTCTTGGTCTCCCGCATCAGGCGTTCCCGGATCTGCCGGGAGGTCACCTTCTTGCCGTCCTGACCGGCGTAGGGGCCGTCGTTGACGGCAAACTCCATCTGGATCGTCGGGGGATCGATCTCGACGAAGGGCAGCGCTTCCTGCTCCGGCTTGGCCACGACCGTCTCCCCGATGTCGACTTCCTCGAATCCGGCCAGGCCGACAATGTTGCCGGCCACCCCGATCTGGGAGTCGTTGGTCTGCAATCCGGAATACTCGAAAAGCTTGGTGATCTTGGCGCTGTCCCGGGAACCGTCCTTGTGGACGATGGTCAACCGCTGGCCAGCCTCGGCCGAGCCACTGAGGATGCGTCCGACCGCCACGCGGCCGACATAGTCGTTCCAGTCAATGTTGCTGACCAGCATCCGGAACGGCCCGTCCTCCACCTCAGGAGGATCGATTCGGCTCAGGATCGTCTCGAAGAGCGCCGTCATGTCCTTGCGCGGCCCGTCCAGTTCGCGGTCGGCCCAGCCGTTCTTGGCGCTGGCGTAGAGGAACGGCGCGTCGAAGGCGGCATCGTCCGCCTCAAGGTCCAGGAACAGCTCCAGCACCTTGTCGTGCACGGCCTTCGGGTCGGCGTGCTCGCGGTCCACCTTGTTGATGACGACAATCGGCTTCAGGTGGTGGCGCAGGGCCTTCATGAGGACAAAGCGGGTCTGGGCCTGCGGGCCCTCGTAGGCGTCGACCAGGAGCAGAACCCCGTCGACCATCTTCATGACCCTTTCCACCTCGGCCCCGAAGTCCGCGTGCCCGGGGGTGTCGACGATGTTGATCAGGGCATCCTTCCAGTGAATGGAGGTGTTCTTGGCCTTGATGGTAATGCCCTTCTCACGCTCCAGGTCCATGGAGTCCATCATGCGCTCGGCGACGACCTGGTTCTCGCGGAACAGGCCCCCGGCCTTGAGCATCTGGTCGACAAGGGTGGTCTTCCCGTGGTCGACGTGGGCGATGATGGCAATGTTGCGGATCTTCTCTGGCTTCATATGAAAACCGCCCAGAGAAGAGAATTCCCGGAGGAATGCACGCCAAATCGCGTTACTCCATCATTTCCCGCAAAGTCGGCCCCATGGCCTTGGCCCAGATCTCGTAGCCCTTGGCCTTGGGATGGAGCAGGTCCGGCATCATTTCCTGGGTCAGGGTGCCGTCCTCCAGAAGAAACGCATCGTTGATATTGAGAAAGACGACATTCTCCCCGTTGGCATAGCCGGATATGATCTTGTTGATCTCCTCGTTGCGGACCCGCATCGGATCGTCCGGCGTGGCGGAACGCGGGAAAATGGCCAGGAGGAGGATGCGGGTATTGGGCAACCGGGCCCGCAACTCCCGGATAATGGCCTTGATACCGGCCGCCGTTTCCGCTGCCGGGTCCATCCGGTGACCGGTATTGTTGGTCCCGATCATGACCACCGCCACCTTGGGGGAAATGCCCCTCACCTCGCCGTTCTGCAGCCGCCACAGGACGTGCTCGGTCCGGTCGCCGCTGAAGCCGAGGTTGACGGTTTTCCATTCCCCGAAGTGCATGTCCCAGATATCCTGGTAATTTTCCCAGCCATGGGTGATCGAGTTCCCGACCAGGATCAGGTCCACCGGACCCTGCTTGATCGCCTCCAGCTTTTCGACATGCCGCGGGCCCCACCAGCTGAGCGCCCATTCAGCCTTTTGCACATCCGGCTGCAGGGCCAGCGGAACCGGCTCCACCAGCGGGGAGGACTGTCCTGCTGTCGGCGTCTGGGAATAGGTCCCGGACTGCGGCTCCTCCGAGTCGCCGAAAAAAACGCATCCGCTAAAGAGAACGGCCAGGAGGCTGCCGGCGATGAACTGGAAGATTCGGTAACGGTTGGGAGTAACGGGTTTCATGGGTGAAACCAAAATTGATCCCTCGTTTCCGATTGGTCAACCGGCAAAGTATTGCACCCCGGAGGCAAAGACGGGCTGTTCCTTCTCTCCCGGGATATTGATCCCGACATAGGGCCCGACCCGCTCGCTGTGCCCCATTTTGCCGAAGATCCGCCCGCAGGGACTGGTAATTCCCTCAATGCCGAACATCGATCCGTTGGGATTCTCGGGCAAGGCGTGGGTCGGCGTGCCTGAGCTGTCGACGTACTGCGTCGCCACCTGGTCGTTCTGGCACAGGCTGTTCAGCAGCTCCTCGGAACCGACAAAGCGTCCTTCGCCGTGGGAGACCGGGATCATGTACTCGGCGCCCAGGGGACACTGGAAGAGCCAGGGTGAAAGCCGGGAAACGACCTTGGTCCGGACATAGCAGGAAACGTGGCGGTCGAGATGGTTGACGGTCAGGCTGGGATGCTCCGGCTGCATGGGCTGGATCTTGCCATAGGGCAGCAGGCCCAGCTTGACCAGGGCCTGGAAGCCGTTGCAGATCCCCAGGATCAGGCCGTCGCGCTCCTTGTAGAGCCGCCGGGTGGCCTCGGCCACGCGCTCGTTGCGGAAGATGGAGGCAATGAACTTGCCGGAGCCGCCCGGTTCGTCCCCGGCGCTGAATCCGCCGGCCAGCATCAGGATCTGGCACTGGTCGAGTTTCTCCTCGAGGGCTTTCAGGCTGTCCTCGATCTCCGCGTGGCTGCGGTTGCGGATGACCACGATTTCCGGCACCGCTCCCGCCTTGGCAAAGGCCCGGGCGCTGTCGTACTCGCAGTTGGTTCCGGGAAAGACCGGGATCAGGACCCGCGGCCGCGCGGTCCGGTGCTTGCTGAAGCGAACCTCATGCGGCTCGAACAGCTGGGCCGGAGCCGCCTTGGTGTTCACCGGGACTTTGGTCGGAAAAACGCTTTCCAGCGGGGCTTCCCAGAGGGCCCGCAGCCGCTCGATGGCCAGTTCCCCGCCGTTGACAGACACAGCCGCCTCGGCCCGGGTATGCCCCAGCAGCTCCCCGGGGATTGCGGAAAGATCGGCCCCTTCGCGAACCTCCAGGACCAGGCCACCGAAATCGCGCCGGAAGAGGTCGGCGGTTTCCATTGGGCTGGAAAAGGCAAACCCGATGCGGTTGCCGAAGGTCATGCGGCTCAGGGCCGCCGCCACCCCGCCCTCGCGGACCACTGAGGCCGAGAGGACGTCCCCGCTGGCGATAGCTGCGGAGACCGCGGCGAAGCGCTCCTTGAGCGCATCCCACTGGGGAATGTCCGCTGCGTCGCGCGGGATATCCATATACAATACCGGGTTGCCCGCCTTCTTGAATTCCGGTGAAATGACATGGCGGACATCGACCGGACAGACTGCGAAGGAAACCAGCGTGGGGGGAACATCCAGTTCCTTGAAGCTGCCGGACATGGAGTCCTTGCCGCCGATCGCCGCCACCCCCAGCTCCTTCTGGGCCAGCCAGGCGCCAAGGAGGGCGGCGAAGGGCTTGCCCCAGCGGGCCGGTTCGTCGCGCAGCCGCTCAAAGTACTCCTGCAGGGTCAGCCAGCTGTCCTCCAGCCGCCCTCCCGAGGCAATGAGCCGGGAGACCGATTCCACGACCGCGTAAACCGCCCCGTGGAAGGGGCTCCAGGTGGAGATGTCCGGATGGAAGCCGAAGCCCATCAGGGTCCCGGTATGGCTCTCGCCTTTCAGGAGCGGAAGTTTGGCGGCCATGGCCTCGGTCGGGGTGATGCGCTCGGACCCGCCGAAGGGGTGCAGCACTGAGGCCGCCCCGATGGTGCTGTCGAAACGCTCCACCAGTCCCTTCTGGGAACAGACATTCAACTCCGAAAGGACCATTTCCCAAAGGTCCCGGACATTGCCCTCGGTGGGCACCGCCTCCAGCTGGTTGTCCCCGGCGGGATGCGTCACCTTGACCGTGGCCCGCTGGCGCACGCCGTTGGTGTCGAGGAAGTCGCGGGAAATATCGACGATGAGCTGGCCGCGCCAGGTCATGCGGAGGCGGCGGTCGGCGGTCACCTCGGCCACCTTGACGGCTTCCAGGTTCTCGATCGCGGAATGCTCGAGGAAGGCGTCCAGGTCATTTGGATCGAGCACCACCGCCATCCGTTCCTGGGACTCGGAAAGGGCGATCTCGGTGCCGTCCAGGCCGTCGTACTTGAGCGGCACGGCATCGAGGTTGATGGAAAGTCCGTCGGCCAGCTCCCCGATGGCCACGGAGACGCCGCCCGCACCAAAGTCGTTGCAGCGCTTGATCATCCCGCTGACCTGCGGGTCGCGGAAGAGGCGCTGCAGTTTGCGCTCCATCGGGGGATCCCCCTTCTGGACCTCGGCGGCGTTTTCCAGCGCGGTGTCGGTGTGGGCCTTGGAGGATCCGGTGGCCCCGCCGATGCCGTCACGGCCGGTACGTCCGCCGACCAGGACAATGTAGTCCCCCGGTTCGGGAGTACCGCGAACCACCTGGGACCGCGGGGCCGCCGCGATGACCGCCCCGATCTCCATCCGTTTGGCCATGTAGCCGGGGTGGTAGAATTCATGCACCATGCCCGTGGCAAGCCCGATCTGGTTCCCGTAGCTGCTGTAGCCGTGGGCCGCCTCGAGGGTGATCTTGCGCTGGGGAAGCTTGCCCGGGAGCGTCTCCTCGATGGGCTGGCGGGGATCGGCGCAGCCGGTGACCCGCATGGCCTGGTAGACGTAGCTGCGGCCGGAGAGGGGATCCCGGATGGCGCCTCCGAGGCAGGTGGCGGCACCGCCGAAGGGCTCGATCTCGGTCGGGTGGTTGTGGGTCTCGTTCTTGAACATGACCAGCCACTCCTCTTCCTTCCCGTCGATCTCCACCGGGACCACGATGCTGGCCGCGTTGACCTCCTCCGAGACTTCAAGGGCCGGAAGCCTTCCCGCCTTGCGGAGGGACTTCATTCCCATCAGGGCAATGTCCATCAGGCACACCGGGCGGCTCTCCTGCCGCTCGCCGTAGACCTCCTTCCGGGCATCCTGGTAGGCTTTCCAGGCCGCCTCAACGGGCTCGGTCAGGGGACCCTTCTCGATTTCCACGGAGGTGATCTCGGTCAGGAAAGTGGTGTGCCGGCAATGGTCCGACCAGTAGGTATCGAGGAGCTTGATCTCGGTCAGGTGCGGGTCGCGCTGGGCCTCGTCGTGGAACCAGCGCTGGCAGAATTCAAGGTCCTCCAGTGACATGGCCAGTCCCAGTCGCTCATGCAAAGAGGTCAGGAAGGTCTCGTCCCCGGTCATGAATCCGGCAATGGCCTGGACCGGGGCCGGCACCGGGGCCGGGTGGCGCAGGGTCGCCGGACGCCCCAGGGCCGCTTCCCGTGAGTCCACCGGATTGATCCGGTAGGCCTTGATCCGCTCGAGGTCCCCGGGGGCCAGATCTCCCTCCAGGACATACACTTCCGCACAACGGACCACCGGGTCGCAATCGGCCATCAGCTTCAGGCACTGCTCGGCGGAATCGGCCCGCTGGTCGAACTGGCCCGGCAGGGACTCCACCCCGAAGACCCCCGCCCC
>CAJXMX010000092.1 GCA_913056355.1 uncultured Opitutales bacterium
TCCGCTACCTTGGCCACATTCGCCGCAGGCTCGACTCCGAGGCAGGGAATTCCCTTCCGGACAAAGTTGCGCAGAAGATAACCATCGTTGCTGGCAAGTTCCACAACAAATTTGTCGGCCGTCAATTCGAGCCGGTCAATAATCATATCCACGAAGTCAGAAGCGTGTTTCAGCCAGGAATCGGAGTAGGAGGAAAAGTATGCATACTCACGGTAAATGTCGATGGCACCGACATACTCCTCGATCTGGACCAGGAAGCACTCGTGACAAACTTTTGGATTCAACGGATAGAACGCCTCGTGGGAGTGGAGATTCTCCTCTGATAGGTAGCTTTCGCACAATGGAGACATGCCCAGATCAACAAACGTGTGATTGAGCGGTGCACCGCAAAATCGGCAACAATGTTCATTTTTTAGGGCAGCCATCAGTCCAACAAAGAAGATCTACTATCAATATATGAATATCGGATTCCTGAGGGTTCCGGAAATCTATCGATAGTTGTTGTATCATGCAATGACCCTTGAATATCAAACCACGTGCGCGAAGCTCAATTAAGAGAAATAACCGTTAAATATATCAGATCAAGCGCATTTCAGGTGAAGGGCCACACTTTTGGTTTTGACCCATGATCCAGTGGACACGCCAGTTGCCGCGACAGGAACGGCCCCAGCTGGCTGCTTGCTTGTTTCCCCGCCAATTGATCCAGACGAAGTATGCCATGAACAGGGCAGCAGCGGTTCCCCGGCCAGGCGAAGGCGCGCCCACCCATCCCGGCGGCCAACTTAGGGCCATGCCCGTCAGGAAGCGCCCATGCTGGGACCAATCCAGAGCCTGGTGGCCAGCGATCTGCCCGCCATCGAGTGGACAATCAGGTATTTTGTCAGAACGGGCCGACAAGAATCCGCTCCAGATCAAGTAATAGTGGAGGCCCAGCAGGAGCTGACCGATTCTGCTGCTCGGAGCTGCGTTTTTTTCCCCGAGTGGGGGGGCAAGGTGAGATTGATCTGTCCAAATCAGAAAATTCGCTCTAATTTTTTGTGGTCCGGATCCACTGGACTGGACCAATTACTGGAAAGGGGATTCAATTGATGAAAACACTGATGCGAAGCTTTCAATTCAGAGCCAATCGGGTCGGCCGAATCCCAACTATTATCATCTGGATTCTTGCCGCGATTCCTGGCTTATCCGCATCCGCAACGTCTGTGGATGCAGATTTCCCGGGAGGAAATATTATTGTCGGGCGGATTGAAGGAGACACCATCAACCTCAGGCCGAATCAAAGAGAGGCGAAAGGCGATTGGTCCTGGTGGTGCTTCCGGGTGCGCGAGGCCAGGGGGCGTGATCTGCAGCTGCGGTTCGTCCAAGGCGATGTGATTGGGGTACAGGGACCGGCCCTGAGCCTTGACGGGCGCGAGAGTTGGCAATGGCTGGGAAAGGCTGCCGTAACCGGGGAAGGCGAAGGGTATGCAGACACATTTCACAATTCGGTTCCCGGGGATGAAGGAGAAGTCTATTTCTCAGTGGCGACACCGTATCCTGAGGAAGACCTGACTGAATTCCTCAATCGATTCTCATCGAATCCTTCTCTTCAAGTGAAGACACTGGGCCCAACCCGTGCGGGGCGAAAATTGGAGTCGGTGTACCTGGGATGCCTGCAGGATGAGCCCTTGCACCGTCTGCTGTTAACCTGCCGGCATTGTGCCTGTGGATCCCCTGCCAGCTACGTCCTGGAAGGCCTGATGGAGGCAATTCTATCGGATACGGAAACCGGGACCTGGTATTGCAACAATGTTGAGGTCCTCGTTATTCCATTTATGGCCTTGGATGAAGCGGCAACCGATTACCGGGGGGAAACTCGCCTGTCTCACGACCACAATAGGGACTTCGGCTCTGAGGCCATCCATCCTTCCGGACCAACCCTGCGCGGAAAGATTTCAGACTGGTCTGACGGAAAACTAAGGGTCGCGATTGGCCTGCAGTGCCCGCCTATTCGCGGCAAGCACAATGAGGTCATTCGCTTCCTCGGTGGCAGGGACGCTGCAAGTTGGGAACAAACCGGCATTTTGTCCAAATTGCTCAAGTGGGTGAACAAGGGGTCTTTATCTTACGATCCTGCGGATAACCTTGAATTCGGCAAGGGAGCGAACACGGAGGGCAAGGCCAATTTCAGCAATTGGGCAGTTTCTATTCCAGGCATTCGGATTGCGACGATTCTGGAAGTTCCCTGCTGGGACGTTAATGGAGTCGAAGACACGAAGAATGCGGCCCGGGTCTTTGGAAAGGAACTGGCGGAAGCACTTCGTCTCTATCTTTCAATGCAACTGCCAGATCAAAATGTGACTTTGGATCGTAGAAAAGGATACCCGAGGATATATTAGGGAGATTCAGGGGATCATTCCCGCCGCTAACTCAAGCGGGAATACAACCCCAGTCCTGAACGCCGGCAGTTGGCTGTGGCCGTGTGATCAATTATGGCACAAACCGGTTCCCCATGATGGGCATGGTGCCTGACCAGCTTTAATGATTGGGCCAAGTCCTCACCGGGCCGCCTTTTGGAAACCCTGCCAGTTGATCCAGACGAAGTAGGCCATGAAGAGGGGCAGCACCCAGCTCCCGAGATAGAGGAAGGCCAGCACCCCCAACCCGGCGGCGAAGACCATTCCGGTCACGTAGAGCACCCGCTGTCGCCTCTCCCCGAGCACGGTGGCCAGCATCTGTCCGCCGTCGAGCGGAAAGATGGGCATGCAGTTGAAGCCCGCCCAGATGAAGCTGATCCAGGTCAGGTAAAAGAGGAGGACCTGCAGGAGCGACTGGTCCGGCATGGGAAGGTAGCGATTTGTCACTACGGCGATGATCCCCAGGACCATCTGGACCCCCGGGCCCGCGGCGCTGACCAGGAAGGTCTGCCTGCGGTTCAGCGTTCCGGCCGGGTAGGTGGCCAGGCCGCCGAAGGCCACCAGCCGGATGGCCGAGGGCAGGCCGAAGCGCTTCACCGTCATGGCATGGCCCAGCTCATGGACGAAAATGGAAATAAAGCCGGCCAGCATGAACAGGCCGGTAAAGATCAGGTCCCGGGTCCCGGTGATATGGATTCCACCGCCCAGGACAAAGAGCGTGATCCAGAACCAGAGCTCGATGCGGACGGGTATTCCTGCGATTTGAAAGGTGATCATGATCTGTTGTGGGCCTATTTGGGGGCGGATGTTGCCCGGGGACGAGACAAATCGCCCTCGCTCGCGCGGACCTGACCCGGTGGGCGGGGTGGGGCTATCCGGATTCAGAAGCCGCCGGGTTCCATTGCAATATATTATAGGGACAGGTAAATTGTCCGGTCATTTTCGACTATTCGCCGGTCTTGTCGGGCTGGGTGTTATGGTGAGCATGTAGGCATGCGAACACCACGGATAAAGGCTAGAGCGGGTTTGGATGCATTGTACCACTGCATGTCGCGCGCTGTTGGCGGGGAATTCATTTTCGGCCCGGCGGAAAAAGAAAAATTCGTGGGCATGATGTGGAAGATTGCGGATTTCCTGGGCATCGAGGTGCTGGATTATGTGGTGATGAGCAATCACTACCATCAATTGGTATGGGTTCCTGGGGTGGTAGAACTCAGTGACCGCGATTTACATTGTCGCCTGCGCTCTTATTATGGAGTCGACAGTAAGGAGGCTTCGATCTTTGAGAAAGCGCTAAGCATGGGCGGAGCTGCTTTGGAAATTGTGCGGTCGGGCCATCTTAAGCGTATGGGGAATATCTCAGAGTTCGAGAAGGTGCTTAAGCAGGGATTTTCGGTCTGGTACAATAAACGAAACAAGCGGCGTGGCACGCTTTGGATGGAGAGATTCAAAAGCGTCTTGGTGGAGGACAGTATCGATGCCCGGGAGATTACTGCGGCCTACATAGATTTGAATCCAGTGCGCGCGGAAATGGTGGAGGATCCAAAGAACTACCGGTTTTGTGGTTACGGAGCGGCCATGAGCGGAGACGGGCGTTGTCGTCTCGGTATAATGAGGGTGGTGGGTATCGACGACTGGGAGAATGCGGCAGCGGTCTACAGGCTGAAATTGGTGAAGCGCGGACACGTGCAGATTGCCGGCAAGAAAGGGGCAATAAAACGGGATTTACTTCTTGAGACGTTGGAACAGGGTGGGCAAATGCCGCAATCGGAATTGCTCAGGCTGCGGGTGCGATACTTTTCAGATGGCCTGGTGTTAGGCAGTGAAAGCTTTGTGGAGGAGATCTTCGAACACTATCGAGGTCACTTTGGAGAAAAGCGAAAATCGGGAGCCCGGCCGATAAGGGCCTTGGCCGACAGCCCACTCAGGGTCATTCGCGACCTGCGGCTCAATCCGATCTCCTGAATTCCGGTGTAACCTCCAGTGGCAAGATCAGCCAGACAGACCAGCGCTTGAAGGGCGTAATCCAGACGCCCGCTTTCTTATTGAGCAATTTGCTCAGGTTTTCAACAGGCATATGAATTTCGGCTGAAGCCATTTCGGCCTGTAAGCATACTAATTCTCATCCGTTAATTGCTATCAGCGAGGATGACAATTTTGCTGCTGATTATTTACCTGTCCCTTATTGAAATTTGACGGTGCCCTGATGACGAATAAAATGCGAATCGGAATTATGCCTCTGAATTTTCTTTAACTCCAAAACAAGGAACGATCATGCGCGCGGCGGTACTCGAGGAATTTGGCAAACCCCTGAAAATCTGGAACGACTGGAAGGACCCGGAAATCGGCCCCAGCGACGCCATCGTGAAGATCCTGGCCAACGGCATTTGCCGTTCGGACTGGCACCTGTGGCAGGGGGACTGGGAATGGATGGGCTTCAAGCCGCCGCTGCCGTTTGTCATCGGTCATGAAAGCGCGGGCATTGTCGAGGAGGTGGGCAAAAACGTGACCCGCTTCAAGAAGGGCGACCGGGTAGTGTTCCCCTTCAACCAGGCCTGCGGCAAGTGCGAGATGTGCGCCGAGGGCCATCAGCATGTCTGCTCCAACATGGCCCTCTCGATGTTCATGGGGGCGGGGGGCTTCGGCGAGTATTCCCCGGTGGCCAATGCCGATGTCAACCTCGTGGCCCTGCCGGAATCGATTTCCTTTGTCCAGGGTGCCGCCCTCGGCTGCCGGTTCATGACCGCCTTCCACGGCGTCACCGCCCAGGGCGAGGTCAAGCCCGGCGAATGGGTGGCCGTATGGGGATGCGGCGGGGTCGGGCTCGCCGCGGTGGATGTCGCCAGTGCCATGGGGGCCAATGTCATCGCCGTCACCCGCAGCCAGGAAAAGCTGGACATGGCCAGGAAGCTGGGCGCCGTGGCCACCGTCCAGGCCGGGGAGGACGCCGTGGAGCAGATCCAGGAGCTGACCAAGGGAGGCGTGCATGTCTCCCTTGAATGCCTCGGAACGGCAGCTACCTGGATGCCGGCCATCATGTCCCTGCGAACCCGCGGGCGCCTGGTCCGGATCGGGATGTCCGGCAAGGAGGAAGCCGGCATGCTGACCCTGCCGGCCGACCTGCTGACCGCGCGGGAGTTCGAGATTCGCGGTTCCATGGGCATGCAGGCCCGTTGTTACCCGGAAATGCTGCGCATGATCGATTCCGGACGGATCCGCCCGCAGGACCTGGTCACCGAGCAAGTACCGATGGAGGAGGCCTCACGCGTTCTCGAGGCCATGAGCAGCTACGACACCATTGGCTACTCGGTCATCGTGGCAAAGTAGGGGGTGGCTAATTTGAGCAGTGGGCGGTTGCTTTTGTTTGGCCCACCCGCACTCCTCGAGCATCGGAGGGCATCACTCGCTCACTCTGATCACTACTTTTGACCGCACCGCGCGGCGGTGAATTGGCTGTCAGAAACGGATGCGTTGCGTAGACGGACGGTTCAATTCTGGATCAGCTCTTCGGCGATCAATCGTTGGCTGACGATTTTCACCCCGGAAACTTCACGGCCCATGAATTCACCGAAATGCTTGTAGTCGCCGGTCAGCAGATGGCTGCATTTTCCCCGGATCGCTGCCGCAAGAACCGGTCGGTCCTTCTCGGGAAGAATTTCAAATAAGCCCTTAGCCAATGCCGTCTCCTCAATCCACTCCAGTCTGGACTTCAGCTTACCCAGTTCTTCCAGATGTTCCGGAATATGGCTGCGAACGTTGCGTTCTGCCTCGTCCCAAACATAAGCGGAAGACATCAATTCCGCTCCGGACTGCTCAAGGGCGTCCAGCAACTGCCCGGTGAGCCAGCGTGGATTGGACGCGGAGAAGAGAATGTTGGCATCGAGAAATACCTTCACCGTTTGCGGGGTGTGCGTGCCGGCTTCTTCAGTTTGGGCAGGATGGCACGCAATTCCTCGTCGGCGCGTTTGTATTCCGCCACCTCTTCCTCGGTGTAGATTTCCGCAGGCACGACCTTGCCGGGGCGGAGAAGGATGCCCTCTGCCGTCTCTTGGGCGATCAGGATCCCTCCTTCATCAGGCAGCGCCAGGCGGCGGCGCATCGGCTTCGGCAAGGTCATCGTGCCGCGGCGATCAATAGTAATGGTCCTGTTCATGAATTCAGGATTCCGGAATATCAGGATTTTGTCAATTTTCCCGGAAGGCAGGACTGCAAGTCGCCGCCGGATCCTCCTGCAACAGTGGGAGAAGAAGTAGGCAAATTAAACCGGGAGACCCACGAAGAATCCCACAAGCGCAAGGCCCGGCTGGCGCCGGCTAATTGACCATCGCCAATCCACTCGGAATGTGATTTCTCATGTGTAAACCTGGTCATCCGCATGCATACCATATCCGAATCTCGCTTTCGCCGCCTGTTCATCGTCCTTTGCGCTTTGCCGGCTGTTTGCCTCATTTGGTCCGGCTGCGCTTCTCCGGTCGGTGAGCCCGATGCCGTTGCCCGGAAATCCGAACCGCAGCTGATCCGCGTGCCTTACTACAGCGCGAAGATGGATGCCGAGCGCGACTACTTTGTTTACCTCCCGCCCGGTTTCGAGCGGCAGGACCAGTGGCCGGTAATCCTGTTTCTGCACGGCAACGGAGAACGCGGGAATGGCAAGGACGAGCTTGGTTACGTCCTGAAGCACGGTCCGATCTTCGAGGCGTGGTGTCAGAAACAAGACCTGCCGTTCATCATCATCGCCCCACAGTTGCCGATGTATGATCAGGGTGAGGTAAGCTACATCAAGGACCGCAGGCCGTCGGATATCCCGCAGCGGCTGCCGGAGGGCATTAATCCCCGCCCGTGGTTTCCTCACAGCCCGGAGCCGATGCAAGGCCAGCTCGCCGAGGAAATTCCTGCTGAATGGGAAAGTTATGATTTTGACCACGATCCCCGCGGCTGGAACACCATGGCCGACGAGGTCATGGGCATGCTGGACTCGGTGCTGGTGAAATACAAGGGCGACCCACACCGCGTTTACCTCACTGGTCTCAGTTCCGGCGGCTTCGGCACGTGGTACCTGGCGGCGAAGCACCCGGAAAAATTTGCGGCCATTGCCCCGGTCGTGGGCCTTGCTGTGCCGTCCATGATGCCCCCGCTGGCGAGGATGCCCGTTTGGGCCTTTGCGGGCGGCCGGGACGGCGGAGTGCCGGTCGGGCGGTTTTATCCGCTGTTGAACAAACTGGAAGAGCTGGGGAATCCGGAAGTACGCTTCACCATCGAGGCCGACCTGGGTCACGATACCTTCATCCGGACCTACATGGGGGCGGATCTCTACGAGTGGTTCCTGACGCATTCGAACTGAGGGACCGGGAGTTAAGGGACAGGTAAATTCTGGCACTCGAACGTGACCGTGTTCGGAAACTCACTCTTTCGGGAATTTGAGGGGGGGTGGAGGCGACGGTGAATTGGTTAATAGGAGCGGGGAAGAAAGATGCAACTCGTCATTTCGTAGCTGAGAAATTCCCGTGGGCTGAGGATCGGGATTCCTCGAAAGGGATTCAGCTCCAGCAGATCGGTATCGCCGGAAATGATGACATCGGCCCGGCCATTGAAGGCAACTTCCAGAAACTTGTCATCCTTGGGATCACGACA
Source organism: uncultured Opitutales bacterium (assembly GCA_913056355.1). Classification (GTDB taxonomy): domain Bacteria; phylum Verrucomicrobiota; class Verrucomicrobiia; order Opitutales; family Oceanipulchritudinaceae; genus Oceanipulchritudo. Next base: position 8,028 of record CAJXMX010000092.1, read on the forward strand.
GCTCTGCACCGTATGCGTGACCTGCACAATGATGGCCAGCCGTGCCAGCAGGTGCATGAACTGCTCCCGGTTATTCGGTTCCAAGTAGCGATCGAACTTGGGACGACGCAGCACTTCATTCAATTCCATCAGGGTTGCACTGGAAAATAGCAGGTCGCCGGCTTGGATCGCCTTGTGTACCGCCTGCGCTGGAATTGAACCCGATAACAGCAGGCGGCTGACCAGCGTGTTGGTGTCGACAACAAATCGTCCGACCCGCATCTCAATCTTCGGTCAGCAGTTCTTTCAGCTTTTCCTCGGTCAAACCACGCGACTGGGCCTCCTCGCTGACTCCATCACAAAAGGCCTCGAATTCGGCTATGTTTAATCCGCGCAGCCGCCCGTACTCGGCGATCGACAAAATGACCGCTGCCGACCGGTTGTGCTTCTGAATCAAAACCGGTTCCCACTGGGCGTCGTCCAGAAGCCGTCCAAAGGACTGCTTGGCCGCATTGGAGGAGATGGATTTCATTCATCCAAAATAGATGAATTGGATGAATTTTGTCAACTGTCCCATCCTTTAACCGGTTTTGATTCATCCAATACCGCCGATAGCAGGGTAAGATAAATTTCCAACAAGTTGCCGAATTTGCGATGGCGAAGAAGGACATCGTTCACTTGAGACACTCGCTCTTCCAATGTTCCATTGACTCTGAAGAATGGTATCCGCCTTGGGCCTTGTTGTTGAGGGTGGAGCATCCCCCAAGCAGCAAGATGGCTACCATAAGCGTGATTATGCAGGAAGAACTCACCGTAGCGATTAAGAGCCATCCAAATTCTTAAAATCAAGGTAATTGCCCTATGGATCCCAATGCGAAGCTCACCTGTGCTTGTGACTTCCCAAGTTTGTCTGCGGTGAGTTGATTAACGGGGGATACCCTCTATCTGAATTTATACACCCTTCTTTGGCCTTGCGCTCACCAGGCGGTAGCGCCCGGTCTTACGGGATCCGACCTTTTCGATGATTCCAGCCTCCAGGAGTGGGTTAATGGTATCCATGGCTCCCTGTCTGGAGACCCCAAGTGCATTCCAGATCTCGGCCGGTGCCATCTCCCCGTGGTCGCGCAACAAGAGGAGCAATTGTTCCTGCTTGGGCTTGATCAGGAGTTTGCTGCGGCTGGAAACACCCAGTGTCTGGAGGCGCAACCACGCACGCTCAAGGGTCTGGTGATAACCCTCGGCGCAGTATTCAAGCCAGCCCGAAAGGTCCCCGCCATCTGAGCGAACCTGCGCTATTGACTGATAATACAGAGGCCTGTCCTCCCAGTAATACTCATCGACAGCAAAAAGGTGGTGGGTATCGAAACCACGGCGATAGAGGTCCCACAAGCTCAATGCCCGGCCCGTGCGTCCATTGCCATCGGCAAAGGGGTGGATTTCCTCAAAGCGGTAATGAAGGATGGCAGAGCTCAGTACTGGTGAAAGCGCAGCGGCAGGTCCATTCCACCAGTCCAGGAGTTCCATCATTAGCGGGGAGACCTCCTGAACTGGAGGCGGCGTATAGTTGCCAACCCGGACCGGAACAGTCCTGTATCGTCCTGCCTGCCCCTGATCCATCACTCCTTCAGCCAGAATCCGGTGCAGTTCAAATATGTCCTCATGCCGGATGCATTCAGTGTCAGCATGCTGCTCAATGTAGCGCAGTCCGGCGAAGTAATTCAGAACCTCTCTTTCGGAGCGCGGCGAGGAGGCGGACAAGCTGCGACCTTCCTCCAGGGCACGGACCTGTTCCAATGTCAGCGGGTTGCCTTCAATGGCCGTCGAGGCGTGGACATTGCGCGATCTCGAGTCCTTCTGAAGGGCGGGAATCCATGCAAGGTCCACCGCTGCCGCGCGGATGCGTTCCCGAAGTACAGCAATGCGCTCCACCTTTGCCAGAAGCTGTGGCCGAATCGTGAACTGGGGAATGTAGGGCACCTGATAAGTCAAGTATTGGTCAAGTTTTAAGTCAAGTCAGTTCTGTTTTCATGCCAATGGCACGCTCATGGCCCCGTTTCCACGGGCCTTCAAAGCTGTTAACCAATTTCTGGAAACGACGGGAGAAAGTGAGATTTTTTGAAGGAGGAATCTCAAAAGTCTCACTTTCAGATTTGAGAATAGATCCCCTAGTTAACAAGTGCGAGATTTGACTGAGTCGGAAAATCCTGCGAGTAGCCGGCCGAATGAAGTCGTAACCCTTGATCTTGTGCTATTTACATAAAAGCCCGAGGCATTCTCTGCGTCGGGCACGTGGATTGAGTTAACCAGGTTTGATTATTCCGAAGACGGTATCACTCGGAAATTGGCTGCCCATTCCAAACAGGAGTCAGACAACTCTCGGTTTGATTCCCGTGGTTAAAGGGGGCCAATCGAATCGGGAGTCGAAACTTTTTAATCCAGAACATGGATGTTTGCAGATTCGTGTTATTTACGCGTCGCGTAAATCTGCTATTGACGCGAAGCGGAAACAGTGCGAGGCTTGTCGGGTGATCAAGATTTTTGCCGATGCGGAAACGGAGAAGATATGGAACCAGCAATCGTCACGGAAACTGCCCGGCGACATTCAGCAGCGTGCGCTCAACAAGCTCGCTATGCTCAATCATGCCCGGGATCTCATCGACCTCCGAATTCCTCCTGCAAATCGACTTGAATCACTTTCCGGCAATCGAGCCGGTCAACACAGCATCCGAATCAACCAGCAATGGCGCATCTGCTTCCGGTGGGACGCCGGTGACGCCTTTGAAGTCGAGATTGTCGACTACCACTAAAAGGAGCCAATCATGAGCAAACTGCATTTTCCCCATCCCGGAGAAATCCTCCGCACCGAATTCCTCGATGAGATGAACCTCAGCCAGTACCGACTGGCGGTGGACACGGGTATTCCGCATAGTCGGGTGACGGCGATCATCAAGGGTCAGCGGGCGATTACACCCGACACGGCCTTGCGCCTGGCCCGCTACTTTGGCAATTCAGCAGAGTTCTGGCTGGGACTGCAAAAGGAGTATGATCTACGCAAGGCCCGTGAGGAACTGGGAACCGACATTGATCGGGAAGTGACCCCGCTAAGTCTGGCATAGTAGCCTCTGCATTAGCCATGGCATTATTCCGTGACCAGCCATTGGGAGAAACGACGGAAATGGGTAACGGGGCGGATGAAGATCTTTGCTGGACCCCTTGACAGCTTCTGTAAGATTCTGAGCGGGAATTGATGACAAAGGAACTCCTGAAGATCTTGTGGACCTCTATCCTGGCGTCGCTAGTGCTGATACTACAGCTGGCTACGACCAGCCCCGCGTTGCATTCGTTCCTGCATGGGGGCGGACCTGGATCGCAACGCTGTTGCGACCATGGCTCTCCGAATGATCACGGGGAAAAGGATTCCCACAATCCTGACGGAACCCATGTCTGCGGAGTCGTCTTGATTGCAGGCGGGCTGACCCTGAGCCCGTCCCTGGAACTCGAGCCAGTGAAGCCGGTAAGAATTGGAACTACCGATATTCCGGATGCTGGTCTGGTCCCACTTGCTGAATCCCGCCGTGCAGCGGCGCGTGCGCCTCCTGTTCTCTGACTATCTGTATCGAATATCGTCTGCAACCGCTGCGTGTGCATCCCACAAATGTCCGCTGGTTGCGAGTGTACAAACTAGTCAGAGAATTTTCATGAAACATTTTTATCCGCATTTTTCATTTCCCATATCCGTATCAACGCCGGGAGCCTGCTTGGCTCTCTTTTTATCTTTAAGCCAGCTATCGGCAGAAAGGGCAGATAACACCCTGGAGGTTCATGACCTGGATCCATTTGTCGTGACTGCCACGACCGTCCCCAGAAGCAGCCGTGATATGCTGAATCCGGCAAGCGTGCTAACCGGACGGGAACTCGATTCCAACCGCTCCGCAACGGTTGGGGGAACACTTGATGGACAAGCTGGAATCCATTCTTCTGCATTTGGGGCAGGGGCCAGCAGGCCGATTATCCGTGGATTTGACGGTCCTCGGATCCGGGTGATGGAGAGTGGTATCGGAATTGGTGACTTATCGGCGGACAGCCCCGACCATGCAGGGGCTGTCGAGCCATTTTTCGCCGAACGAATTGAAATCCTGCGGGGCCCCTCGACCCTGCTTTTCGGCAGTTCCGCGATCGGGGGCGTTGTCAATGTGGTGGATCGTCGCATTCCCCGGAATCGGTCCGAGGATCCTTGGAGCGGCGAGTTACTGTTTGACTACAATTCATCCAGTGAAGGGGTGACCGGGGCCGGGTTCTTATCCGGGAACCTGGGCGAACTTACGGTGGCCGTCAGTTTCCTGAAAAGGGATCTCGGGGATTATTCCATTCCAGGTCCGGCAGAACTTCACGATGAAGAAGAAATGGATGGCGAGGAGGACCACCACCATGAAGAAGAGGTTCCAACGGGAGTGCTCGGGAATTCATTTTCCAAGTTGAAGACAGGTTCGGTTGGCGTTTCCTGGCTCCCGAAGAATGGCTCCCGCGTGAGCCTGGCCTGGATTGGTTCAGATACCCAATACGGCGTGCCGGGTCACGAGCATGAGCACGCCGCGCACGAGGAAGATGAAGACCATGACGAATTGGAGCACGAGGAGGGGGAAGAAAGTGTTTGGATCGACATGAAACACACTTCCTGGGATCTTGAATTCGAACATCCGATCCGGGGAGCGTGGATTGAGACAGTCGAGGGCCGCGTTCGCTACGTGGATTATCAACATCAGGAAATGGAGGGTGATTCTCTGGGCACGGACTTCGCCAATGAATTATGGGAGGCCCGAATCACGGCAAGCTATGGGATTCAGGATGTCCATCCCGGCACTTTGGGCTCGCAGATCTCCTATGTGGATTCGTCCGCTGATGGGGAAGAGGCGCTCACGCCTCCTTCGCAAACCCGTGACGCCTCACTCTTCATTCTACAGGAATGGGTCTTCAAAAGTATGCGCCTTGAGGCTGGAATGCGGGGTGAATACCGCGAAATCAGGGCTGAAGATCGTGATGGCTATGATGGATGGGCCAGCTCCGCCTCGCTGGGGGCCCATTACCAGTTTGGCGAATCATGGTCAGCCGGGCTTCTGCTGAATCGTTCCCAACGGCATCCGACATCGACAGAACTGTATGCCGACGGGCCCCATGCAGCGACCCGCCAGTTCGAACTGGGTGATCCGGACCTTGAGGGCGAGACCGCCATTGGCATCGACCTGTCCCTGCAATTCAAGTCCGCGCTCTTCGATCTCGGGGTGACGGCTTTCTACAATGACTTTTCAGATTATATTTATGCGGCCCCGACTGAGGATGAACGTGACGGATTGACCGTTTACCAGTTCGGCGCGGTCGATGCCCGTTTCCATGGAATGGAGACCCAGGGCACCTGGCACCTGCTCCACAGCGAGAAAAGCTATTTTGACCTTGGCGTGCTGTTCGACTGGGTCGAGGCAGACATTGCCGGATCGGCGGATAACTTGCCGCGCATCCCGCCAGCCCGTGTTGGTCTGCGTGCGGTTTACGGCCAATCCTTCTGGTCACTGCGGTCGACTTACCGCCATGCATTCGCGCAGAATGACACTGCCCCTTTTGAAACTCCAACTGCGGCCTACGCGGATTGGTCGGTGGATCTTTCGCTCACCCTTCCGTTTACAGGATCCAAATGGAACCTGCTGGTGGCGGGCGAGAATCTGTTGGATGAGGACATCCGTTACCACACTTCGCCGATCAAGGATGTTGCTCCCTTGCCTGGTCGGCATATTCGAGTATCGATGTCGGTTGTGTTTTGAGCAGATCCCCGTGTGGATACTCAAAAGCCCGACCTTGGGAGGGGTCGGGCTTGAAATTGGCTGCTCAGGCAGGATTCGAACCTGCGACCAAGTGGTTAACAGCCACCTGCTCTACCACTGAGCTACTGAGCAGTGTTCAGGGGAAATGCCAGAGGTTGGGAATCGGCATTCCCGAGTCAAGTGGTTTTTGGGAGGTTTTGGCAATTTGGGATCGGGTTCTCGACCAATGGCGCGGGGCGTGGTAACTTGCCTGCCATGAACGGTTGGCAGACGATCCTTGGAGCAGGTGGAGCGATCGGACATCACCTGGCACGGGAACTCAGGCATTTTACCCGCCGGGTGCGGCTGGTGGGGCGCCATCCGCGGGCGGTCAACGAGGACGATGAGCTGGTCCAGGCCGACCTGACGGAGGCCGAGGCGACGCGGGAGGCGGTGAAAGGATCCTCGGTCGTCTACCTGACCGTCGGACTGCCCTACAATCACCGGATCTGGCGTCGGGACTGGCCCCGGGTCA
>CAJXMX010000093.1 GCA_913056355.1 uncultured Opitutales bacterium
CCGGCGCGCCCCACCATCTCGCGGTAAGCGTTCTCCGAAAGGCCCTGCACCACACCGGAAACCTCTCCCAGCGAATCCACGCAGAGACCCACGCCTTCGCGCCGGACGAACTCCGCCACCGCCGACTCCGACCAGACGATGACCGGCAGGCCGCACGCCAGGTAGAAGGAACATTTGTGGGGATGGTTGTACCGCAGGTAGTCTCCATAGACGCCGCTGCAGGTCTCCACCGACTCGCCATCCCAGACCAGGCCAAAGGACCCTTCAATATGCTGCATGAGCTCGTCGAAGGGAAAGAAACCCTTGTAGACCACACGACTGGCCTCACCGACAGCGCTCGCCCTGTCGTACCCCTTGCCATAGAGATGGGCCCGCAGCGGCTCGAGCGGAGCGGTGCCCAATTGATAAACGAAAGCGTTCTTCTTCGGGTGCAGCGCTCCCGCGTAGACGATCCCCACGGGAGGCCAGTCCGCTTGCACGGGCGGAGCCTCTGAGGGGGTAAGGTAGTCGAAAACGCCGAGGCACTCGATCCGCGTCGTCACTCCCTGGCCTCGCAGCCACGCCTTCATGCGATCGTTGTGGACGATCAGGCAGGCCGAGCGGGCGAAGAGGGCCAGCTCATCCGTCGAGGCCTCGCCCTTGCTGCGCAGGCTGCGCACATCATGGATGATCGACACCACCCGGCAGCCTTTCAGCCGGGCCACGCCCAGCATCAGCCGGTAGAACTTGTTGGTCGGATACTGTACGCAGAGCCATGCTCCCCTGGGCAGGGTCAGCAAGGCCCTGACCACCCCGGTGGCGTTCAGCAAGGTGCCATAAAGGCCATTGCTGTGAAAGCTCCGCTTCAGGCCCAGGTTAACCCAGCCGCAATCCTCGAGAATCTCCTCGCAATCGATCTTCGCCTTACCCGCCGCATTGAAACGGGAGGTATAATTGCGCGAAACGAAGTAACCGGGAGGGGGAGACATTATTGGCAGGAAATTGATTTCAGAGGTTGGGACCGGGGAGCAAGATTTCTGCAAATTTCAGCCCAAGCAAGGTAAAACGACCTCCGTCCTGAGCGGTTGGGAGGGGTCGTTCTGCCACCCCCTTCAGTGAAGGCTACGGGTGGAATGTTCGGCGGCTCCGGTTGATGGAAAACCGGAAATCAGCCAGGCGCTTGTCCGGGGCCAGCTCCGCCTGCACGACGATCCGGTAAAGGGTGTCGCCCCAGCTGGCGGCCATGCGGGGATCCTCGAGGAGGATCTTGTTGACGGAGATGTCGAGACCGGGCGGGCAGGTGAGGATGGCCCGGGGCTTTCCGGTCTGGGGATGGGACAGGATGACCTGGCCCGGCTCGCTGCCCGGGGTCGGTACATGATGGGTCATGAAGTGGAAGGTGACGGTGTTTCCCCCGGCGGATGCGTGGCCGTCGCGGAAGGCGAATGACTCGTCGAGGGAGATCTCCTCGCGGATCCGGTCGAAGCGGAGGGTCCTGATGTAGCTGTCGAGGTTGGCCGCCTCCGGGTAGGCGGAGGTGAGCCCGATTGAGATGACCGCCGCGTCCTCCGTATTATTTGTCTCAAAAAAGTCACTACGCCACTGGACCATGTGGGGCTGTGGCTGGCCGTTGATGTCCGGCAGGTTGTGATAGCTGCTCTGCATGGACCAGATCTCGTAACGCTGTTCGCTGAAGGTCTTTGAGCTGTAGGTTCCGACACCCGTGTCGATCAGCAACGGTTCCCCGTCGAGGAAGATGAGGAAATTTCCCACGTCGTTGTGGTTGTGGCTCTCGGCGTTGTAGCCGCCCTTGGCGGCGAGGTAGAATCCCTCCCCGGTATCCGTGCCCTGGCGGACATAGGCCGTTTCGAGGTCCGGAAGGGCCTTGAAGACAGCCGGTGCAAAGGGCTGGTCAAAGCCGAGCAATTCCTCCCGGATGAAGAGCTTGGGCAGTTGGTCGAAGAAGAGATACTCGGTCCGGTGGCTGGAGAGATAGGGCTCGATGGGAAAGCCCGCGGCAAAGGCCATCAGGTTTTCGCTGCCCACCGCCTTGCCGTAGCGGAAGAGCTTGACCGGGTAGGGGGTGTACCTGGCGTGGGCGTCGGCGAAATTGACGTACCACGGCTTGTGGATGCTGCTGTACCACATGAAGTTGCCCATTTCACGGATCAACGGCTGGTCATAAACGTCGATCAGCCCGCCGGTTGCCGTCCCCAGCAGGTCAAGGCAATCCAGCAGGCGACCGCCGGCATGGCCCCAGTAGGCGGGTCCCTCCTCGCAGCCACCATCATCCGGATAGACGTTGATAAAATGGTCCAGCACCTCAATGGCCTTGAGTAGACAGGATGCCAGCTCCGCCCTGGACTCGCAAAAGACAAGGGCGCAAAGCAGGAAGTTGGAGGTCATCCAGGGATTCCAGTTGTTGGTGAAGGGCTTCTCGTAAGCCATCCACCAGTAGTCGGTCCGCTCAAGATAGGGATCCAGAAGCTGCCGCCTGACCTCATGACGCATGCGCTCCCGGAAGACCGGATTGAGGGCGTCCAGATCGTCGGCCAGGAAGTAATCCGCGGTGGCCAGCAGGGCAGCGGTCTCGCTGGCATGCAGCGCGAGGATGGGTTGGTCAGGTGAGGGCAGTCCCGCGCCCGGATATTCCACGTTCAAATGGGCCGGCAGGGCAAATGAGGTCTGCTCGCACACGGCCCAGATACCGTTGGCGATGTCCCGGACAAAGCGGCCTTTCCCCTCGAGGATTTCCGCATAGAGAAGCGTCTCGAGGGCCTTCAGCCGGGCAAAGTAGACCTGCTGGAATCCGACCTGTGAGCCTGTCTCGTAGAATTCGAGATAATCTGTGGCCCGCAGGGTGGGCCAGTCGTAGTCGAGGAAGCTCTCCGCCGCCCGGATGATGGCGGCCCGCTCCTCCGCCGGCAGGGCGCCATAGGCCGGGTCGCCGGCGGCGGGATAGGGCTGGAAGGCGTCCGGTTCAATGATGGCCTTGAGGACAGCCTCGCTCGAATAGCTGGCCTGCAGCATATCCCGCTTCTTGTAGTTGCCCGCTTCCTCCTTGGTTGTTTTCCGCTCGTGGGCCGTGGGATTGTACTTCGGCGCGGTGTCGCGCGCCTCGCGGATCATGTCCGGCCGCTTGACTTCGGTGGAGAAGCTGAAGGCGGGTTGGTCGCCGGCAACAGCCGGAAGGGATAGAAACGGGAGGGGGAGCATCAGCCGGAACAGGCTGTTGCGGCAACGATTGATGAAGGCACGGCTCTGCATGGTGGGAACCTTTCTGCCAAACTGCCAATCCGAATTCAAGACTCGGCTGAATCTTATGGTATACCGGATGGGCTTCACCCGAAAAGTGGGCGCTTGGGGCTTGACGGCGCCCTGAACGGGTGGGAAATTCCCACCATGAAGATCTGCCGTGTAGACAGCAAGAAGCGGGTGGTTCTTCCGGATGGCAAACCGGGTGACTGGATGGTGGTGGAGGAAGCCGAGGCGGGAACCTATATCCTGAAGCGCATGGAAATGCCCAGGCGCCGCCCGAGGAGCGTCGCCGCAACCCGGAGCGCGGTGGCGAAAGCACCCTTGAAGATGCGGATGGATTGGGAGGAATTAAGGAAATTGACGCGTGAGCCATGATCCTGCTGGACACAAATGTCGTCATTTACGCCTCCACCGGGAGCGGTCCATTATACGATTGGGCGCTGGAAGTGATTACTTCGGCCGTGTCCAAGGATGGAGCCGGGCTGAATGCGATCAGCCTGGCAGAGTTATGCGTGGGTGCGACTGACTCCAGGACGATCATCCCGACCCTGCGTCAGTGGGGGCTTGTACTTCTTGATGTACCGTTGATCGCCTCGCAGGAAGCGGCGCGGGCTTACCGGGAATACCGTTCCCGGGCAGGCAAGGCGACGCTACCTGTTCCCCTGCCGGATTTTTTCATTGGTGCGCATGCCCAGGTAATGAACTGGGAACTGGCCACAGCGGATAAGGGACGCTTCCGGACCTGTTTTCCGCAACTGGGTCTGCTCATGCCGCCCGGGACGGCTTAGCTAATTTCGGCGGGTCAATAAGCGGAAGATACCAATCTTTTCAAGCGGTCAGTACTCCGGCAAAGTAATGGAGCGGAGGCGCCAGCCGGTGGCAAAGAAGAATTCGTTGCCGACGATGGGGCCCACGACATCGATGGTATTCGGGGAGAGGGCAGTGTGCCAGGCTCCGGACCGCGGTTCGGGCTGGTCGCGTTGCCAAATGCGTTCCACCTCGCAGGTGCCCGGTTTGATCCGGAAAATGCAATAACCGGTCGCTCCGTAGACGACGCCTCCGGGGCCGGTTCTGAGGGAATGGGAACCATGCCAGGACAAGGGCCCGAAGTCATCCGGCAACCAGGCTGAAGACACCAGTGTACGGGTCGCGACATCAACCAGGGCGATTCGAGGCGCAATCGCGGGAGCGCCCGCTGAAACAACATGATCCCCGCGGCCGATCAAGGCATACACCAGCCCGTCGCCTGCCGGAGCAAGGGAAGTCACGTCGGCCAACCCATCGATGCCAAAATCTCCAGCCCACTTGAGTGAGTCGGTCTTCGGATCCCACAGGGCGAAGGCCCCATCGAATTGAGTGATTGTGGCGCCGGTACCGGCTTCGATGCTCATTCCGACAAGGATCAATTCAGACTCAGGCAACCATAGAAGCGATGCGGGGGACATATCTGGAATGATGGCCCGGTGTGATGCCTTCTGTTCCGTTTTTGGATCGTACCAGGCGAGCGTTCCCCCCTTCAGTCCATAGTCTGGACCAGACCCAATCCAAAGCTTCCCGTCCGGAGTGGCGATCATGTCGTTGGGGCGATAACCAACGTCGTCCATGCGTCCGAGATCGCGGGGATTGTCCCCCTTTTCGGTGCCGAATGAGAGCGGCAAATCGGGGTCGTAAACTGACAGGCGCGCCTGTGGATAAGAGGCAAGGTATAGTTTCCCGTCCAGGGTAGTCGCGGAGTAGGCCTGGCCGGAGGCAAAGGTATGCTGGCCCAGGTTTTCAAGTTCTGAGCCATCGGGCGCTGCGCGAAAAAGCAGGTTGGGAAGATAGCTGGAACCGTAGAGCCTTCCATCCGGTCCAAGTTCGATGACGTGGATATTGGAGCCGCCCCCGACCCAGTCCAATTTCAGGATCCGGCTGGCGATGAGCGGATCCGTATTCGCAAGAAGGATGTGGCGGGGGGCTCCCGAGCCCTTGCCACCGCCGTCATCCATCAGATGGGCCTGCCAGCCTCCGGGCATGGTTAACGGGTTCTGGTAGCGATGCTCTCCGGCGGCATGAATTCCGGCCATCGGTTCGGGGAGGTGGTTTACGGGCACGAGGAGTTTGCCGTCGATCCGGAATTGTCCCGTGTGGGAATCAAGATACAGGCGTCGGTCGTTTCCTTTGAAGAAACGCAGGTACTGCGTCTTGTCCAAGGTATCCGTAATCGAGGGACCGATCTCCCGATAGCTGCCGGTCTCAGGATCGATGGCGACGAGGTGAGGCCGGACAACCCGAACCAGGGCCGCCAGCGAACCATCGTCACCGGCGAGCGGATAGAGGTAATTCTCGTTCTCATCCATGCGCCCGAAAGGAGTGAAGGTTTTCGTTTTCGGATCGAATTTGGTCAGGCTGGCTTCCGGGTAAGCACCGATCCAAATAGCTCCGTCCAGGGACTCGGTAATGCCGGTTGGAAAGGTGACCCCTTCGGAAATAGTCCGGAGGTCCTCAATTCCCTTTTCGGGGTGATTCGGATCGAATTGATGAAGGTGACCATCCCAGGCCGATCCGATGTAGAGAATGCCCGTCTGCAAACTGCGGAAAGTCGCTGTCGAGAAGCTCGAGTTTTTCCGATCCGCAACCGGGTACTGGGTGCAGTGTCCCGTATCCAGGTCGATGTCGATGACAAACAGCCCTCCGTTGGTCTGACTCATTGTGGCGAGCAGCGAGGGACTTCCATCGGCGGTTTGCCCCGCATGCAGGCGCACCCAGCTTACGCCCTTTACGGGGATTCCCAAGTCCCGGGCTTGAGGCATGGGCGCTGCCCCAGCCTTGAGAATGGGCGATGCCAGGAGAAAAAGAACAGCGAGACGTGTTACGAATAAAACCATCCCTGCTTATTAGGGCACTTCCCCGATGGGGGCTACCCGCAAAACCCGTTTCTGGTAAAGCAAAATGTCGGCTTTCAGAGCGGCGGAAGAGGGGAGATACGGGATGGAAAAGTGGACACTTATACTAACCGAATCCCAGTTATTGGGCTGAGGCGCTGGAAGAGGCGGATGGTTGCCGCCCAGGCTGTTTTAATCTGCTTGTGGCTGACATTTGCTCCGCCTTGGCCGTACCATTCGAGTCTGGATCCTGAGAGGGCCAATCACCTGGCCCATTGAGCCGCAAACCAGTGGGCCCATTCATGCGCAAACCGCCCCCCGGCACCGAAGAAACTGTCGATTGACGGGTAACTCCACCGCCACTATTCTGAAGGCTTATGCGCAACAATCTGATTTTTCTACTTCTGTTTCTATCGTGGAGTCTCAATGCGGAAGACGGGTTGGACAGGGCTCCTCCTTTGGTGGAAAAGCAGAGTATCGAGGTGCCAGGAGCAGAGTCTGATCGGGCAATTAAGCAAAGGTTGACCGGTATCTTTCAACAGATTGAACCGATATCCTCGGTCCAGGTAAACGTAACAGCCGGTGTCGTTCATCTCACTGGTTCGGTTCCCGATGCCGCAGCAATGAGCACTGCCGAGCAGCTAGCCGGTAGGCTGGATGGCGTCGTTTATGTGGTCAATGAACTGGAACCGGAAGTGGATATCGCCAGTCGACTTAATCCGACGATCCGCAAGGCGAAAGAAATGGGGCAGCAGGCAGTCCGTAAGTTGCCCATTCTCTTGATAGCGCTCCTCGTCGTTTTCCTCTTTCGGATCCTGGGCGGCTGGCTCAGTCGCAGGAGGGCGTGGGCCCGGATAGCTGGCATGAATGAGTTGTCCACCAGTTTGCTCCAACGTTTTATGAAGCTGGCGATGACCGTCCTCGGGGTGTTCATCGCATTGGAAATTCTGGATGCGACGGCTCTGGCAGGGGCAATCCTTGGGGTTGCCGGCATCGCTGGAATCGCTCTTGGCTTCGCTTTCCGCAATATCGTCGAGAACTACCTTGCGGGAATCTTATTGAGCTTGCGGAATCCGTTTTCAACGGGGGACGCCGTCGGGATTGAGGGCGTCAGCGGAAAGGTGATTCGGCTGACCTCCCGTGACACCGTGCTGATGACGTTTGACGGGAACCACTTGCGCATCCCGAACAGCAAGATCATCACGTCGACATTGACGAACTATACGCGGAATCCCCTGCGTCGGTTTGATTTCGCCATTGGCGTGTCCGTGGAGCTCGACATTCTCAAAGTCCGCGAGCTCGCGATGCAGACCCTGAACTCACTGGAGAGCATACTGGACGATCCTCCCCCAATGATCATTATCGAAGAGTTGGGCGACAGCACGATCAACATGCGGTTTTTCGCCTGGATTGATCAGCGCAGGAGCGACTTTCTGAAATCCAAGAGCGAAGCGATCCGGCTCGTCAAAGTCGCGTTTGATGAAGCGGGAGTTGAAATGCCCGAACCGATTTACCGGGTACATCTCAGGGGGACCGAAGTACTGGACGGCGACCAGCCCGGAACGGACAGCCCGCCCCGGAGAACAACCCCGGCCGGGAAGCCTGTTATCGCGTCAGATACCTCCGTCGACCACTCGATCGACAAGCAGCTGAAAACCGCTCAATCAATTGACGACGAACCCAATTTGCTGGAGTCCTGAGGCGCTCAAACCGAGTCTCGTTTGACTTGGCGCCACCAATCCTATCCTCAAAACGGTTGCTTGACGCAATTGCCCGTGTTCCGCAGCGGACTTTACATGAACTTCTTGGATCGAAGTAATTCCAGAAGCATCGCCGAGGCGGTTTCATGCCGTTTTTTGGAATACTTCAGGTCGGAGGTGTAGAAGTGGGCCACGTGGGTGATGCTGGCTGCTTCCAGTTTATCGAGCATACCGGGAATCCGGGCGTAGCGGGCCCATGCCTGTTCTTCGAATTCCCGGTAAATATCTGAGATTTCCTCATCGGTTTTCGGGTCGTAGACCTCTTCATGAATGATGGCCTCGAGGGGGAGCCGGTAGCGGACTTCGGGGATGTCCTCATCGGGGTAGCCGACGACGAGGCTGGTAACCGGGACCACGGTTTCCGGGAGCTTGAGATGCTTGGAGATTTCGTCAGCTGCCGAGAGAGTGGTTCCCATGTAGCAGATGCCGAGGCCATGGGATTCAGCGGCAATGGCCACATTCTGTGCTGCGATGATGGCGTCGGCCATGCCGACAAGGAAGCCGAGGAAGTCGTCGAAGGAGCCTTTGGCGTCGTTAATCTTCAGCCATCGCCGGATCCGGTAGAAGTCAGAGCAGAAGGTCAGGACAACGGGTGCCTGGAGGATCATTTTCTGGCGGGAATGCAATTCATAGAGCTTCTCCCGGCTTTCGCGTTCCCTGGAAATCACCACGCTCCAGCTCTGCAAATTCCCCGAGCTGGAACCGCGTTGGCCACAATGTATGAGGTCCTTGAGGAGGGCCTCATCAATCGGAGTCGATTTATACTGTCGGATGGATTTATGGTTTTTAAGATGGTCTGAAATGGACATGGCTGAATTCATTACCACTGATGTTAACTTTGGGGAACCAAAATGGGAGGATGGCGATATCACTTAGTTTCAGTAAACCAGGTCGCGGAAATTTTTCACCCGGTGGAAGGTGATCATATTGCCGTCATGAGCGCTTTTCGCATGGCTGTTCCCGCTCCGTGAGAGGATGACGAGATCCTCGCCGTCGATATCCATGCTGGCGTAGTGGCGGCTCTGTTTATAGGTTGGCCCAATAGCCACGACACCGGCAAAGCACCAGTCGACCATGTTGCGTGAAAAGTGGAGTACCAGTCGGTGGCGCTCGTTATCGGGAGTGCCGTAGCGGTCGGGTGGCAACCGGTCTGCCCGGGTCATGGAGTCGGTTGCCTGTGATCCCAGCAACCAGTAGAGACGGGTCTGCTCATCGTAGAGGACATGGAACCGCATCTGGCCGCCGGGGAAGGGGAGATACAGCAGTTCCTCGCCCGTTGGTGCGGTTTCCAGCCGGGTGGTCATGGTTCCGTCGGGATGCTCCACCACCTTGGCCAGGGCGGCGTATCCGGTCCGGCCGGTATTGGCCCGCATGAACAGGTGAAAGGTGTGACCGGTGGGATCATACCAGTAATGGTTCGGATCCATGATCTGGACGACATTGGCTTCCAGCCAGCCCATGGGGCTGAAATAGCGGTCGGGGGCCACTTCCGTGTAGCTGGGATAGTTCTGCTTGTAAAAGGGGATTCCCATCAGGCTGAGGGGCATGTCGTTTTGCTTGTAGCCCGGAATGATGCTGTCGAATGAAAGCTCGCTGGCGTAAGTCCAGCTCCCCGGCCTCGTCAGGTCCGCGCCTTCCGGGGCCCGCATCAGGATGGGGGCCAGCTCGCCCACGAACCAGCCTTCGATATGGGTTGAGACACGGCGTTCCATGACCAGGTAGACATGCCCATTGGCATGCCAGACATTGCAGGCACTCTGGTGCCACATCTGGTCCTTTGTTAAATTGACGGCCTGGCCCCATGTCTGGCCATTATCCGTGGACCTGATGATGCGCAGATCACCGGATCGGTCTTCTGGCTTGCTCCCCAGGAGCTTTGCGGAATGCCCGAGGTAATAGATGGCATCACCCGACTGAAAGAGCCGCCCATGGGTGATGCGGGTCCTCCCCGAAACAGTCCAGGTCAGGTCCCCGTCATCCGAGATGGAGATTACGGCCCACGGCTTGTTTTCCAGGCGTTGATCCCCTCCAATCTCATAGGCGGCCAGCAGACGACCCGATTCAAGCCTGATTATGCTTGGGGTATAGAAAGGCTTTCCCAGGGAATCCGGGGATGTGCCGACCGCCACGTAATCCTGGGCCAGCGGCCGAATGGGATTCGCATGAAAGACAACGGGGAGCAGGAGAACAAGAAACAGAAAGGGATACCGGTGCATGGTGGTTCTGGATTTACGAAGAGGCATGCCTTCCACTGGCAGAGCCGGCAACAGCATCCCGGGTTTATGGTATAGCCCGGGCTTGTTCCAATTTGCCGGGCGAAAAGCCCTTTCCACACTCCTTCTGCTCAACTGTGCCCCCCAGCTACCAAAAGCTGCTGCCTAAGAGCGTTGTGGCTTCGTGGTTTTTAAAAACTGGGGCTGTGCCCCGCGAAGTCCGGAGGGCGGAGGATGGGGTCCCAGAGCGGACGGTAAACTAACCTGCCGCTGTTTTCTTTACGCTTATTGAAGTTGTAATGGGGGTAGGCCAGTTCTTGTGTCCCACAATCTTGACTTCTTGTAGGACAAGCCTACTTTTTCATTAAAAGGATGGATTATGGCTGAAGGTGTAAATGTCAGATTAAGTGGTCCACTCAAAAGGTATGTTCAGGAGCAAATATCTCCCACTGGCTTGTATGAATCGGCAAGCGAGTATGTACGCACCCTGATTCGACAGGATTACGAAAAATCAAAAGAGAAGAAATGGGAGAGGTTAATCAGTGAACTTTCTCCTGGCCTTAAGGCGGATGTGAGTGAATTCAATGAGGTTACGGCCCAGGATGTTATCGCCAGAAACAAGGCGCGGCGATAATCATGAAGTATCTCTTCCATGCAGTCGCAGATCGTCGTCAGGATGAGATCTGGGATTACACTGTGGAAAGGTGGGGAGAAGAACAAGCGATCCGGTATATTGTAGGTCTCCACGAGGCTATCGCTCAAGCTGCAGAAAGAAATATTGTATGGCGGAAGCCGATACACCCGGAGTTATCCGGGATCTACTTCATACGGTACGAGAACCATTACGTCTTCTTCAGGGAACTTCCGAACAAGGTGATCGGGGTAATCAACATCCTGCATGAAAATATGGATTTACCATCTCGTCTGGAAGACGATTTGGAATAAGCGATTGGTCAAGTTACCCAAACTGGGCCGCGTAATTCGTTAATCTGGGCGGGGCTAATGTTTCTTTGACATTGAAGAGGAAGTCAAAGCTCCGGCGGACGGAGGCCGCCGGCACAGTGAGCGGGCAGGCTTCCATAGCAGGGCCCTCGAACTGGATGGGAGTGACGTAGCCGAGGGAGCGTTGGGGACGGACGTGGGGTTCCCCTTTCGGCGGGGATTGGAGGGCTGGATCCTTGGTATATTGGCTTGCAGCTGCCTGAAGCCCAGGAAGGCAGAGATTGACGTTTCGGTATTGGCCGGAATCCTTAGGGAGGCGGCAGGCCGGATATCGGAAGAACTATGAACGGTCCGAATCCCGAACGGACATGACGCATACGTGGACCTACAGGCGTTCCTAAACAATAAACTGGGGTCCCAGAGTGGACGATAGACTATCCTCTCGCTGTTTTCTTTACACTTTTTGATACCGATCGGGGCTTGCAGGCGGAAGAGCACAAGCGGTTTTGAAAGTTGCATTAAGAAAGAGTTTTTACGAACATTATTGTAATGTCTGTAGCTGAATTACACGTGCGTTTGGACCGCGAGAAGATCGCGGAGTTTTGTCGTACCCGCGGGATTCGGCGGTTAAGTCTTTTTGGATCTTTTCTACGGGATGATTTTGATCCGGATTCGAGCGACGTCGATGTCCTGGCAGAATTCAATCCGGGAGCATTGGATGGCGTAGGCTTCAGGTATATGGCATATGAAGGGGAATTATCGAAAATTCTCGGACATAAGGTGGATTTCTGCTCTCGATTGAATCCCTACATTGAACCCGTTGTTCGGAAAGAAGCCTTGGAAATCTATGAGCAGGCATGATCCAAAAGTGACCCATGCGGCGATGCGAAAAGAGGGCTACCAAATGCCAAAATGGGAGGAGGCAACTCGGCGACTCGAAGCTGATCGCAGGCAACGGTTACCTGATACGGATACGGCTTTGGCGATCCAAAGGTTTGAGCGAAGCTGGAAGTTTCTTCATCAGAATCGCCGCCCGGCAGCAATCACGGGTCTGGTTGAGCAGCAGGCATTGTTCAGGAAACTGGCAAGGATTCCAAAATAGACGATTGCTGATGAAGGACCTGATTGAATCGGCGAGGGACTTGCAGGACGTCCTCGAAAAACTCGAATTATCCTTCTGTTTCATTGGCGGACTGGCCAACCTGCAATGGGGCGAACCACGATTGACCCAGGACCTTGACCTGACAGTCCTCGCGGGGTGGGGCAAGGAAGAAAGAGTCATCGATCTATTGTTGGCGGAGCTGTCACCAAGAATTGATGATGCCCGTCAGTTTGCCCTGAACAACAGGGTCCTTCTTCTGCAAACTGAAGAAGGTATTCCCATCGATATGGCTTTGGGTGCTTTGCCCTTTGAGGAAGGGGCCGTTGAACGCTCAAGGAATATTGATCTGGGGGGGATATTCCTTCGCCTTTGTTCTGCCGAGGACCTCGTCATTATGAAGGCATTCGCCAACCGCGACCGTGACTGGAGCGATATTGACGGAATCCTCGGTCGGCAGCAGGCCAATCTCGATGCCCCCTACATTATGGAGCAAATTCGCGTTCTCGATGATGCAAAACCCGGTGAAGGCATTGCGAACCGACTTGAATCCGCGCTGGGGGCTTGATCCGCGGTCTTAATCAAAAACTGGGGTGGCAGTCTGGACGCTTATTATGGTCAATTTCAGAATGCCGTCGTGAGAGGGCAGGGCGGGGGATTGTTGCCTTCTATGATCTCAAAATTTAAGCGGCGTCCGGTGTGGGCGGCCAGTCAGGACGCATTGTTGCTTAAGCTTTCCAGAGATTTCGTGCTGGGACATATTCTACCTTTGTTAGAATACGTTAGTCCCTGTTCTAAAGAGCGTCCGGACCGCATCGAGGCGGTGGCAGAGTGGACGCTTATAATGGCGAATCTCAGTTTTTCGGCGGAGGTGCGGAGAGTGGGGGACTGTTGCTTAGACTATTCTTAGCTGCGTTTGGGCATTATTGACGCTTACCTTAATGAGCCATTAGAATATATTAAATCAGTTACTTCTTGTGTAAATTTCCTGACCCTGTCATCATCGCCTACGTGATATGGCTCTCATACTGATTCCCGTTTTTACAACTCTTCGCCTCAATTCATTTTCTACTCTCTACCCCAAAAATGTTCTATGCATGCAATCCGCGGCTACCTGCCCACATCGCCCATATAGAAAACTTGTCCCAACCAAAGGAAGAACCGTCTCCTTTCCTTCACTTCGGAAAGGTCATACGCCAAGGACTCGGATTATTCCTGATATCGATCTGTTCGTTGGGCCATCTTCAGGCAGAGCTTGTCGAATGGGATGCCGGAGGAGATGCCGTTTCATGGGGCGATCCGCTGAATTGGAGCGGGGATGAATTGCCGAACTCAGAATCCGACGTCGTCATCGACGCGGCTGGTTCAATCCAGGTAGAAGCAGATGGTGGCTCCATGCTTTTCCATTCGATAGAAAATCATGAAGCGATCCTATTGATGTCCAGCAACCTGGTTTTGGAGACCGGTGAGACAATTACTGGGGGAACATTTATCACTGATTTTGGAATTCGCTTTGTTGGAGATGGTGGAATGCTCGACGGAGTGACCATCAACGGCGAATTGGAAGTCGGTGTCAGCTCCAATGGGGCATTGACGATCCGCAACGGGCTTACCCTCAATGGCACGGCCTACATTGGGCATGCCACTGAGTTCAAAGGAGGCGCTTTGCTTTTCGAGGGCAGCCAGTCGCTCAGCGGCAGCGGCACCGTGATATTCGGAGGGCACCCGTCCGGGACCGCCCAAAACGCGCTGCAAGTGATTGAGTCCGGCACCACCCTGACTATTGGCTCCGGAATCACCGTGCGGGGAAAGTTCGGCATGATCGGACATTCCTATGTTTGGCCAGGTGCAGCTGACGTATACCTGATCAACCAGGGTACCATCATTGCCGATGTGGCTGGCGGGGTGATCACGATCAGCGTCCCTTCGATTACCACGGCCGCATTGGGCACCCTGCAGCGCCCGGCTGGCGCGATCGCAATTCCCGGCGAAATCGACAACACGGGCGCAAATCTGGTGCTGGATGCCACTACCGGTTCGTGGATTTTTGACCAGGGCACGATCACCGGTGGCACGATCACCACGCAGGAGGGTGTGCGCCTGGTGGGAGATGGTGGAATCCTCGACGGAGTGACCATCAACGGCGAATTGGAAGTCGGTGTCAGCTCCAATGGGGCATTGACGATCCGCAACGGGCT
>CAJXMX010000094.1 GCA_913056355.1 uncultured Opitutales bacterium
GCCGGACTGGCTCCTCCTGCTCGGCCAGGAACACGGTGGAAGTGCTCCCCTCCCCGATGTGGCCGATTATACGGTACGGCCCAACACGGTTTCCAGCACCCATTTCCCGGTCCACATCCCCATCCTCATCCTCAAGGGACAGGTGAGGCGGGGTTCCCCCCATCAGGAATTTGCCGGAACTGCCGTGCGCCCGCAACAGCCGCTCCACCTCCCGGCGCAGATCTTCCGATCCGGCGCAGGCGGAGTCCAGGTAGGCGGCCTGCTTCAGGGGATCGTCGATCTCGATGCATTCCTCGAAGATGAAAGCCACCTTCTCCGCTCGATTGTCGCTCATTCTATCTTCCTCCATGCGCCTCCCCCGTTGAAATCAGGCCAGTTTTGGAATCCGTTCCGGCACGATTGCCTACTCCTCCGGATTGAGCTCCGCGAACAGCCAGGACCGGGCAAAGGCCCAGTGCCGCTTGACCGTCCGCTCACTGATGTTGAGACACTCCCCGACCTCGGTCTGGGTCAGGCCGGCAAAGAACATCAGCCAGACCACCTCCGCCCGCAGGGGATGCTCCTCGGCCAGGCGGTTGAGCGCCTCGTCGATGTTCAGCAGCAGTTCGGGATGGGCATCGGTGGCCACCTGGATTTCCGAGAGGGGAATGCGGGTCCAGTTGCCACCGCGCTTGAGGCGTAACTTCCGCCGGGCGTCCTCGATCAGGATCCGCCGCATGGCCTCGGCCGCCGCGCCAAAGAAGTGCCGCCGGTTGATATGGTCCTTCTGGTAAGTGTAGCTCAGCCGCAGGTAGGCCTCATGCACCAGCACCGTGGCCTGGATGGTCCGGCTCGGGGGAGAATTCCAGAGCATTCCGTGAGCCATCCGGCGAAGTTCCTCGTACACCTCGCCGAACATATTGTCCAATACCTCTGCCGAAGGCTTTCCCATGCGTGTCGTTCCCCCCTCTATGTAAACGAAATCGACCGGCTGCTATCACGCCGAATGGATTACAGGTGGAGCCTAATTTTCCTGCTTAAAAATGTCAAAATCATTATAGGGGCTATCCCCTGTTTTTGATCGGGTGTCCCCTTTAGGAAGCAGGAGGCGCATGTTGGTTATGAAAGGTCCCATATGTAATGAATCCGAGATTCAACCTTATGAACCTCTCCGGTCGCAACGACAGGATTGTCAGCTGGGGAGCCACTTCGACCCCAACAACCCCAAAACGTTAGGTAAAACAATGAAAGCGAAACTGATTATCTCCACCCTGGCCATGCTGGCAACGTGGCCTTTCCTCCAGGCAGATAATGTGACCGTCCACGGTTCCCTGGGCATGCTCGATGGCCGGTTGATGACCAAGGACATGGAATCCGTAGGCTCGGTCAATGTCTGGAACACGACACAGGACTTCAACCTGGAAGTCCTCCCTGCTGACGGTTACCTGATCAGCAAGGTCTATGTATTTATTAATCCCGAACCGCCTCCCCCTCCACTTCCGGACGGCAAGACGGTGGAACCGGACTTTGGGGAGTGGCCCGTCAGAGTCTTCTACAAGAAGGATCTCGCTGAGGTGTACAGCCTCAAGCAGTCCTTCGAGGACGAACTGGACTTTGAATGGGGCCACTGGGGGCCGATGTGGCTCGAAGAACGACTGCTCACAGTCGGGGTCCAGGTGGAGCTGAAAACCGACGAAGCAACGCCGGTGACAGTTACCGCCTGGGCCTTTAACCCCAATGTTCCGCTTGAGGTGCAGCGCACCGCCTGGGGAGACAACGCCCTGGCCATGCGCTACGAGGTCCAGCACCCGGAGCACGGCCAGTTCGTAATCGGCCCGGTCAGTGGTCTGGGTTACGCCACACGGACCCAGGCCGACCTGGTCAATGACGATGGCGGCTTCTGGTTCTTCCCCGGCGAAACGGTCCTTTTCTACATCGGTGATGTGGAAATCGGCTTTGCCGAGGCGGACCAGCGGGTCACCCCGCTGGACATCTTCCCGGGATCGGATATCGACGATCCCAGCGTGGTCAATATGGCCCGCCTGATGATGACCCTCGACGCCGACGGGGAAAGCAACGGCGCCATCAGCATTACCCAAAAGTCGGTCAATGCCTTGAACGCGGCCATGGCGGCACGCAACCTGGAGGCGATTCCCTGGGAGGAGGACGGTGAAATGCTGTCCCTCCTGACGGAAATCAACATCGCGGATCCGGAGCTGCAGATCGCCAGTGCGGAGGATGCGGCGGCCCGGCTCGAACAATCCGTCGGCAACCTGATCTTCCGCCGCAACATCTCCAAGAGCCCGGAATACCCGGTCGACAAGCCCAAGCTGGACATCTTCCCGATCTGGGTGCCGGCCAGGAGCGCCAACGGGTCCGCGACCACGGTGGAATACACCGACCCGAATGGAAACAAGGCCGCGGAACGCGACCGGGTTAAGCCGCTGGTGGTCACCTACACGGAAGTGCAGGATGCCAATCCGGCCGCGGGAATCACCCGCCAGGGCGCGGACATTATCACCGCGGTCTCCCTGGACGACGGAGCCACCTGGAGGCGGTTCAACATCTCCAAGTCCGCCCGCAAGTCCTCCTTCACCCTGCCCACCGGGGAAAAATTCCCGGGTGACAACCGAGGACCCCAACAGAAGATCGCCGAGGACAAAATCCTCATCACCTGGACCAGCGCCTATGCCCGCGGAGGGAAGCCCAGCTTCTCCATCCGGACAGACGACGACTATCCCTACGACGACGCCTATGTCGTCGAGGACTACTTCGGCGTGCGCGGCCGGCAGGGATCGGTGGACTATGACGAGGACAAGGATGTCGGCGACCAGGGCATCGGGGTCATTCCCTATTATGCCCTCTGGGCCTGCCGTGGCGTGCTGATCTGGGATGGTGACAAGGGCAACATCGACAAGTACAGGGGCATGGGATTCGATGTGGAAGCCGGTGATATCCTGTGGTTCAAGCCGGAACGGCTGACCTCCGGTCGCCGCGACGCCAATTTCAACGTCTCCAGCAGCGCCAAGAACGTCGGTTTCGCCGTGGCCTGGCAGGAAGACCCGGGAGGCCTGCTGCCCGGCAGTTGCAAGGGCGGCGGCCACGGCTGGAGCGGTGCCACGGTGCACAAGAAGACGGACATCTGGTACAGCTACATCCCTTACAGCGACTTCGACAGGATCGACACCAACTTCGATCCGGAGCTCATGTCGCACGGGGATGAGCATGGCGACCTTGAAGCCGAGGATCCGGACTTGTACGCCGGCCACCGGCCCGATGAATCGAACCGGCCCAAGTGGCTGGTCCCGATGTCGATCGCAGTCCGCGTATCCGACAACAACACCGTCAACACCGACAACATGAAGGTGCAGCTGGATCCTGAATCCGGCCTTCCCCTGGTCGATCCGGAAACGGGCAGCTTCATTCCCCTGGCCGGAGCCATCGAGGAGGATTACGAGGCCACCGAACACGAAGGCGAAGGCAACTGTGGTTCCACGGCCGAGGAAATTGAAGAAAACGATGGGTCCAGTGGAGCCGGAGGCGGATGGGGCATGGCCCGCTACGCCTACATGATGCCCGCGCTGAATATTGCCGACCAGACCACCGGTTCCACCATCTGGGACAAGTCGGTCGACGGTGAGTACCGCCCGGTTGAAGGCCTGGCCGACAACAGCCGCTGGTTCCGCTTCATCAACAAGCCGGGCATGGTCAAGACCGTGGCCGTGACGGAAGACGGACGTCCCCTGGACGGGGACACCGGGGCCGCCCGCCCGAACCTGTTTGTCATGCCGGGCGGCTGGGTGATCCTCGGCTACGAGGAATCAAAAGGCATGGGTGAACCGCCGGAAGGTGAACACGAGGATGGCGAGGAAGATCCCCTCAAACCGGAAGCGGAAGACTCCGGCAAGAACATCATCTACCATTCCTTCAAGCTCAACCAGCCGGACATGGTCAGCGGCGGCAACATCATGAACCTGCCCGCCCTCGATGATAACGGGGAACTGATCCCGATCTACTACAAGGACGCCGATGGTGAGAACACCGACGTTCTCCATACCTACAAGTATGAGAATGCCCGGCGGGTCCGCTTCATGGCCCAGCCCAAGCCGTGGATCGGCGACACGCGGACTTCCGTCATCGCCATCTACAAGCAGGGCCGCGAAGGCCAGGGAAAACCTTCCGATGTCTTCGCCGTCCGGGCCGTGGTTCCGGAAGCGGATATGGCCAATTCAAAGGCCAATCCCTACCAGTTCAGCAACTTCCAGCGATTCGAGGCCGGAGCGTCCAGTGACGATCCCCAGCAGCTCCAGTTCAGGCGCCGCCACATGAACATGAGCAGTGTCCAGAATGACTCGTTCATGGACATCGATGCGGATGATGCATTCGCCGGCGACGGGGAAGGGCACAGCTGGCGCAAGGTGGCCAAGTTCAGCCAGAAGGAAAACAACATGTCCGACGAGTCCTTCGCCAATCCCTACTCCGAGGCCAAGGCCCACCGCGGCTTCCTCCGCGGCGACACGGTCGTCTTCGGCTACTCCTTCACCCCCAACTGGGGGCGCCTCGGCGGGGATCACATGGACTTCTATGTCCGCCGCTCCTTCGACGGCGGACAGACCTGGACCACCGACCCGAACGGTCCGGAGGAGGTCGTCCACACGGTCATCGAGAAAACGGCACACGGCGTGTACGAGGAAAAGCAATACCGCTACGGCCGCGGGGAATTCGAACCCGGAAGGAATGTCTCCCTCCTGAAGGGGAATTCCCATACCGTCGGGGATCCGCGCCTGGTTCCGCCCATGGGACCGGGAACCGTGAATCCCACCTATCCCGAGGATGATACCTACGATTGGAGCAATTCCACCTACCACGTGGCCTTCGGCACCCAGAAAGTCCTGCACGGTATCGGCGATCCCGCGACCACCGACACCGAGGCCGAGGATATCTACTACACCCGGACCACCGACGGCGGCTCGACCTGGCTGACCGTCGAATGGGAGGTCAATCCCGACAGCTCCAGCCCGATCGCCGGGGAAACCGTGGACCGCTTCCCCTGGCTGGCCCACGGCACCCCCCACCAGGGACATGCCCAGTTACGCGCCCATCCCTCCGGGACCCGCCTCTACGCCATCTGGCACCAGTGGACCGACGGCGACGAGGGCGTCGTCTCCCCCCACGATATGGGAGACGATATCTGGTTCCGCCGCATCGATTTCATGGAGGCTCCCGTGGAAGCTCCTGAGGAAACACCCCAGGAGTGAGCCCGTGATAAATAGTGAGAGAGTGGAAGGGCCGCGCGTTGCGGCCCTTCTTCTTTAGGGACAGGTAAATTATCAGCGGCTTTAGAGACAAGCGGCTTTAGGGACAGGTAAATTATCAGCGCTTACAAGAGGAGGGCTTACAAGGACCTCACAGGGGACAGGTAAATTATCCACAGTTGACGGCCTGGCCGGTCCGTCTAGGATTAGAAGCGACGCCAACCTCCGCATCTCTCCTTCCATGAACAGAAAAACCGCCTCCGATTTTCCCCAAGAGCTCCTGGACCTGTATGACTACTACGCCCATGGGCTGATCAACCGCCGGACTTTCCTCGAAAGAGCCGCCAAATTCACGGCGGGCGGGTTGAGTGCGATGGCGATTCTGCAGGCCCTAAACCCTAATTATGCCCTGGCCACCCAGGTCTCACCGGGGGATCCACGGATTGTGAGCCATTATCTCGAGTATCCCTCTCCCCAGGGACACGGAATCATAAAGGCACTTTACGCCAAGCCGGCCGAGCTGAACGGAAAGACCCCGGGGGTCCTGGTAGTCCATGAGAACCGCGGCTTGAATCCCTACATCGAGGATGTTGCCCGGCGTGTGGCGCTGGCTGGATTTGTGGCCCTTGCTCCCGATGCGCTGACGCCCCTAGGCGGGTATCCTGGCAATGACGACCAAGGCCGGGAAATGCAGCGTAAACTGGATGGGCCGAAGATGGCCGAGGATTTCGTCGCCGCAGCAAAATTCCTGCACGATCACCCGGACTCCAATGGCAAGGTGGGCGTGGTCGGGTTCTGTTTTGGCGGAGGCGTCGCCAACGCCCTGGCCGTCAGCCTGCCGGGCATCATCAGCGCAGCCGTCCCCTTTTACGGTCGCCAGCCAAAGGCCGAGGACGTCGCTAAAATAAGGGCGTCACTGCTGCTTCACTACGCGGAGCTTGACGAACGGGTGAACGCCGGCTGGCCGGACTATGAGGCCGCCCTCAAGGCCAATCATATCGATTACACGGCGTACATCTACCCGGGCGTGAACCACGGATTCCATAACGACACCACCCCGCGTTACGACGAGGCGGCGGCGCAGCTGGCCTGGGAGCGGACCATCGCCTTCTTCAGGGAAAAGCTTGGATTGGACCTCTGAGGTGAGGTCCAGCAGGTTGTACCAATCACGACACGGCCTCCATTCGGAGATCTCGGATAACCCTCAGGGAAGCATCTGACAAGCAACACATTGGCCGGGATCCGGTTTTCCGACTGGTCCCAAAGTAGTCCCGGTACTGATTGAAGATCTCCTCCACAAAATCTTCACTACCCAAGACCAAACCATCGGTAAGGAAGCGTACTTTCAAGCGAAGCAGCTGGGAGCGTGGTAAATGGCCTTTCATCTCAAGCGTTTCAAGCAACAGCTTCCGATCAATGGAGCCCCTCTTACCCTCCACCTGCACGTTGCCTCTTTGCATCAATAGTTTGCGGTAATCGGCAGCCGCTTTTTTCCAATTTTCAATTCCGGTGATTTGCATGATTCCATCCCGGCAGCGCTGATCCCCGCCAATTGCCGCTCCGTATCCACAATGGCGATAATCCTTAGGATCCGCGACCATTTTCGCCCGTACAGGATTCAGGTCGATATACGCTGCAACAGTGGTTCGGGCACTCACGCAATCCTCCAGCAACAAACTTTTGAAGCGCTCCATCCAGAGTGTACCCTTTCGTTTGTTGCGTTTGTTGTACCACCTGGAAAATTTCTGTTTAAGCACCTTCTCGAACTCGGAAATATTGCCCATTCTTCGCAGATGAATTCCCCTCGCCTTGGAAGCGGTTAAACCACCCCTCTCCAAAGCTGCATCAAACATAGCCACCTTCTTGTGATCCGGACCGTAGTAGGCTCTCAGTCGATTTCGCAATTCCAGATCATCGATATCAACCGAAGCAGGGGCTTTAATTAACTGATGATAATGATTACCCATTACAACATAGTCCAGCACCTCTATCCCCAAGAAGTCGGCTAACTTCCACATCATCTGCAAAAAGACCTCCTTTTCCTCCGGTCCAAAAATATAACTCCCGTCCACGACATGTGACATGCAGTGATACAGCCCGGATACCCCCTTTCTCGCCTTGATCCTAGGTGTTCGCATATGGGAAAGGAATCAATCTGGAACGCGTCACACAAAGCATAATTGTAGTCATATTTGACTACCTCTTGAAGCTTCGATAAACCAGCTGGAGTTCTTCAAAAATTCGGTACAGCCAGTCTTACATCATCTACCAGACTAAAAAACCTCCGGAGTAAAATTCACCTGTCCCTAACAAGAACAAGGAGAGGAGGGAAAATAATTCACCTGTCCCTAAAAGGAGAATAGCGCCTACCGGCCGGAGGCGATGCGTATGAAGTCCGGGTGATTGTGGAGGGCCTCGAGGTCCGGATCTCGCTTGAGGAGGTCCCAGTCATCGAAACCGAGGCGGACGCATTCCTTGAGGCTGCGGGCGGCGGCCTCGCGATCGGCCAGACGGGCCTCCGCGCCTGACCGGCTGACCGAGCGCAGGCTCAGGGAACAGGCCAGGTTGTAATAGGCGTCCAGCCGCATCCAGTTGGCCAGGCGCTCGTCTCCGGAAAGGGAATTATAGAGCGCCACGGACTGGTCCAGAATGCGACTGTAGAGCAGGATGGATCCCAGGTTGCTGGCCACGGTGTAGTAGCGGTCTCGCAGTTCCCGGGGATTTTCAACCGAAGTGTTCCCATTGAAATCCCGGGCCACGCGACCGAGTCCCTGTGACAGGGCGAGGCGAGCCTCCTCAACCTTGTCCAGTTGCTGCCGGGCCAGGATATCGGAGACCAGGCCACTGAAGTAATCCATGGCGAGATTGTAGTCATTTGTGTCGTAGCCAGCGGTCAGGAGCGACTGCCCGTGGAACTGCAACGGCTGCTCCCGCATCAGGACAAACTTGGTCGCCTCGCCGGTTAACCTCAGGATGGCCTGATCGACCGGTTCCCGCAACAGGCTGTTGATGCCCAGCTCCTGGTCGAGTTCACGGTAGCATGCAAGGGCCAGGTCCTTTTGGCCACCCTTCTCGTGGATCCGGCCCAGCAGGTAACGGGCGGCAAGATACTGGAAGTCCGATTCACCGACCTGATCCGCCGCCTCCCCTACGAGCCTGAGATGCTGCTCCGGGGTGAGTACCGGCCAGACCTCCTCGAACCAGTCGTCATCCGGCCGATGGGGCCGGCCGTAGGCATCAATGGCTTCCCAGGGCATGGCGCGGCTCCCGCCGGTCAGCCACGGTTCATCGTTCTCCAGCATCGAGGAAAGCATCTTCAGCTGTGCCTTCCGGGCCTCGATGTGCTCGGGAGACCCCGTCGAGGTGGTTCGCAGGTAATTCAGCAGTCCGCCCCACTCATAGCTGCGGACAAACTCCCGGTGCCTGCCGCTGCTCAAGGCCTTGGCGAAATAATCCATCCCCCCGGCCAGGTCTCCCTTCTCAGTCAGCAACCAGTGCCCGAGGAAAGTGTTGGCGTAGGGATTCTGCGGATCCAGCTCCAGGGCGCGCCGGTACAGGCCCGGCACGTCCGTATCGGTAATGCCCCTTTCACGCGCCTCCAGCGAATGGGCCCAGCCGACAAGGGCCTGGATATCGGCAGCCTTCTCTCCCTTCGAACGCACGAGGGCCCGCATCAGTATCGGGAGCGTCTTGTTGACGATGGAGGTGAAGGTTTCCTCGCCGGTAATGTGCACATTCGGCAACCAGTCGATGACCAGTTCTTCCTGGCCGCGGCGGACCACCCGGGATCCCGGCTCCAGATCCTGCGCCTGCCCGTACAACTGCCATGAGCGCCGGTAATCTCCGTCCAGGCGCAGTTGGTCGGCGGCGGCCGCCAGCTCGTTCACCGCCTCGCGCTTTTCCACCTGCCCCTTGTAGATGCCGACCAGTGAATGAACGCCAAGGACCAGGGAAACCACGGTGGCGGTTCCGCCGACCCACTTCAGGACAACGCCCAGCTTTCCGGCCCAGGTCAGGGAGGAACCACAGTGGGGACAGACTTTGGCTCCCTCGGGAACCGGTTGCTTGCATGATCGGCAGGTGTTTTCCATTGGCCGGAGTCCTTTCTGGTGAAAGTGACAGCGTAGGATTGCTAAACTTTCCCCCCGCTGTCAATACGCCCCACTGACGCGTCCCATCGTGCTTGCCCCAAGCGTACCAGCCGCCATGATGGGAGCCCGTGAAAGCCGTAACCCGTACCTTCCTCTTCCTGTTCATCATGAGTACTCCATTCCTAAATCCATCCAAAGGCTCTTCCCCCACCCCGCCAAAGGACATTATCAAGGAGAGCCCCGCGGCTTTCGACACCCGCATGGAATGGTGGCGGGACGCCACTTTCGGGATGTTCATCCACTGGGGCCTCTATTCAGTCCCCGCGGGTTATTATCATGGTGAACCGGTTGAGGGAATCGGCGAATGGATCATGGACCACGCCGCCATTCCCGTCGCCGAGTATGAAGAATTCGCTACAGAATTCAACCCGGCCAGGTTCGACGCAGAGGAATGGGTTCGCATCGCGAAAAACGCCGGCATGAAGTACATCGTCATCACCTCCAAGCACCACGACGGGTTCAGCCTCTGGGACAGCAAGGTCAGCGACTACGACGTGGTCGATTCCACGCCTTACGGCCGCGACCTGCTGGCCCAGCTGCGCGACGCCTGCGAGGAGGCCGGCATCAAGTTGTGCTTCTACCACTCGATCATGGACTGGCATCATCCGGACGCCCAGGCCCCGCACTATCCGGATTACAACAGCCACAAGGTGAATCCCGAATTCCCCCGGTACTTCGAGAACTACCTCAAGCCGCAGATTAAGGAATTGATCACCCGGTACCGGCCACACGTCATGTGGTACGACGGGGAGTGGATCCCCGAGTACACCCACGAGATGGGTGTCGGGCTCTACAATTTCAACCGCCGTCTCAACCCCGACCTGATCATCAATAACCGGATCGACAAGGGACGTCAGGGCATGAAGGGCATGAACAGCGACGACAGGCAATACGCCGGCGACTTCGGCACCCCCGAACAGGAAATCCTCGACGGCACCTCCTCCTTCGACTGGGAGAGCTGCATGACCATGAACGACACCTGGGGCTACAAGAAGGACGACCACAACTGGAAGAGCGCGGAGACCCTGATCCACAATCTGGCCGACATCGCCGCCAAGGGCGGCAACTACCTGCTCAACGTCGGCCCCACCGCGGAAGGCCTGATCCCGGAGCCCAGCGTCGAGCGCCTGGCCGAGATGGGCGCCTGGCTGCGGGTCAACGGGGAAGCGATTTATGCCACGGAGGGCGGCCAACCCTACCATGAGGGCGATTCCATCCGCTACATCCGCAGCAAGGACAGCGCCACCACCTACGCCATCACACTGGAGTGGCCGGGCAGCACCCTTTCCCTGGAACATGTCCACCCAAGGGCGGGCGGGCAGGTTAATCTGCTCGGTCATGACAAGCCGCTGGCCTGGGAACTGCAAGCCGGCACCACCGTCATCCACCTGCCACCGGAGCTGCAGGCCCCGGGAAACCGCCCCTGCCAGTACGCCTGGACCTTCCGGATCGATGATCGCCGGCATGCGGTTGTTCGGGGCGATCTTGAGGAAGTCCGGCTTGAACTGGTCGCCCTTGCCGATGTTGACGAAGCGGGGCTCGTAGGGAACGCCTAGTTCCTCGAGCATGATGGAAATCTTGAAGCCGTTCGCCGTCGGCCAATAGAACAGCTCGATGGGCTTTGTCTGCGTCGCAGCCATGGCAGGTCTCTCGGATTTTTCTGATGCGGGGGCGCCAGAACGGCGCCGGCGGGAGGAAGCACCGAATAGTTGGCGCCCGAGGACTTTCCTGCAAGGGCAGGATTTGCCACCCCGGCCGGCGCAGATGGAATGTCAATGCGCCGTGCGCTCCGCCGCCGGAAAATTCCTCAGATCGCGGGCGCGAGCTTGTCGAGCAGTGCCTGCTTGGCGACCCGCATGCGTTCGGCCAGCGGCACGGAGAGGAAGCGGCGGAGGTCCAATGCGGCGTGCTCCCTGGCGTAGTTGTCGCGGAAGAGCTCGCGCGCGGTCACGCGCTCGCCGTCCACCGGCGTGAGGGTCACCGGATCGTCCGCCTGCACCGTCCCTTCCGCGATCACCCGGGCATAGAGCCCCGGCCGCTCGGCGTCGCGATAGCGCTTGATGAATTGGGGGTCGCCCATGCGCGTGGCGAGCGTGGCACAGGGAATGCGCGGCGCCGTCACTTCAAGCACCACGGTATTTCCGACGGCGAAGCGATCGCCGATGGCGCACTCGGCGCTTTCCAGATCCGAGATCGTCAGGTTCTCGCCAAAGATGCCCGGCGCCAAACTTTCGCCGAGTTCGCTGGACCACCAGGCGTAGTCGGCACCGCCGAAGACATAGACCGCCTGATCCGGCCCGCCATGGACGCGCTTGTCCATCACCGCGTCCCCGGCGACACCGAGCCGGCCGATCGCCACCGGCCCGTCGACCGGATGCTTGCGAATACCCGTTGTTGTCTCGCGCGACCCGAGGTTCATGCGCTCGGGCTTGCCGGCATTGACGCTGATGACATGCATGAAAGCCCCCTCCCCGTTGCCCGGTAAGCTTAGCGCGGATCGTGCCAACGCGTCAGGCGGTCTCGACGGTGCCCGCCGCGATCAGCCAGTCGACCGCCTCGCGCACCGCCTCGAAGGAGGTGTAGCGCGGCTGGTAGCCGAGGAGGCGACGCGCCTTGTGGATGGAGCAGTTGGGGCTGTGTGCGATGTGGTTCAGCGTCGCGTCGGCCTCGGTCTCGCTCCACCCCGCCTTCCATTCGTCGAACGGCAGGAAGGACAGCTCCGCCTCGCGGCCGAACCAGCCGGCGACCGTCTCGGCATAGCCGCGCAGCGTCACCGCCGCCGGCGACACCGTGTGGAAGGCTTCGCCGACCGCGCTGCTCCAGTTGGCGATCGTGCACATGATCATCTGCGCCACGTCGTCGGCGTGGACGTGATGCACTGTCTCCAGTCCGAGATTGGGGAGCGCCAGCGGCTTGCCCTGCGCCAGCATCGAGAAGACGACCGGGTTGAAGTGCCCGGCCGGGTTGAGCGGGTTCCAGCCGCGCCCGACGATGTGGCCGGGGTGAACGATGGTCACCGGCACGCCGTCGCGCCGCGCGGCCTCCATCAGCAGCGCCTCGATCGCCGCCTTCTTCACCCCGTAGTCGCCGAAGGGCCTGCGCGCCTGCATCTCGGTCGTTGGCACCTGAACGCTCGGCCCATGCACCCAGATCGTGCCGACATGAACGAGAAGCTGCACCTTGCCGGCGAGCGCGGTTGCCATCTGCCGGGCGCTCTCCGGCTCGAAGCAGATCATGTCGATGACGATGTCGGGCTTCAGAGCGGCGATGCGCTCGCCGAACGTGCCGGCGGCATCCTCGGCCGCGCGGTCGGCGTTGACGGTGGTGACGGCCTCCCAGGCGCCATGCGGCGTGTAGGGCGCCCGCTGACCACGGGTGACGTTGACGACCTCGAACCCGGCCTCGACCAGCCTCGGTACCAGATAGGTGCCGACGTGGCCGCTGCCGCCGACGATAACGACACGGGACATGTGCTTTTCCTGGATTTCAGCGCAGACGATCTCCAAATGTTCTCGTATAAGGCGGCCTCGGGCAACCCCCGGCCGCCGCCTTCCCGCCCGCGTTGCCCCCATGTCAGACTGAACGATCCTGATTCGAGACCGAGACTTCCATGCCCGCCGCAAAGAAGAGCAAATCCGCGACGTCCGACGACCTGTTCACGCAGCTCGACGGTGAAGTCGACAAGCTGAAGTCGGTCGCCTCCGCCGCGCGCCGCACCAAGGTCACGCCGCTGAAGAAGGCGGTGGGCGCCGAGGACACGTACACGGCCGACGACATCGAGGTTCTCGAGGGGCTGGAGCCGGTGCGCCGCCGGCCGGGCATGTATATCGGCGGCACCGACGAGAAGGCGCTGCACCATCTCTTCGCCGAGGTGATCGACAACTCCATGGACGAGGCCGTCGCCGGCCACGCCAACTGGATCGAGGTCGAGCTCGGCGCCGACGGCTTCCTCTCGAACACCGACAACGGCCGCGGCATCCCGGTCGATCCGCACCCGAAGTTCCGGAACAAGTCGGCGCTCGAGGTCATCATGACCACGCTGCACTCGGGCGGAAAGTTCAAGTCCAAGGTCTACGACACCTCCGGCGGCCTGCACGGCGTTGGCGTGTCGGTGGTCAACGCGCTATCGGAGACGCTGGAGGTCGAAGTGGCGCGCGGGCGCCGGCTCTATCGCCAGCGGTTCTCGCGCGGCGCGCCGCAGGGCAAGCTGGAAGACGTCGGCGAGGTCCACAACCGGCGTGGCACGCGCATCCGCTTCAAGCCCGACGAGCAGATCTTCGGCAAGGGCGCGAAGTTCGATCCGAAGCGCCTCTTCGCGATGGCGCGCTCGAAAGCCTACCTCTTCGGCGGCGTCGAGATCCGCTGGTCGTGCGCGCCCGAACTCGTCGCCGGAACGGACGTGCCGGAGAAGGCGACGTTCCGCTGCCCCGGCGGGCTTGCGGAATATCTCGCGGCGGAACTCGACAAGGAGAAGACCGTCGCGCCGATCTTCGCCGGCCGCACCGACAAGGCGAGCGGCCACGGCGCTGCGGAATGGGCGGTTGCCTGGTATCCCGGCGACGGCTTCGTGCGCTCCTACTGCAACACGATCCCGACCGGCGACGGCGGCACCCACGAGACGGGCCTCAGGAACGCGCTGACGCGCGGCCTCAAAGGCTACGCCGAACTCAGCGGCAACAAGCGCGCCGCCATCATCACCGCCGACGACGTGATGACGTCGGCGGGCGCCATGCTCTCGGTCTTCGTGCGCGAGCCGGAATTCGTCGGCCAGACCAAGGACCGCCTGTCGACCAGCGAGGCGACGCGCATCGTCGAGAACGCGGTTCGCGACCCGTTCGACCACTGGCTTGCCTCCTCGCCCGCCCACGCCACCCGCCTGCTCGACTGGG
>CAJXMX010000095.1 GCA_913056355.1 uncultured Opitutales bacterium
GGGAGGTCGTGCCCCGCGCCGACCACCCGAACGTCGGCCTGATCCTCGATTCCTTCCACACCCTGGCCAAGGGCATCGACCCGGGCAGCATCCGTTCGATCCCCGGCGACCGCATCTTCTTTGTCCAGTTGGCCGACGCGCCGCGCATCGACATGGACCTGCTGTACTGGAGCCGCCACTTCCGCAACATGCCCGGCGAGGGCGACCTGGACGTCACCGGCTTCATGCGCGCGGTCGCCGCCACCGGCTACGACGGGGTGGTTTCGCTGGAGATCTTCAACGACCAGTTCCGCGGCGGCTCGCCCCGCACCATCTCCGTCGACGGCCACCGCTCGCTGCTCTACCTCATGGTCCAGGTGACACGGGCCGAGCCGGGGATCGCCATCCAGGTGCCGGCCATGCCGGAACGGGTCGCCGTTTCCGGCATCGAGTTCATCGAGTTCGCCGCCGACGAGCGCGAGGGCGCGGAGCTCGCCGCCCTGCTGCGCCATCTCGGCTTCAGGCGCGCCGGCAGGCACATTGCCAAGGAGGTGGAGCTGTGGCGCCAGGGCGACGTCAAGGTCGTGGTGAACACCGAGCGCGAGGGCTTTGCCCATTCCTCTTACCTCGTGCACGGCACCACCATCTGCGATATCGGCCTGAAGGTGGACGACGCGGCGGCGACCGTGGAGCGGGCAAGGGCGCTGGGCGCGACCCTCTTCGAACAGCCGGTGGGGCCGGGTGAGCTGAAAATCCCGGCCATCCGCGGCGTCGGCGGCGGCGTCATGCACTTCATCGACGGGCACAGCGACCTCGCCCGCGTCTGGGAGATCGAGTTCGAGCCCCTCGACGACCTCGACGCGCCGCCGGACTGCGGCCTCGTCGGCATCGACCACCTGGCCCAGACGATGAACTACGAGGAAATGCTGACCTGGCTGCTGTTCTACACCTCGATCTTCGACACCCGGAAGACGCCAATGGTCGACGTGGTCGATCCGGCGGGCCTGATCCGCAGCCAGGTGATCGAGAATGCCGAGGGCTCGCTGCGCATCACCCTGAACGGCGCGGAGAACCGCAAGACCCTCGCCGGCCGCTTCGTGACGGAGAGTTTCGGCTCGGCGGTCCAGCACCTGGCCTTTCGGACGGACAACATCTTCGCCACCGCGGCGCGGCTCTGCGCCAACGGCTTCCGGCCACTCGTCATCTCGCCCAACTACTATGACGATCTCGCGGCGCGCTTCGCCCTGGACGCGGAGCTGCTCGGCACGCTGAAGGCGGCCAACATCCTCTACGACCGCGACGATCAGGGCGAATACTTCCAGCTCTACAGCCCCAACTACGGCGAAGGCTTCTTCTTCGAGATCGTCGAGCGGCGCGGCGGCTATGCCGGCTACGGCGCCGCCAACGCGCAGTTCCGCATCGCCGCGCAGAAGCGGGCGCTGGGCGGCGGCGCGCCGCTCCCGCTGCGCGGGCTCTGAGCGACGGTTCGGCCTAAAGCGGCCAGACCAGCAGGATCACGGGGACGGCGACGGCGATCACCAGGATCTCCAGGGGCAGGCCCATGCGCCAATAGTCGCCGAAGCGGTAGCCGCCCGGCCCCAGGATGAGGGCATTGTTCTGGTGCCCGATGGGCGTCAGGAAGGCGCAGGAGGCTGCGATGGCGACGGCCATGAGGAAGGGGTCGGCGTTGACCTCCAGGCGCTGGGCGATGGTCGCGGCAATGGGCGCCATGACCACCGCGGTGGCCGCGTTGTTCAGGATGTCCGAGAGCGTCATGGTCACCACCATGACGATGACCAGCACCGCCACCCCAAGGGCCACCCCGAGAACGGCCAGGAAGAAGAAGACGGAACCGAACCGCCGCCCGCTCGGCACCAGCTGGCGCAAGGCCAGGTACATGTACCAGGGGAGGTTCATGAAATACTCTCTAACTCTAGCTTAATCCCTATCTCTAGCTCAGGTTTAAATGAAGTATCCATCATCATTATAAGGGGATTAGATTATGCTTGAGATTAAGCTAGTGCTAGAGAATTGAAGCTACTCCTTCGGCATCGGTTTGAGGGAAGGAAAGAGGATCACGTCGCGGATGCTGGGGACACCTGTCAGCATGATGATCAGGCGGTCGATCCCGACCCCCATCCCGCCGGCCGGGGGCATCCCGTGCTCGAGGGCGAGAAGGAAATCCTCGTCGATCTTCTGGGTCTCTTCGCCGGCCTGCTTCTCCAGCTGTTCGCGCTGGACAAAAGGATCGTTCTGCTCGCTGTAAGCCGGGGCGATCTCCTGGCCGTTGATGCACAGCTCGAAGACTTCCACCGTCTCCGGGTCATCCGGCGAGATCTTGGCCAGGGGCACCAGCTGCCGCGGAACATGGGTCACGAAGGTCGGCTGGATCAGGTTCGGCTCGATGAGCTTCTCGAAAACCGCGTTGGTGATCTCGAAATCCTCGCGCTCCGGGTCGACCTCGATGCCCTCGGCCTCGCACCAGGCCACCTTGTCGGCCTTGCTCTTGCTGAACCAGTCCGGATCGCCGGTCTTCTCGATGACCAGGTCCTTGTAGCGCGCCTCGCGCCATTCACCGCCAAGCTCGATGGTCACCCCGTCGTGCCGCTCGATGGTGGTCTTGCCCAGGACCCGTGTGCAAATGGCCTGCACCATGCCATGGATCAGCTGCATCATTCCCCGGTAGTCGCTGTAGGCCTGGTAGACCTCCAGCATGGTGAATTCCGGGTTGTGGCGGCGGGACAGCCCCTCGTTGCGGAAGTTGCGGCCAATCTCGAAGACCCGGTCGAAGCCGCCCACGAGGAGCCGCTTGAGGTACAGCTCGAGGGCGATGCGCAGGTAGAACTGGCAGTCAAGGGCGTTGAAATGGGTAATGAACGGACGGGCCGCGGCCCCGCCGGCCTCCGCCTGCAGGATGGGGGTCTCCACCTCCGTGAAGCCTTGCTCCTCAAGGTAATCCCGGATGCAGCGGATGATCCTGCTGCGGACCACAAACACATTGCGCGATTCCTCGTTGC
The DNA here is from genome assembly GCA_913056355.1 of uncultured Opitutales bacterium. Taxonomy (GTDB): domain Bacteria; phylum Verrucomicrobiota; class Verrucomicrobiia; order Opitutales; family Oceanipulchritudinaceae; genus Oceanipulchritudo. The sequence continues at coordinate 2,997 of CAJXMX010000095.1, forward strand.
TGATCAGGTCCAGGTAGCGCTGGCGGTAGATCTGGTCGTCATCCGTCAGGCCGTGCCACTTCTCCGGCAGCGGGCGCATGGCCTTGCTGACCAGTTGGAAGGATTCCACCCGCAGGGTCACTTCGCCGGTCTTGGTCTTGAAAAGCGTTCCCCTGACCCCGATGAAGTCGCCCATGTCGAGGAACTTCTTGAACCAAGCATAGGCCTCGTCACCGACCTTGTCGCGCTGAAAGTACAGCTGCAGGGTGCCGGCCCGGTCGAGTATGCGGGCGAAGCTGGCTTTGCCCATCTTCCGGATCGCCAGCAGCCGTCCGGCACAACTGACAACCGGGCTCTGCTCCTCGTCCTCGACCCAGCATGCCACCGCTTCCGCGCTGGTGTGGGTCTGGTCCCAGTTGGTCCGGAAGGGATCCAATCCGTCCTGCCGCATTTCCTCCAGCTTGGCCTTCCGTACGGCAAACTGGTCTGATGTGTCGATGTTCTGGTCCATGATGCAAATCAGCCAAGTTGGGCGCTTTTGTCGGCATTGGCAACCGGTTTTCAGGCGCCTTGACTACCCTGAATTGACCAGGCGGAGGCCTTTACCCGGGATCGCCGGAATGGCATCAATCGGGACATGATCCTGCCACTACCCGCCCTGCCCCTGCTTCCCTTCATCCTGTCCTGGTATGCGGAGTCCGACACTACCTACACCTGCCAGGTCTCAGGCGACCTCGCGGAATGGAGTTCGCTGCCGGTGGTCGTCGAGGGCAACGGGCTCGAGGAGGCGCTGGAGATCACCGATGCCCGCAATCCGGTCTTTGCCCGCCTGCGCTTCAGCCGGGATGGGGACACCAACGGAAACGGCATCGGGGATGCATGGGAACTGGCCCACTTTGAGGCGCTGGATATCGATCCCGCCGCCGATCCCGACCGGGACGGGCGCAGCAACTTCCAGGAATGGATCAACGGGACCGATCCCACCGATTTCTTCGACGGGGAGATTCCGCTCCTCCACATGGCCTGCGGTTCCGAGTGGCTGCTGCCTTGCGGTTCCATTTCCAGCCAGGCGGTGACGATCACGGTCTGCCATCCCTCCGGCGAACCATGGCCGGGCGCGCCGGTCGATCTGTATGCCACGAACGGCACGGCGGGCCTGCTTCGACCGGACCAGGAGGCGGCCGCGGCGGGCACCCGCCTGGCCCTCCTCACCGACCATGCCGGTCGCCTGCCCGGCGGACCGGCGGCGGTCCACGTCCTGTCGCCGGCCCGGCCCTTCTCCGCGGACCTCATCCGGATCGTGGCCGGGTCCGCCCGGGGCGAGTTCCGCGTCCGATCCACCGGGGCGGACTTCGGCCCGCCGCCCAGGCAGCTTGCCCTGGATGAGGACGAGGCGGGCCGGCCGGTTGTCCGCTGGAGCGGGGATCCGGGAAGCGCGGCCGCCTTCCTCCTGGAGGAACAGAATGTAGCCGGAGAATGGGTACAGCTTGCCCGCCTGGCGGCATCGGCCCTGCCGGAACCGGATCCGGAAAGCGGCCTTTACGAGATGCTAATCCCCTAGCCTTCCACCCGATGCGAATTTTCCTGTTCTGCCTCCCCTGGTTTCTGGTCCCGCGGCCGCTGCCGGCCCAGGGCCTGCAGGCTCCCCGCCGGGCGGCCTACGAGTTCGAGTTTGGCCAAGCCTGGTCGGCGGCCGTGGAGCTTCCCGCCTACGGCATCCTCGATCTCGGCCCGGATACCCGTCCCCTCGACGTGGCCGACAACGGGACCGTGCTCTATCGCGACGGCGGCGCCAACCTGGTGCGCTGGTCATCCGGCCAGCTCGAATATCTGGCCCAATACCAGCCCCTCAGCCTTCCCACCTTCATGAATGAACGGAACACGGTGGTGACCACCCGCGACGGGCCCTACTGGGAACCGGAGCTGCGCTTCTGGTTCGGCGGGGATTCCGCTCCCCGCATCCTGGCCTGGAGTGACGCCATGATCGCGACTCCCCACTATGCCGGGATCCGTGATCTCAACGACGAGGACCAGCTGGTCCTGAAAATGGAGGCTTACAGCTCCGGGGCCGGCGACGAACTCTACCACGTCGAGACCAATCTCGTGGACCTGGCCGGCGGCTCCTTCACGGAGTGGTGCCGCTACGAGAACCGGCTTATCATCGACGAGGGCACCTATACCGGGGGCCGGACCTACGATACCACCGGCCTGAACAATTACGGCCAAAGCGTGGGGCTGGTCTACGAGGATGCCTCACACACCGGCACGGACGGTTCGGGCAGGATCTACACCTACCAGAACGAGTACTATGCCCGCGACATGGAGACCGTGCTCGACTTCGAGCCGTGGGCGATCAACGACGCGGGGACCATCCTCGGCCAGACCCCGCCGCCCCTCTCCGGCCTGGTTCTGCTGGACCGCTTCGGCCAGCGGGACATCGGCCCCTTCCTGCCGGAACTGGAGTCCTTTACCCCCCGGATGAGCAATCCCGGTGACGGCATGGAGGAAATCATAGTCGGGCCGCATTACTTCCGCCGCATGAGCGAGCGGGACATGGCCGGCGAGCCGACCGGAGGCCCTTCCCCGGATTTCTGGCACGGTTCCATCCGGGACCTGGTGCCCGATCCCGGCAACTGGTTCGGCCTGGAAGCCACCGCCATCAGCGCCAGCGGGCGGATCGCCGGCACCGGGTACGTCTACGACATGGCCAGCGCGGCTTACGTGAAGCATGGCTTTCTCCTGGTCCCACCGGTCCTCGTGCCTGACTGGAACCGTGATGGAAGAATCGATACAGTCGACCGGAAGTTCTCCCGGCGCGGGGAACCCTGGCGTTTCTGGATCAATGATGACGACGACGCGGGCGACGACTGCCGCTCCTCCGCGGACGATCTCCCCGGGAGCGGCGAGCCGGACTGGGCCAGCCCCGGCATGGACGGGCTGCGCGACGGCGTGGACTTCTTCCCCCTCCTCATCGACCTGCATGCCCAATTGCGGTCGGTCGCCGATCCCTCCCGGATCCGGGTCCGCCTCCGGCAGGCCGACAACGCCCTGAACCTGGTCTACACCCGCCTGCAGCCCGGCGAGGTGCACGGCATCCTGGAGGAAAAGCTCGACCGGGGCTTTGGTCCGGACGGGAGCCTGCCCTTCGGGAACTGCCCGACTGAGCCCGTCACCGCGGACGGGATCGAGCTTGCGGCCGCCTTCCTCGAGGGGGTCCGTTCCGGCAATCGCGGCGTCCTGCTCCTGGAGGCGACCCGGGCCAGCACGGCTCCATTGGTAGTGGAAATTCTATACGATGGACAGACAGTCTTCTCCTCCGGCCTGCCCCTTTCCCTCAGCCCGGTCGGGGACATGCTGCGCATCATCAACCTCCGCAACTGCGATCCGAAGTTTGCCGGCAGCGACCCGGGCCCCTGGCTGACCCGCACCGGGATGCCGCCCAACATGCCGGACAGCTTCCTCGAATCCTTTGTCCGGCCGCTGCGCACCCTCGTCCACATCCATGGTTTCAACTGGGGCGGAGACGAGATTCCCGCAGCCCACTCGGAGCTTTTCAAGCGCTTCTACCAGGCCGGATCCAATGCCCGCTATCTCGGCATCATCTGGAACGGGGACGCGGGGACCCTGGACCTGACCGGCAGCTCCCTGACCTACAATGAGAACGTCATCAACGCCTTCATCACCGCCGGCTACATGAAGGCCGCCCTGGAACCGTTCTCGGGTGCCTGGACTTACGCCCTGGCCCACAGCCTGGGGAACATGGTCACCTCGTCGGCCATCGTCGACCACGGCCTCGAGCTGGGCCGCTACTTCATGCTCAACGCCGCGGTGGCTCTCGAATCCTATATCGGGGAGACCGCGGATCGCCGCCTCATGGTGCACCCCGACTGGAAGGATGAGCCGGGCCAGGTTCCCGATTATGCCGGGCACCTCCTCTCCGCCAACTGGAGCCGCCTCTTTCAGCCGGAGGACCACCGCTCCCTGCTGCGCTGGAAAAACCGCTTCGCCACCATCACCCGTTCCGTCCCCTGCACCCACTACTACTCGACCGGGGAGGATGTCCTGCGGGCCGGAGACGGTGACCTGCCGGCCCTCTTTGGAGACGTGGACGACCAGGAGCTGGTCTGGGTCTACAACGAGATGGTCAAGGGTTCCAAGGACCTGACCGCCTACATCAGCACGGAAGTCCACGGCGGCTGGGGCTTCAACCATGAATACATGAACTGGGTGGATCCCGGTGGCCCGGCCCATCCCCCGGCCGGTTCATGGGAAAGGATTACCCCGGATGAAGCCGGTCTGATTGATCCGGCCGGCCTCGTCGCGGAACCGTTCTTCCGTCCCTTCGACAATGCCGACAGCGACTGCCCGACCTGGGACAACGGCCTCTGGCTCTACGGGGAAACCGCCGCCGCCAACGCCCACCTGCCGGGCTGGCCGCTCTCCACCGCCGACATCGACCAGGTCAAGAACCACGCCAAGATCCTCGCCGAGGCCATTCCCGGGCATTCCGCCCCGGCCGGCACCCGGCCGGCCCCCAACCTGACCCTGATGGAGAACATAAACCTCGATGCGATGTTTCGCAGCGATGCCTTCTGGCCGCTGCGCGAGCCTTCCGAGAAGCGAGACCGCTGGCTCCACAGCGACTATATTCGCCCGGCCCTGCCCCAGGTCTTCAAGCTTTACCAACACTGCGTTCAGAAAATCAACATGATGCCATGAAAAACCTGATACACCTCATCCTCCTCGTCCTGCCGGTCACCCTTGCCGCACAGGACCTCCCCACAATCTCCCGCATGGACACCAGAATGGTGGAATTCACAGTTGCCGACCCGGACGGTCAACCGGTTGAAGGAGCTCTCCTGGAAGCCTCCCGCCCCGGACCAGGCAACGCCGCCGCCACCACCGGGCGCGACGGCAAGGTTCGGCTGGAGCTGACCGCCGGCGCCACGCTTTACGTCTATGTATCGAAAGATGGCTACTACACCACCGGGGGCGAGCTCTGGCGCGGGGGCATGCACAAGGGTCCCGACCGCCGCCTGGTCCCGAGGATCGTTCCCGACAGCTTTGATATCGTCCTCAAGCCGGTTCTGGATCCCGTGCCGATGAAGCATGTCCAGTACACCGGCTTCTGTCCCATGACCGGCCAGCCGGTCCCCTTCGACCTTTCGGTCGGCGACTGGGTCAGCCCTTTGGGCAAGGGAGAGGTCCCGGACATCTACTTTAACTTCCAGAACCTCAAGGTTTCCTCGGAGGCCTATTCGGGGGTCCTGACCCTGCTGTTTCCAAATTATGGGGACGGAATCCAATCCTTCGAGGCGGCCCGGCCCCATTCCATGGCTTTCGGCAGCAATCTGGCCCCGCCCAACAAGGCGCCCCTGGAAGGCTACGACCGCGAACTTCGGCTGGAGATTGCCTGGAAACAGGGAGACCGCGCCCCCTTTGGCCTCCCCACCACCCGGAACTACATCATCCGCACCCGGACGGTTCGCGGCCCTGACGGTAGCATAGCGGAAGCCTGCTATGGGTGGATCCTCGGGGAGATCGAGTTTGATCCCCGAGGTCGTCCGGGTCCCCAGCTCAAGTTCGAGTACTCCTTCAACGAGGATCCGGATCCCCGGGCCCGCTCCCTCGAGGATGAGCGCAATGTTCCCTGAGCATGGGGGTAAGGAGGTCCGGGATACCGGCCCCTTTTGGCATCATTGACCGATAATCGGCCGGTGCAGCCAGACGCCCTCGCCGGGAAATCGATACAAAATTCTCATAAATCTGATATTCAATAGTTTATGATTCATCCGAATGGGTTGGCACGGAATGTTCATTATGAACAACCATGTTGGCCACGCTCATCGCCTCATTGTTCATCGCCATCGGTATCCTGGGATGCCTGCTCCCGGTTCTCCCGGGGACCGTGATCGCCTTTATCGGCATCGCCCTCCACAAGCTGCTGCTTGGGGATGCTTCCGTCTCGTGGGGCTTCGTCGGCCTGGCCCTGGCCATCACCATTTTCTCCATCGTCATCGATGTCTGGTGCACCTGGTGGGGGGCCCGCCGGTTCGGCGCCTCCTGGAAAGGCGCACTCGGGGCCGTCCTCGGCGGCATTGCCGGGCTGATTTTCTTCAGCCTTCCGGGCCTGATCATCGGGCCGGTTGTCGGGGCCATCCTGTTTGAGCTGATGGACAACCGGAGCGGGCCCGAGGCCGTCGCCGCCGGTGTCGGCACCATTGTTGGCGGCCTGGTCGCCTTCTTCCTCAAGTTCGGGATGACCGCCGCCATGGGCGTCGGTTTCTACATGGCCATCATGGCCCATTGAGAAGGCGGCAGGATCGGCTCCCTGCGCATTAATTAGAGTCAATTTCTGCAACAAGGGCTTTTCCTGAAGGATTCTGACGCTTACCATGGCGGCATGATGGAAAATCCCGTATTGAAGAACCTTCCCAAAGTGGGCATCCGCCCGACCATTGACGGCCGGCTGGGTGGCGTCCGGGAATCGCTGGAGAAACTGACCATGGACCAGGCCAGGACCGTGGCCGCCCTGATCAGCAAGCACCTCAAGTACCCGAACGGGAAAAAGGTGGAATGCGTCATCGCCGACACCTGCATCGGCGGCGTGGCCGAAGCCAACGCCTGCGCCGAGAAATTCCAGCAGTCCAATGTCGGGGTCTCCCTGACCGTGACCCCGTGCTGGTGCTACGGCTCCGAGACCATGGACATGGACCGGCACCTGCCGAAGGCCATCTGGGGCTTCAACGGCACCGAGCGTCCGGGGGCCGTCTACCTCGCCGCCACCCTGGCCGGACACACCCAGAAGGGGCTCCCGGCATTCGGAATTTACGGAAGGGACGTCCAGGATGTCGGCGACAAGGAAATTCCCGCCGACGTCTCGGACAAGATCCTCAACTTCGTCCGGGCCGGGCTCGCCGTGGCCATCATGAGGGGGAAGGCCTACCTCTCCATGGGCGGCACCTCGATGGGCATTGCCGGCTCGATGGTGGATTACAATTTCTGGGAAAAATGGCTCGGGATGCGGGTTGAGGACATCGACATGTCCGAGGTCATCGGGCGCATCAACAAGGGCATGTATGACCAGGATGAATACAAGAAGGCCCTGGCCTGGGTGAAGAAGCACTGCCCCGAGGGCAAGGATTACAACCTCCCGGAACACCAGCGCTCCCGCGAGCAGCTCGATTCCGAGTGGGAAACCAATGTCAAGATGGCCCTCATCGCCCGCGACCTGATGGTCGGCAATCCCAAGCTGAAGGAAATGGGTTACGGCGAACAGGCCCACGGACACCAGGCCATCGCAGCCGGCTTCCAGGGCCAGCGGCAGTGGACCGACCATTTCCCCAACGGCGATTTCCTCGAGGCCATCCTCAACACCTCCTTCGACTGGAACGGCAGGCGCAGCCCCTTTATCGTGGCCACCGAGAATGACGCCCTCAACGGCGCCACCATGCTCTTCGGCTACCTGCTGACCAACTCCGCCCAGATCTTCGCCGACCTGCGCACCTACTGGAGCCCCGAGGCGGTCAAGCGGGTCAGCGGCCACAAGCTGGCCGGACATGCCAGGGACGGCATCCTGCACCTGATCAATTCCGGCCCCGCCGCCCTCGACGGCACCGGGGAACAGGTCAGGGACGGCAAGCCGGCCATGAAACCGTTCTGGGAGATCACCCGGAACGAGGTCGAGGCCTGCCTCAAGGCCACCACCTGGCACCCTTCCGACGGGGGTTACTTCCCCGGCGGCGGGATGAGCACCCGGTTCCGCACCAAGGGCGGGATGCCCGCCACCATGTCCCGGATCAACCTCGTCGACGGTCTCGGACCGGCCCTGCAGATCGCCGAGGGCTACACGGTCGACCTGCCGGAAAAGGTGCACGATGTCCTCGACCAGCGAACCAACCCGACCTGGCCGACCACCTGGTTCGCCCCTGTCCTGACCGGACAGGGCGCCTTCACTTCCACCTACGAGGTGATGAACAACTGGGGGGCCAACCACTGCGTCATGTCCTGCGGCCATGTCGGCCACCTGTTCATAACACTGGCCTCCATGCTGCGCATCCCCGTCTACATGCACAATGTCAGCCGGGACCGGGTCTTCCGTCCCAGTTCATGGCGCGCCTTCGGCACCGACGGCCTCGAGGGCGCCGATTTCCGCGCCTGCCGGAACTACGGGCCGCTCTACAGGTAGGCCCTGTATCGATTTATTAATGACAGGCAGCCGCGTCCTCCCGGGGGCGCGGCTGTCTTCATGTCACTCGAGCCCGGCCAGCATTTCGCGGATGGCCGCGTTCCAGATCCTGTAGCCCTTGTCGTTGAGGTGCAGCCCGTCCGCGTAGAGTGACGGGATAGGATTCCCCTCCCCGTCCAGCAGGCCCTCGATAATGCCCGTCACCAGGTGGACGTTGGGACGCTCCTCGGCATAGGCAAACATGACCAGGTTCAGCTTTTGCGCCGCGTCCCAGTATTGCACCCGGGTCGGGCTGGGCTTGACCGGGACGATCACCACGTCCGCCTTGGGATAGGACGCCTGCACCCGGCCCATCGTTTCCAGGAAATCCTCGTAGACCTGGAAGACGCTCTTCCCGTCGGCCACGTCATTGTCCCCTTCGTAAATCAAGACAAACCGGGGCTGGACCGGACAGGCCAGCTCCGGCCAGAGGGCGTTCACGTCCGAAAAATGCGACCCGCCAAAGCCGAAGTTATAGACTTTGTACTCCGGCAGCGCTTCCTGGGCCTTCCACATGCGGAAACTGGAACTCCCGATGCACAAGACCACCCGCCGCGTCTCCGCCGGGTCCGCCGTGGCTTCCCTGAACTTCAGCACTTCCTCGAGGAACCGGTCCCCGTTGGGATCCGGTACCCGGTCCCCGGAGACCGGACCCGGCTCGATCACCTTCGCTCTCGAGGACGCAACCGTCCCGTTCGCGGTGATCTCCGTGTTGGCACAGCCGGCCCAGGTCAGCAGCAGGCTGACCAGGCTCAGGCAGAAAATCAGTTGGTTTCGTTTCATAGGGGCTCTTATTTGTGGGAAAATGGACCCTGCAAGCTCGAAAAGCAGGGGTCAAAACCGGGTCTTGTCGTTGTCAATCAACACCTTCGGGAGGTCCGACCCCGTTACTGACCTGGACCTTGATCCGGGCCGGCTCCATGCCGTCGGCGGTGGCGTTGATGGTAATCTCGCCGGAGGCGTTCTTGTCGCCGCGGACAATGAGGAGGGCCTTGCCGTTGAAGAGCTTCCGGTGGTCGGCCTGGAAGGGCTCGAGGGAAAGGGGGTTGCCGTTGCCGACGGCGGCGATGGTCCCGGGTCCGTCGACCTGGAAGTGGACCATCTGGTCGGCCAGGGGACAGGGGACGCCGTTCCGGTCAAAGGCCTCGACGAGGACGAAGGACAAGTCCTCCCCGCTGGCGGAGAGGCGGTCGCGGTCGGGACTGAGGCGGAGGAAGGAGGGGCTGGAGACGGTCCGCATGACCTCCTCGCCAATGACCTCGCCGTCCTTGTAGGCCACGGCCCTCAGTTCGCCCGGCTGGTAGACGACGTCGTTCCAGCGCAGGCGGTAGCGGTAGGTGACGTCGTAGTACTCCGAGTCGACCGGTTCGGGATAGGCGGAAAACCCGGAGATGGCCGGAATCACGCCCTCTTCCCTGAAGCCGGTGAAGACCACGCGCAGGAAACGGGCCTGGGCCGCGACTTCATGGAAGAACTCGCGCGACCCGCCCCATTGCGGACGCTCGAAGACGGGCTTGCTGGCGATGGGCTCCCAGGCTTCCCCGTCGTTGGAGGCCTCGATCCGGTAGGCATACATTTTCTCCGGCTCCTCCATGACCAGGGCCAGGCAGCCGACCGGGGTGGGCTGGCCGAAGTCCAGCTGCCACCACTGGTCCGGACCGGAAGCAGCGGCCCGCCAAGCCGTCTCGCGGGAACCGTCCAGGGCCAGGCCGGCTCCATGGTCCGCGGCGCTGGAGCTGGCGGAGGCGGTCGCCCCGAGGGCCAGGTCGGCCGGGCGTTCCGGCACCTCGCCTTTCCGGCGCAGGCCGAGGGACTGGCCGTTGAGGAACAGTTCGGCGGAGTCGCCGTTGGTGTAGACAAAGACCGGCACCACCTGCCCGACCCGTTCCGGCCAGTTCCAGTGCGGCAGGATATGAACGGTCGGGGTCTCCGGCCGCCAGTGCGAGCGATAGAGGTAAAAGCGGTCCTTGGGAATGCCGCACAGGTCGACGATCCCGAAGTAGGAGCTGCGGGCGGCTTCATCAAACGGGGTCGGCTCACCGATGTAGTCGAATCCGGTCCAGACAAACTCCCCGGCGACGAAGTCGTCCTTCTCCATGAGGGCGAATTCGACATCGGGGATGTCCGACCAGGGAGCGGCGTTGAGGTCGTAGGAATCGACCTGGTGCGTCTCCGAGTAATCGGTCTTCCGCTGTGGCAGCGGCAGCTCGTAGAAGCCGCGGGTGCTCAAGGTCGAGGCCGACTCGCTGTAGACGATGGGCCGGTCCGGATACTTCTCCCGGTAGTCGGCATAGCGGCGGGCATAGTTCCATCCGGTCAGGTCGAGGGCCTCAAAATGGCCGTCCGCCACCATTGACGGGATGTGGCAGCCCATGCCGACCGGACGCGTGGTGTCCAGTTCCTTGAGGTAGGCGGTCATGTAGGCCGCCCGCTCGGGGGACATGCCCAGCTCACCGGGCGGAATCTCGTTGCCGATGGACCAGATGACGACACTGGGATGATTGCGGTCGCGGAGAACGGTGGCGCGGATCTGGCGCTTGCTGAACTCCGGCAGGGGCGGGCTGTCCCCGACCCGTCCGGCCGTCTTGTCCCACTTGTCGAAGACCTCGTCCCAGACCACAAGCCCCATTTCATCGCAGAGGTCCAGCACTTCCGGAGCCGGTGGATTATGGCTGGGGCGGATGGCGTTGATCCCCCTCTCCTTCATGATCTGCAGCTGGCGCTGGGCGGCACGCCTGTTGAAGGCGGCCCCCAGCGGGCCCAGGTCGTGGTGCAGGTTGACCCCGTACAGCTGGACCCGCCGTCCGTTCAGGTGAAAGCCGTCGTCCGCGGTGAATTCAAAACTGCGGAACCCGAAGCGCAGGGTCCGGCTGTCCAGCAACTGGTCCTCGCTGCGGATCTCCACCCGCAGCCCGTAGAGGTTGGGATGCCTTACATCCCAGAGGGCCGGATCCTCCACCCGCACCGACTGCCGGAACTCGGTCACCTCCCCGGCCCCGGCCGGGCCGGCCGTCTCCAATTTGCTGATGGTCCATCCGGAGGGATCGACAA
>CAJXMX010000096.1 GCA_913056355.1 uncultured Opitutales bacterium
CCGGCGGATCACCCCGGTCCAGCCGACGGCCCTGCAGCCGCGCGACTACGGCTGGCTGGAGGCTCGGGCCGCCGCCTGCGAGGCGGCCTCGCCCAAGCTGGCGGAAATGGTCCTCGACCTGGAGGGGATCTCCTGCGTCGGCTGCGTCTGGCTGATCGAGAAGATCTTCAAGGACCATCCCGGGGCGGTCCGGCTGGAAATCAACACCCAGTACGGGCAGGTCCGCCTGCAGTGGCGGCCGGGTCTCTTCCAGGTGGCGGACTTCGCCCGCGAGATCCAGCAGTTCGGCTATGTGTTCGGTCCGCCGGGCGAACGTCCGCAGGAGGAGAGCCGGCGCCTGGTGGGCAAGATCGGCCTGAGCGGGGCCTTTGCCCTCAATGCCATGCTCTTCACCCTGCCCCGCTATCTCGGCATGGACCCGGATTTCTCCCTGGCGCCGCTATTTGAGCTGCTCAGCCTGCTGTTCGCCACCCTGGCCCTGCTGGCCGGGGGGAGCTACTTCATCAACCGCGGGGTGCGGGGGCTCATGCAGGGTGTCCTGCACATTGATTTCCCGATCGCCCTGGGTATTCTCTTCGCCTGGGCCGGTTCGATCCTGGGCTGGATCATCGGGGACCATCGCTTCCTGTATTTCGATTTTGTGGCCATCTTCATCTTCCTGATGCTGGTCGGCCGCTGGATCCAGGAACGGGCGCTGGAGCGCAACCGCCACCAGCTCCTGAGCCGCAACAAGGCTCCGCGTGAAGTACACATCGTGGAGGCCGATCTCCATACCGAAAGCAACCAGCCCCTGGATGCGCTCCGGTCCGGTCAGCTCTTCCGGGTTCTGCCCGGCGAAGTGGTCCCGGTCCTGGCCGAGCTGGAATCCATCAAGGGCGCCGTTTCCCTTGAGTGGATCAACGGTGAATCGGCCATGCGGACCCTCGAAAAGGGCCAGTACGTGCCGTCCGGTGCCCAGAATATCGGCCTTGAGCCGGTCCTCCTGAAGGCCCGCCAGACCTGGCAGGAATCACTCCTGGTCCGCCTGCTGGAGGCCCATCCGGAGGAGCAGCGGAATCCCTTTATCGAGAAGGTGCTGAAATACTACCTGGTGGCGGTCCTGTTGATCGCCGCGGCCGGTGGCCTGGGCTGGTTGATCCTCGCCGGCGACCCCGTCTCCGCCCTGCAGGTGGTTCTCTCCGTGCTGGTCGTCTCCTGTCCCTGCGCGCTGGGCGTGGCCTACCCGCTGGCCCAGGAATGGGCCGTCCTGAACCTGCGCCGGTTCGGCATCTTTGTCCGTTCCCCGCTGCTCTTTGCCCGGCTGGGCAAGGTCGGCCAGGTCGTCTTTGACAAGACCGGGACCCTGACCCTGGAGGCTCCCGAGCTGGGCAACCCGGAGGCGATCAGCGAACTGCCAGCACTCGACCGGACGGTCCTCCGGGAAATGGTCAAGAGCTCCCTGCATCCGGTCAGCCGGGCCCTGCGGGAAGCCATGCTGGGCGTCGGGTTCACGGCCGCGAACCTGCCCGCCGACCTGCACATCCGCGAAGTCATCGGCATGGGCCTGGTGGCGGAGTCGGATTCATCCGGCCGGCTCTGGACCCTCGGCCGGCCAGGCTGGGAGGCCCGGGAGGAGGACGGCGGGATTCCTTCTCCCAGCCACTGCGAGTTCCGCCGGGACGGGCGCCTTCTGGCCGGGTTCCTCCTCCGCGAAGCGCTGCGGGACAATGCCGTGGAGGCGGTGGACTGGCTGAAGAAACACTTCCCGGTCAGCATCCTCTCCGGGGACCGCCTGGACAAGGTCCGTAAAATGGCAAAGCAGCTGGGCCTGCCCGAGAGCGCCGCCGAGGGGGAACGTTCCCCGGACGAGAAGGCCCGCTTCATCGAGGAGCTCGGCGACCGCAACGCGCTCTACATCGGCGACGGGGCCAACGACGCCCTGGCTTTCAGCAAGGCCGCCGTCCGCGGCACCCCGGCCACGCCGCACGGCCTGCTCCAGGACAAGGCTGACTTCTACTTCACCGGACGCGGCCTGGCCGGACTGCTGCAGTTGTTCCGGATCAGGCGACTCCGGCAAAGGGCGGTCCGCATGGCTTTCAGTTTTGCCCTGGCCTACAATGTCATTGTCGTGGCCATAGCCCTGGCCGGCCACATGCATCCGTTGCTGGCGGCCATCCTGATGCCGCTGAGCTCCCTGGCCACCATCAGCCTGGTGGCCTGGACCTACCACCGCCGGGAGAGTAAGGTTCTGGCTTGAACCTGTGAACAGCATGCCTGAATCTCACCCGACGTGCCAGACGCTGTTAAGAGATTCCGCAAAATGACCGGCCGCCGCGGCGGTCGCCCCCGACACCAGAAACGGCCGGGCGTACCGCCGCGCGAACTGGCCCTGGTGGGCCTGATCCTGCTCAATGTCGGCTTCCTGGCCTTTGTCCTGGGAGGCGTCCGGATGAGCGGCGAGCTGGTCGGCCTGGTCCTGGCCCTGGCCACGCTGTTTCTCCTGCCGCAATGGAACTTCGGCGAGCTGGAGGGCACAACCTCCCCCGTCATCGAACTTCTCAAGCTGCCCTTGTTCTGGCTTGGACTGGGTCTCTACGGGCTCTTTTTCATCCATGCCTGGAATGTCGAGTGGCAGTGGGCCGTGGTCAACGGACGACCGGTCATCGTTACTTCCCCGCCCCCGGTCCCATGGCTGCCCTCGGGACTGATTGCGCCCTACGACGAGAGCAACCCGCTGCGCTCGATGGTCTTCTACACGATTCCCTGGATCAGCTGCTGCAGCGCCTGGGCCGGCCTCTCGACGCGAAGGTCGGTAAATTACCTCCTCAACGGCCTGGCCATCCTCGGGGCCGCCTTCGCCGCGGTCGCGCTGTACCAGCACTATGTCCACATGGACAAGGTGCTGGGAATTTTCCCGACCATCCCCAGCAAGCTGGAGAAGGATATTCCCTTCTGGGGCACCCTCATCAACCAGAACCATGCAGCCTTCTACCTGATCATGGCCAACGGCCTTTGCATGGGACTCTTCCTCTCGGGCTTGAACCGGGAACTGAAACGTTTCAAGCGGACCGGCGGGGCCTGGATGCTGCACCTCGGACTGGCCGTCATGTGCACCTTCGCGGTCCTCCTGGCCCAGTCCCGCGGAGCCATTATCTCCGTGGCCCTGCAATGGCTCCTTTTCATTCTCATCTGCACCCTTTTCCTGGTCCACCGCTACGGTGTGCGCGGGCTTGTCCTTCCCGGGGTCTTCATCGGCCTGGCGGCCATCAGCGGCACCTCGTTCCTGGTCAATCCGGCCATTTTCGAGAGCCAGAAGGAGGAGTGGGAGGATACCTTCGACCTTGTCGAGAATCCGGAACTGGAGGCGCGCTACTACATGATGCGGATCGCCACCGACATGATCCGGGAACGCCCCTGGTTCGGCTACGGGGCGGGGAGTTGGCGCTACCTGCACCTGCCCCACCTGAAGGACTATCCGGAGTTCAAGACCCTGGTCAACCGCTGGCCGATCAATCCCGAGACCGGCAAACGGCAGCGCAAACAAGTCACCATCTGGTTCGAGAACGCCCATGTCGATCTCCTGGAGTACCTGGTCGACTGGGGCGTCGTGGGCTGCCTCTTCCCGTTCATGGCCGGGCTCTGGCTGCTTTACCACGGCCTGCGGTTCATCCGGGGCTGGGACCTCGGCCTGGTGGCCATGCTGATCACGGTCGGGGTCTTGTTCATGGGGGCCTCCTTTGAGTTCCACTTCCGGATCCCGCTGGTCCTGCTGGTCTGGTGCCTGCTCTTCACGCTGACCATCAGGATGGTGGAATTGAACGCCCGTAACTCTGCCGCCTGATGGACTGGTCACCGATAGACTTCAAGGGCGACCTCAACGAGGACCAGTACGCCGCCGTAACCGCCGAGCCCGGACCCGCCCTGGTCCTGGCCGGAGCCGGTTCCGGCAAGACCCGGACCCTGACCTACCGGGTGGCCTGGCTGCTCATCGAGAAACGGCTCTACCCGGACCAGTTGCTGCTCCTGACCTTCACCAACAAGGCGGCCCGGGAAATGATCGAGCGGGTCCAGGAGCTGACCGGACTGGGCCAGACCCCGCGCTGGAGCGGCACCTTCCATTCCATCGGGGGACGGCTGCTGCGACGCTACGGCCACCACATCGGGCTCTCCCAGAACTACACCATCATGGACCAGTCGGACGCGGAATCGCTGATGACCTCCATTATCAAGGAGAGCGACAAGCTCTTCCTGAAGAACAAGGACCACCCCAAGCCCAAGGTCATCCACAGCCTGCTTTCCTATGCCCGCAACACGGAGCAGTCTTTCGAGGACCTCTTCCGCGACCGCTATCCGTGGCACGACAAGATTACCGGCGAGGTCTGCGGATTCGTGAAGCTGTACGATACCGCCAAGCGCGAGCAGCAGGTGGTCGACTACGACGACCTGCTGGTCCTCTGGCTGCGCCTGCTCAAGGATTTCCCGGAGGTCCGCCGGGCCTGCCAGGAGCACTTTCCCTACATCCTGGTCGACGAGTACCAGGACACCAACATCATCCAGGCCAGCATCATCGACCTGATCGGGACCCACCACAACATCATGGCCGTGGGCGACGACGCCCAGTGCATCTACACCTGGCGGGGGGCCCACTTTGAAAACATCCGCAGTTTCCCGGAACGCCATCCCGGGACCCGGATCTACAAGATCCTGACCAATTACCGGAGCATCCCGCCGATCCTCGCGATGGCCAACAATGTCCTCGCCCATCAGCCGGGTGATGCCGGTTACCCGAAGGAACTGGTGGCCAGCCGCACCGGCGAGCTGCGCCCCTACGTGGTGCCGTTGATGGACACCCGCCAACAGGCCCAGTTCCTCGTCTCCCGAATCGAGGCCCTTTACGACGAGGGCATCGACCTGTCCGATATCGTCATCCTCTACCGCGCCCACTACCAGGCGCTCGACGCGCAGCTGGAGTTTACCCGCCGCGGTATTCCCTTTATCATTACCAGCGGTCTGCGGTTCTTCGAGCAGGCCCACGTCAAGGACTTCGTGGCCCAGCTGCGCATCCTGGCCAATCCCGACGATTCTCCCGCCTTCGAGCGCCTCCTCTGCCTGCTTCCCAAGGTCGGACCGGCAACGGTCCGCAAGTGCCGCGACGCGGCGGACAAGGCCATGGACAAACTGCGCAAAAAGGCCGGGGAGGCCGGACCGGACCTCTTTGGCAAGGAACACGTCCCGGAGCCGGATTTCTTTGCCGCCCTGGCCAGCGAGGAGGTGGCCAACAAGATTCCGGCCGATGCCCGGGACGATTTCAAGAGCCTGGCCGCGACCTTCCTGGAGGTGCGTCCCCTCCTGACCGGCGACCAGCCGGTCGTTCCCTCGCGGATCGTCGAACAGGTCCTCGAGGGCTGGTACGGGGACTATATCCGCAACGTATATCCGGACTGGGACAACCGCCTGGAGGATTTGCAGTCGATCATCAGCTTCGCCTCCCGCTTCGAGACCATGTCCGAATTGCTGGCCCAGCTGGTCCTGATGAACTCGGAAACATCGGACAAGCATATCGAGCCGGAAGACAAGGCGGTCCGGATGTCGACCATCCACCAGGCCAAGGGGCTCGAATTTCCGGTGGTCTTCCTGATTTCCTGCGCCGACGAGTGGCTGCCCCTGCGCCGGGCCATCGAGGAGGGGGACGTCGACGAGGAGCGCCGGCTCTTCTACGTCGCCATCACCCGCGCCATGGACGAGCTGTACATCTCCTTCCCCATGATGCATGCCGGACGGGGGGGCGTGCAGCGCCTTATGCCCAGCCGCTTCCTGGCGGAGATCCCGCGGGAATCCTACGAGAAGCTCTCGGTCCGGACCAGCTGGTGAGCGGTCGTCTTGACGATCCCGCCCGGATACGGAATGTTGACCCCATGCATCGCGCTTTCCTTTTCCTGATCCTGACCCTGACGGCCGGTCTGCCGGCGATGGCCATTAATGTCGAAACCGCCTACACCCGCTACTACGAGGCCGAGGACATTCGCCCCATCCGCCAGTATTTCGGGGGCGCGCTGACCGGCCAGGGCTTCCGCACCGTCCTCCCCAGCCAGCCGGATGAGCCGGCCGGGCAGTACTTTATCGCCCGCCTGGAGGATGCCGGCCCGGCCGCTCCCGCCGAGGCGAGGCTGACCATTATTCTATCCAATACCAAGGAGCTGGCCACCTTCACCTGGGATCTCTCCGGCAAGGAACTCCGCAAATGGATCTACCTCGGCCTGACCGGCAGCGACTGGCCCTCCGAGGAGATCCAGCCCATGGCCTGGCATATCGAGTTTCTCGACAGCAATGGGCAGGTCCTGGCCGACTGGAAGAGCTTCCTGTGGCAAATGCCGTGAGCCTGCCCGCATGGGAACGCCTCCCGGAGGCGCCGCCAATAAATGAACGCTCCCTTGCCGAGACTCTCGACGGGGGACAGGCCTTCCGCTGGTTCCGGCAGCCGGACGGCTCATGGGAGGGAATCTGGGAGCGCAACGTGGTCGGCTTGCGGCTGGATCCCGCCAGCCGGCTGGAATACCGCTCCCCCTCCGGCACCCCGCCCGGGACCATCCTCCACTACCTCGGCCTGGACCGGATACCCGGGCTGATCGCGGCCCTCCCCTGCCAGGCGGATCCGGTCCTGGAAGCCCTGTGTCGGAAATGGGGCGGCCTCAGCCTCCTTCGC
The DNA here is from genome assembly GCA_913056355.1 of uncultured Opitutales bacterium. GTDB lineage: Bacteria > Verrucomicrobiota > Verrucomicrobiia > Opitutales > Oceanipulchritudinaceae > Oceanipulchritudo. The sequence continues at coordinate 6,683 of CAJXMX010000096.1, forward strand.
CAGCCGGAAGGGGAAACCCTGCTGGCCTTCATCTGCAGTTCCAACAAGCGCATCCCCCAGATCCGGGCCATGCTGCTCAACCTGGCCGCGGCCTTTGGAGAGCCGGTTTCGGGGACCGGCCTCAACGCCCTGCCCGGCTGGGAGCGCCTGGCGGAGGTGCGGGAGGAGGACCTTCGCCGATGCGCCCTCGGCTACCGGGCCCGTCATGTGGCCGGGACCGCGGCCTTCCTTCGCGGGAATCCGGAATTCCTGCAATCCATTCAGGAGCTCCCCCTTCCCGAGGCCCGGGTCCGGCTGTGCCGGCTTCCGGGGGTCGGGCCCAAGGTGGCCGATTGCATTCTCCTCTTCGGTTACGGGAAGTGCGCGGCCTTTCCGGTCGACACCTGGATCGCCCGCCTCATGGTCCGGCATTATCCGGAGTTGGACGGATGGACCCGCGAGCAGCTGGCCACCTTTGCCCGGCTCCACTACGGCCGGGCCGCGGGCCTGGCCCAGCAGTGGCTCTTTGCGGACAGGTCGGACCCGTCAGACTAGTCGGACCGATCGGACGAGTCGGACGAGTCGGACCGGTCGGACAGGTCCGGGCCAATTCACAAAAAGTCTGGACACCGCGCCGGGATTGGACAAGTTGCAGCACATTATGGCTCAGGATCATTACAGGGAATTCATCAGAAAGAAGTTTGTCGGTCTCAGCGTTATTCTGGCGCTGGTTTTCTGGGCCTGCTTCACCCGCCTGCTGCTTCCCTTCGTCCCGGCCGACACGCCGGGCATGGCCTATTTCTTCGCCGCCTTTACGGCAACCTGCCTGACCGGTGTCTTCTTCCTGGCCCTGCACATGTTCCGCCTCGTTCAGCAGGAACACAGCAAGGCCCGCCAGGCCGACGAATCCTGAGTCGCGGCTTGTCCCCAAATGGGGAAGGATTCTCGCTTGCCCTTCCGGCGATGATGGGTGATTGTGTGCCAGCATTTCAAGCAGATGGCTCTTATACACCGTCATTATTCCATTCAAAAATTGGATTTTCGCGACTTCTGGGATATCTGCAGCCACTACCTTCGCATCCATCCCAAGTACCGGAACATCCTTTATTCGATCGACGGCTTCGGAGGCCCCATCTGCGAGAACGAGAGTGATGTATCCAAAGTTCTGCGACTGATCGCCCTGCACCAGGGGGATGTCCGCCGGTATGTGGCCCGCTACTACCTTTCCCCGGCCAGCGAGCCCGGCGACTACGGCAACGCCAAGATGGAATACCTGCCGGAGTCGCACGACTTCCAGCCGTTCGGCATGCATTTCTACGCCGACACGGACAACAAGCTGCTGATCTACCAGTTCGAGGATTTCATCTACAACGGGTATTCCTTCCAGGAGGAGGACACCACCGAGATCGAGTACGGCCTGCCCTGCGAAGTCCTGGCTTCCGTCATCGACATTCGCAGCTTCTCCGCCTTTTGCGAACAGCCGGACATCGAGTCACCCTACACCTGCGGGCTGATGACGGCCTTCTACAACATGGTCCGCAACGGCTTCAAGCGCTACCCGCCGGACCTGGTCAAGTTCCTCGGCGACGGCGTGCTGGCGGTCTGGCAGACCACCTCCAAGGACCGCAAGATCGCCATTGAGACCTGCCTCGACGGGCTCAAGCAAATGCCGGTCACCTGGCGCCACCTGGTCCGCGGTCCGGAATTTACCCACGGGGCCCCGGAAGGGATCGGCTCCGGGGTCAGCTTCGGCCTGGCCAGCAAGATTTCCATCGACAACGACTACATCGGCCGGCCCATCAACCTGGCCAGCCGGCTCTGCGGGGTATGCCCGCCCTCCAAGACCTACATCGCCCGCAACGTGCCCGATGTTGAGGAATTCAACGTCAAGCCCTTGGCCATCCGGATCAAGAGCTACGGCGAGCAAAAGGTCTGGCTGATGGATGTCATCTGATACCTGGTCAGCTCCAGACTATAAAAATCGCACGGAGCCACGGGGGCACGGAGCGCAAGGAACATGATCCTCTCCGTGCCTTCGTGGCTCCGTGAGAGAATTAACTCCAGGCACATTCCAGGTCTTACCGGGCCCGGATGGTCAGGTTTGCGGGCTCGAGGCCTTCGGAGGAAGCCTGAAGGGTAATCGTTCCCTCGCTGCCGGTGCCTTGGACGAGAACCTGGGCCAGCCCGTTGAAGGTGCTGCGCCGGTAAGGCTCGGCGGGGGTATGAATTCCCAGGATGGCCGGGGGATTGTTGGCCACGTTCTCGCGGGCCCCCCAGTCGGAAAAGGGCCTGGCCTCGATGCGCAGGACATTGCCCGATTCGCGGAGATCCTCCGGATCCAGATCCACGCTGGCCCGGGCTGTTTGTGGATCCGCCTGGACGTAGATCTCCCTTCCGTTGAGGGTCGCGGTTTGCCCGGTGCCAAGGGCCGCCAGGAGGAGGGTCAGCTGTTCGCCTTCGGCCAGTCCGGGCCGGTCGAATTCCATTTCAAAGACCACCGGGCTCCCCGTGTCGGCAGCCGGCGGCGGCGTCCAGTCGTCGAGTTCAATTGCCCGCACGGAATCCACGTATCGGTCCGGTTCCAGGCAGGAAGGATCGCCGTTGCCGACTCCGATGATCCGTCCGGGGCCCTCGATTGAAAAATGCACCCGCTCGCCGGCAGTGGGAACGATCCGGTCCTCCGCATCGCGAACCTCGACCGTGACCACGGACAGGTCGTCGCCGTCGGCCCGGATAACCTCGCGGTCCGCCACCAGGCGAAGAACGGCCGGCGCCCCGGTGGTGCTGACCCGTTCGCGCCTCAGCGAACCGTCCGGCCAGACGCCGTGGGCCTCGAGGATACCCGGTTCGTAGGGCACCATCCAGGACAGGTGGTCGTTGGGAACGACTTCCTTGCGGCCGAGGGATTCCCCGTTGAGGAACAACTCCACGGACCCGGCGTTGCTCTGCACGCGGACATCGACCGGCTGGCCTTCCCGGCCCGGCCAGTTCCAATGGGGGAAGAGATGCAGGACCGGTTCATCGGTCCACCAGGCCTTCAGGTAGTAAAAGCTGTCCTTGGGAAAACCGCAGTTGTCGAGGATGCCGAACTGGGAAAGGACCGCCGGCCAGACGTAGGGCGTCGGTTCGCCGCGGTAGTCGAAGCCGGTCCAGTAGAAGACGCCGGCCGCGTAGTCCCGCTCCGCATAGTGGCGCCAGCCGCTCTCGGCATTGCCGCCGGAGGAGCCGTCCTCGCGCGGCGGCTGATGCGCCAGCGCCGCGTCCTCGACATAGATGCCCCGGGTGGCCTGGGTAGTGGTTTCCTCAGTACCGACGATGATCTGCCAGGGGTAATCCCGGTGCTGCCGGTCGGTGTCGCCGTGGCGGATGTAGTTGACCCCCATGGCCTCGACCACGGTGGAAATTCCGCCCCAACCGCCGCTGATGGCCACCGTCACCGGACGGGTCGGGTCCAGCCGGTGGGCATAAGCCTGCATGACCTCGGTGATCCGGGCTCCCTTGATATTCCCCTCGATGCCCCACTCCTCGTTTCCGAGGGACCACATGATGATGCTGGGGTGATTGCGCCGGCTGACAATCAAGTGCTCCAACTGGCCAAGGTGGTAATCGTTGATTCCCATCAGCCGGTTTTCGTCGATGACCAGGATTCCCAGCCGGTCGCAGGCATCCAGGAGGGCCGGCGAAGCGGGATGGTGGGAGGCCCGGTAGGCGTTGCTGCCCATGGCCTTGAGCTGCTTCAACCGCCAGACCTGCAGGGCATCGGGGATGGCCGTCCCCACCCCGGCATGGTCCTGGTGGTTGTTGGTCCCCTTCAGCTTGACGTGCTTTCCATTCAGGAAAAAGCCACGGTCCGGATCAAAGTGGATGTCGCGGATCCCGAAGGTCGTCTCGTAGCGGTCGAGGAGATTGCCCGCCTCGTCCTTGATGAGGGTCACCAGTGTGTACAGGTAGGGATCCTCCAGATCCCAAAGCCGGGCATCGGGCAGGGGGAACGGATCGCGCAGGACCAGCCGCTCGCCTGGGGCCAGCTGATGAGGATTCCGGTTGATACAGGCGGCGACTTCAACGCCATCGGCAGTCCGGATGTCGTGGGAGTAATAGACGACCGCATCCTCCCGCTTCTCGTTGACCACGGTGGTCTCGAACAGCAGGTCCGCCGCCCCGTCCTCCATCAGCTTGCTGGTGATCACGGTCCCATATCGCGCCACGTGCACTGGACCGGTCTTGCTCAACCAGGCGTGCCGGTAGATGCCGGCGCCCTCGTAGTACCAGCCCTCCTCCATGGAAGCGTCTGCCCGGACGGCGATGACGTTGTCCCCACCGTAATTCAGGTACTCCGAAATGTCGTAGGATTGCTCGACGTAGCCGCTGGGCTCCCGACCGACAAAGAAACCGTTCACGAAGACCCGGGCATCCCGGTAGATGCCCTCAAACTCGACCCGGATCCGGCGCCCGAGATCCGATTCCGGGATGTGGATGGTTTTTCGATACCATCCCACGCTGTTCTCCGGGAAGCCGGGTCCGACCGCCTTGAATCCGTGGCTGAAACTGGCCGCCGGATCAAAGGGCATTTCCACCGCCCAGTCGTGGGGCAGGTCCACCTCCCGCCACCAGCGGTCGTCATAGAGCGGATCGGCCGGCCCGTCGCCGAAGCCGGTCTTGGCCAGGTAGGAAAAATAGCCGGTGGCGAAACCGAAGTCCCGTGCCGGGTCGGTGGCATGGCCGAGGGCGAATCGCCATCCGTCGTCGATCAGGATGCGCTCGCGGGGACCGGTCGCGCCGGTCCCGGCGGCTTGGAGGGTAACCGGCAAAATGCTGCCCAGGAGCAGGATTCCGCCCGCACAGAAGGATAGAAGGAAGTTTCTCATAAAGTCTCTCGCCAGGAGGCGGAGCCCCTGGTTATGCGATGTACTGACCGGAGGCCCTCACCCTGAGGGTTTTGCCGAAATCCAGGTTTTGCCCCTTTTAGTCGGTCAGGATGACTTCCTCCACCACGGCGTCAAAATCACGGCCATTGACCGAGATGTGCACCTCGTGAAGACGGCTTCCCCTGGCAACCGGGGCGGGAGCGGCCGCCGGCGCAGGGGCGGCAGCCGGGGCCGGGGCAGCTTCCGGAGCAGGCGCAGCGGCGGCGGGAATCTCGACCGTTTCGGGTTTCGGCTCGGGGGCTTGCCTGCTGTCGTAATGCTTTTTCAGCTCCTGCGGGAACATGGCATGGATGACGCAGTGCTCGTCGTCGTCGGGAAGGCCGGCTTCCTTGAGTTCCTTGCGTAGGCGGTCCATGGAAGGCTTGGCCAGGTCGGCCGGACGGCAGGTTATCGGGTCCTTGCCGGATTTTTGGGCGGCGATCTTCTGCACTTCCGGATCTACGGCGGCAGGGGTCTGGCCGTAGTAACCAAGGGCGATGTCCATGGCCTGCGGACTGAAGTTTTGCCAGCGGCCGAACTTGACATTGAGCATGGCCTGGACCCCGACAATCTGCGAGGTCGGAGTGACCAGCGGGATCCAGCCAAGGGCCTCGCGAACCACCGGGATCTCGGCGAAGACCTCGTCGAAGCGGTCGGACATTTTCTGTTCCTTGAGCTGGTTGCGGAAGTTGCTCAGCATCCCGCCGGGGACCTGGTAGATCAGGGTGTCGATATTGACCACCTCGTTCTTGTGGGCGGTGAACGGGTCCAGTTCGGCATAGACCCTGGTGAAATGCTCCCGCAGCTGCTGGAGGGCCTCGAGGTCGTAGTCCGGCTTCCGCGGATGGTCGGCCAGGTGGCTCAGCATGCGCACCGTGTCCGGCTGGCCGGTCCCGTTGGCAAAGGGGGTGATCGAGGTGTCGATCATGTCCGCCCCGGCCTCGACGGCTGTGTAGTAGGTATTGGCTCCCAGGCCGGCCGTCTCGTGGGTATGGACATTAATGGGAATCCTGACCCGTTCCTTGAGGCCCTTGACCAGCTTGTAGGCAAAGACCGGCGGGATCAGGCCGGCCATGTCCTTGATGCAGATGGAATCGCAGCCCATGGCCTCGATTTCCTCGCCCATCTTGAGGAAGGTTTCGATGGTGTGGACGGGGCTGGTGGTATAACACATCACGCCCTGGGCATGTTTCCCGGCAGCCTTGGTGGCCTCGATGGCCTTGCGCATGTTGCGGGTGTCGTTGAGCGCGTCGAATATCCGGAAAATGTCCATCCCGTGCTTGGCCGCGGTCATGACGAAGGCTTCCACCACGTCGTCGGGAAAATTGGCATACTGGACGATATTCTGCCCGCGCAGGAGCATCATGTGGGGGGTCTTGGGGGTCCCGGCCTTGAGCGCATCCAACCGGTCGAACGGAAATTCATTCAGGAAGCGCAGACCGGCGTCGATGGTGGCCCCACCCCAGGTCTCCAGGGAGCCGAAGCCCAGGTTGTCGAGCAGTTCCAGAGCCGGCAGCATCTGCTCGGTGGTCATGCGGGTTGCAGCCAGGGACTGATGCCCGTCGCGGAGCACCATGTTGTTGAAAATAACTGGGGTAGCCATAGTGCCATGCACGCTAGAAACCCCGATTTTTATTTACAATGAAAAAGTTATTGGCTCCAGAGGCTGAGCGCGCCGATGACCAGGGAGGCCGCGGTTTCCACCTTCAGGACCAGCGGACCGAGGGAGGCAAAGAGGCAGCCCTGCTCCCGCAGGAGGACGTATTCAGTGCTGGAAAAATCCCCTTCAGGCCCGACGAAAACCTCGATCGTGCCCTCGGGGCGCAGATCCTCGCGCAGCATCTGCCAAAGGGGCCGGGCTTCCGGCTGAAGGGCCGCGCAGAGACGTTGGACTTCGGGTGACGAAGCCTTGAGGGCGGCGGCGAGGCCGGCTGGCGGATTCAGCCGGACCAGCCACGGATTGCCGGACTGCTTGAGGGCCTCGACGAGGATCGTTTCCCAGCGATCCCGCTTGGTTTCCGCCCGGTCCGGAGCAGCCTCGGCATGTTCGGTCAGCAGGGGGGTGATCTCGCCCACTCCCAGTTCCACCGCCTTGTGCAGCAGGGCCGGAAAGGTCTTTCCCTTGGGCAGGGCCACCAGCAGGTGGCGATGCAGGCGCGGTTCCGGAATCCGCCGCACCGCTTCTACTGACAGGACCAGCCGCCGTCCGTCCAGCGATTCCACCCGGCAATCGGCGATGGCGCCCCGGCCGTTGAGGACTTCCACGGATTCCCCCGGCCGGACCCGGCGCACCCGGACCAGGTGATGGGTTTCCTCCCGGTCCAGGGGCGGGAGCTGCTCCCCGCCGTCCCATTCACTGCAGTAGGCCCTCAGCATGTCTCCGTTGTGGAGGATTCTCCGCTTTTGGCAAATCCGGACAAAAAGAAACCGCCACCCGGTGTGTGTCACGGTGTGGCGGCTCAAGTGCTTAACCAAACTACAAACTAGACTGAAAACGACGACTGTTGCGTCTGTATAGGTAGACGGGGGCGGTTCAGGTTTCGTTCAAAAAATATAAAAAAAGTTTCGGCCACCCGGGAAGGATCTTCCGGAAGCGGCCTTTAGCGGGGCAAATCCGGACAAAAAGAAACCGCCACCCGGTGTGTGTCACGGTGTGGCGGCTCAAGTGCTTAACCAAACTACAA
>CAJXMX010000097.1 GCA_913056355.1 uncultured Opitutales bacterium
CGACCGAGGACGCGCTGTTCGCGCGCATGCCGGGAACGCGGATGCTGGTCGCCGCCGCGGTCGGAACGCTCGCGACGCGGCATGGCGCCGCGACGATCCCGGCGCGGACCCCGCGAAGCCCGGTGCCGGTCCTCGGAGGATTCCTTGGGCAAACGCGCCCGGGGCTTGTTTCCACTGCTCCAGTCCGGTCCCAGGGAAAAGGAGGACAAGCTGCTCAGGTCCAGCTTCTTCTCTTCAGCGGGTGGTTTTTGCTCGGGTGCGTCGTCGGCCATAATTCAAGGTAAAAGAGGCCGTATTCACAGGGAATAAAACAGTCAGGTCAAGCACGCATCAGAAAGCGGGGCGAAGGGCGGAGGACGAATTCCCAAAAAAATCTTGCACTCCCCCGACTCCCTTCCATGTTGCTACATTCTTCCCTTTAAGGAATCTGCTCAGGTGGTGGAATTGGTAGACACGCACGCTTGAGGGGCGTGTGCCGAAAGGTGTATGGGTTCAAGTCCCATCCTGAGCACCATGTTCACACTCCGGGCTTCGCATGGCGCAGCCATGCAAGGAGCGCCTGCCAAGCGAAACAATGTGAAGCTTGGAGGCTGGAGCAAAGCATGCCCCGCACAGCGCAGCGAAGCGTGGGCTTCCAACAGCATGGCGCGACAGTCGGACGGATTGACTGGATTTTCCTCGGAGACAAAGGCGGCAGACGCTAGGAAAACCTCATGATCCAAATCCACCTACCCCGCCCATTTGCACTTCTGGTGGTCATCGCCGGTGCAAGCTTGTCGTCAATTCTCCAGGCGGAGCCACAGGGTGGAAATGGTAACCCTACCGCATCCGCCGTGCTGGTCTGGCCGCGTCCGCCGGAGTTGAGGGGCACGGCCCGTCCATGGACCCGCTGGTGGTGGCCGGGCAGCGCGGTCGACAAGCCCAACCTGACCCGGCAACTGGAGCAGCTGGCCACGGCCGGCCTGGGCGGCGTGGAGATCACCCCGATCTATGGTGCGCGGGGCTACGAGGAGCGTTACCTCGATTACCTTTCCCCGCAATGGATGGAAATGCTGGACCATGCCGGGCGGGAAGCCCGGCGACTGGGAATGGAAGTCGACATGGCCACCGGGACAGGATGGCCCTTCGGGGGCCCGTGGGTCGGGACCGCGGATGCGGCCAAAAAGCTGGTCCTGGAAAGCGGGGAATTATCCCTCGTCCCGACCGGACAAAAGGTCAAAAGGGCCGCGCCGGGCGGGGAAGGCTGGGTCCTCGATCCCTATTCCGGGGTGGCCATCGGCCATTACCTGTCACGCTTCGACGAGGCCTTCGAGGGATTTCCGGAGAACCTGGTTCGCTCCCAGTTCCACGATTCCTTCGAGTACTACGGAGCCGACGGGACCGAATCACTGGCCACCCGGTTCGAGGAAATGCACGGCTACCGGCTCTCCGACTGGGCGGATGTGCTGATGGGAGCCCGTGAAACGGATCCGGACACCCTGGCCCGGCTAAAGGCCGATTACCGGACCGCCCTCGACACCCTGCACCAGGATTATCTATCGGCCTGGAACCGTTGGGCCCACTCACACGGCTGGCTGACCCGCAACCAGTCCCACGGAGCGCCGGCCAATCTCCTGGACTTGTATGCCATCGCGGACATTCCGGAGACGGAGATCTTCGGTTCGACACCCTTCCCCATCCCCGGCCTGCGGAGGGAAGCGGATGCCATCCGCAAGGGCCTGGACCTGCCGGAGCCCCTGGTCAGCCGCATGGCTTCCTCGGCCGCCCACGTCATGGGCAAGCCGCTGGTTTCCTGTGAGACGGCAACCTGGCTGCGGGACCACTGGAAGGTGACCCTGGCCTACGTCAAGCCCGAGCTGGACCGGGTCCTGCTGGACGGCATCAACCATGTCTTCTACCACGGGACGGTCTTTTCGCCCCGGGACGCCCCCTGGCCGGGCTGGCTCTTCTATGCCTCCACCCAGTTCAACCCGAACAACCCGTGGTGGGATGATTTCTCCTCCCTGAACGCCTACGTGACCCGCGTCCAGTCCGTCCTCCAGGACGGAAGCCCGGACAACCCGGTCCTTTTGTATTGGCCGGCTCATGACATCTGGCACGACCCGGAGGGACTGGTCAGGCAGCTGACCGTGCACGAGGTCGGCTTCATCAACGAGACCGCGACCGGCGCCACCGCCCGGGAGCTCGGCGAAGCCGGCTACGCCTTTGATTATATTTCGGACCGGCAGCTTATGGCCTGCGAAGTTCAGGACGGGCAAATCCAAACGCCGGGCAGCACCTACCGCTGCCTTGTCGTCCCCTCCACCGCGCACATGCCCCTGGACACATTGGAAACTCTTGAACGACTGGCCAATGCCGGAGCCAGCGTGGTGTTCACCGCGCTTCCTGGGGACGTGCCCGGACTGGGAGAACTGGAATCCCGCAGGCAGCGGTTCACCGCCATCCTGGAGTCCCTTTCCTTCCACGACTCGGGACCGAACGGGCTGAAGCTGGCCGGGACAGGGCAAGGCCGCATTTTTGTGGGCGGGGTTGCGGAAGCCCTTGGCCAGGTGGAGGGCCTGCGCCCCGAGAGCCTCAAACGGCACGGACTGGACTACATCCGTCGTCGCAGCGGGGACGGCTGGAACTACTTTATCGCCAACCTCGGCAGCGAACCGGTTGAGGACTGGATCCCGCTCGGGCCGCCGGTCCAGGGGGCCAGCCTCTTCGATCCCCTGTCCGCAACCACCGCCGGGAAGGCCGCCCTGCGCCACCGACCGGACGGGACGGCGGAGGTGTACCTGCAACTGGATCCCGGGGAGTCAGTACTGCTCTGCACCAGCCGGGAGGAACCTGCCAGGGGACCGGACTGGCCCTATCGCGTCCTGTCGGGGACCCCGGTCACCCTCAACGGCGACTGGACGGTCTCCTTCATTTCCGGCGGCCCGGTCCTGCCGGAGGAGCGTACCGCCCGGCAGCTGACCTCCTGGACCGACTGGGGCGATCCCGAACTGGAACGCTTTGCCGGAACCGCCCGGTACTCCATTGAATTCGAGGCGCCCCGCAACGGGGCCGGGGCGTGGCTGCTGGACCTTGGTGATGTCCGTGAAAGCGCGCGCGTCTACCTGAACGGGAATCGGATCGGGACCGCCTGGAGCATTCCCTTCCGGTTGCGCCTCGGGGACAACCTGAAGCCGGGAAAGAACCGGCTGGAAATCGAGGTCACCAACACCGCCGCCAACCGTATCCGCGACCTGGATCGTCGCGGGGTGGACTGGAAAATCATGCGGGAGATCAATTTCGTGGACATCAACTACAAACCCTTTGACGCCTCCGGCTGGGACCTGGAACCGTCCGGCCTGCTGGGCCCGGTGCGCCTGGTCCCCGTGGGACGCCTGGATCCGCTGGAATAAGCGGCGCCCTCAGTCGCCGGACAAGTCCTCGCGAATCCTGAGCAGCTCCTGGCGGCGTTCCGGGGAGGTCTCCGGGTAGGCCAGGGGGAGGGACTTCAGCGTGTCGAGGAGGATCTCCGAGACGATCAGCCGGGCGTTTTTCTTGTCGTCGGCGGGCACCACATACCAGGGGGAGTCCCTGGTGCTGGTGGCCTCAAGGCAGGCCGCGTAGGCCTCCTGGTACTGCTCCCAGTACTTCCGCTCCTCCACGTCCGCCATGCTGAATTTCCAGTTCTTGTCCGGCTCGTCGATCCGGGCCAGGAACCGCTCCATCTGCTCCTGCTTGGACAGGTGCAGGAAGAACTTCACGATCCGGGTCCCGTTGCGGTGAAGATGCGACTCAAGGTCCCGGATCGACTTGTAGCGGCCCTGCCAGAAGTGCTTCAGGTCGCGGCATTCCTGCGGAAGTTTCCTCGAATCGAGGATCCCCGGATGGACCTTTACGATGAGTACTTCCTCATAGTAGGACCGGTTGAATATCCCGATCCGCCCCCGCTCCGGCAGGCGCCGGGTGGTCCGCCAGAGAAAGTCGTGATCCAGTTCCTCGCTGCTGGGCTGCTTGAAGGAAAAGACCTGGCAGCCCTGGGGGTTGATCCCGGACATGACGTGCTTGATGGAGCCGTCCTTACCGGCCGCATCCATGGCCTGGAAGACCAGCAGCAGGGAATAGCGGTCGTGACTGTAGAGTTTGGCCTGCTCCTCCGCCATCTCCTCCTTCTGGCTGGCCAGCATCTTCTTGTAGTCCTTCTTGGAACTGTAGACCGGCTTGACACCGGTCGGCCATTTTGACAGTTCAACCTTTTTGCCCTGACGGACCCGGAAATCCTCGGTCTTGATCTTCATGAAAGGAATCTATCCAGGCCGGTCCGGCTGGCAAGATCCCGGGTCAATTGGGCCGGAAGCGGGTTCTCCAAAGATATCCTTGCCTCCCCCGGAAGGCCTGCTTTTTGTGGATTGTTTTTGACCATGGCACTAACACCTTTTGCGAGCCGAATTCTCCTCGACACCGGCATCAGCATGGGGGATGAAGGCAAGGGACGCCTCATCCCGGAGCTGATCCGCGAACTGCAGAACGAAACCAAAACCAGCGACCCGGTGGAGATCGTGGTCAAGGTCAATGGGGGCGCCAATTCCGGCCATACCAGTGGCGGCCTCAAGCTGAACCTCTTTCCGGCCGGCGTGGTCGAGGAAAGCGTCAAGTGCCTGGCCATCGGCAGCGGGGTGGTGGCCGACCCACACAAGTTTCTCTGGGAAAGCGCCTACATCGAGCACAGCGGCTTCAGCGTCCTTTCCCGTCTCCTGATCGACCAGAGGACCATGGTCAGCGACCTTTGCCACCGTCTCCTGGACCTGGGCTGGGAATGGTACCGGGTCAATATCCTGGGGCAGGAAAAGCGCGGCTCCACCGGACGCGGCATCTCCCCCGCCTATACCGAGGAGACCTCCCAGTTCCAGATGTATTTCTACGAGTACCTGCTCGACCGGGAAACCTACGCCCAGCGCCTGAAGGCCCGCATGGACCGAACGGTGAAAACCCTGCAACACGTCTGCCAGGTCCCCGAGGAGGTCTGGCGCGGCTTCTTCGACACCCTCACCGCCGCCGAAAAACGCGCCAACGCCAATCTGGTCGAGGCCGGCCTGTTCCCGGAAAGCGAATTTGATTTCACCCGCTTCATGGGCCGCGAGCCCTACTCGGTCGACGAGGAAAAACTGGTCGACGCCTACTGGACCGCCGGAACGCGGCTCAAGAACCAGATCGGAGATGTCCGGGAACGGATCCACAAGGCCCTCTCCGGGGGAAAGTATGTCATCGGGGAATTCGGGCAGGCCTTCTGGCTGGACAAGCGCTTCGGCTTCCCGCCCAACGTGACGGCCTCCCACACCCTGCCGGCGGAATTCTTCCTCAGCACCGGCGTCGGCCTGCAGCAGGCCCACACCCTCGGCGTCTGCAAGGCCTACGACACCAAGGTCGGGACCCACGTCTTTGTCTGCGAATTCCCGCCGGAACACCCGCTTGGCCAGCGCCTGGCCAAGCTGGAGTACGGGACCACCACCGGGCGGCAGCGCATGGTCGGCTGGTATGACGCGGTGGAGAAAGGCGATGCCATCCGCTACGGAGGCTGCCAGGACATCGTCATCAACAAGCTCGACGCGCTGACCTATGGAGGCGACTGGGTTCCCGGCGGGGAGCTGCTGATCTGCACCGCTTACCGCAGTCCCGATGGATCCCCGGTCCGGCACGTGCCGCGGGACATCGCCACCCACGCCAGCCTGAAACCGGTCTACAAGCAGTTGCCCGGCTGGGAGGAGGACATCTCCAAGGTCCGCACCTTCGACAACCTGCCCCTCAACGCCAAGCGCTACGTGGCCAACATGATGAAGGCCACCCTTGAGGTCGCCTTCGGCAAGGAAGCCGGCTGGCCCGACAAGCTGCCCAACCTCCGTTATATCGGCGTGGGTCCGGATCCGGACCAGATCATCGGCGACATTCCCGCCACCAGGGAGCTGGTCCGGCTGGCCTGAGCCGGGCCCGGCCTCAGATCTTCACGTTGAGCGGAGTCAGGGTCACCGTGTCCTGGTCGGTCCGCTCGTAGCGATAAAGCTGGGTGCGCTGGACATCGACCAGGGAACACAAGGCCGGAAGGCTGGTCTCGGGGACCTGGTGCAGGACCAGGTAGGCCTCGTCACCCAGCCGGTAAAGCTGCGGCGACAGGGACTCGATGCCGAACTTGGCCTGCAGGAACATGGCCAGCTGTTCGGCCAGCGACTCCGGCAAGGGCTGCTCCAGGTCGACCTTGTTGCGGTCGATCAGGGAGAAGAGCGGGATCGCGTATTCCGCCGCGTCGCTCATTCCCCGGAACGGGCCCGGGCATCCGCCTCGACCGCTTGCTTGATGTCGGCGAAGGTACCCGCCGCCTTCTCCTTGGCCGGCTCCAGGTCGGAAGGCTGGGTGACGTCCTCCTTGGCAAAGCAGTAGAACTTGATCTTCGGTTCGGTTCCGCTGCCGCGCACGGCGTAGCTGTAGCCGTTGTCCAGCTCAATGAAGTAGAAATCCTGCTTGGGGATCTCCTTGCCGTCGGCATCGTGCAGGGTCTGGGTCCCGAAATCCTTCCAGCCCGTGACTTCGAAGCCGGCCACTTCCTTCGGGGGATCCTTCCTGTAGGACTCGAGGATGTTGCGGATCCGGGCCGCGCCGGAGGCGCCCTCGTAGTAGATGTTGATCACGTCCTCCAGGTAGTATCCATAACGCAAATACACTTCATCGAGGTAATCGAGGATGTTCCTTCCCCGCGCCTCGAGGCTGGCGGCCATCTCGGCGAACATCAGGACCGCGGCGTTGGCGTCCTTGTCGCGCAGCCGGTCGGAAGCCAGGTAACCGTAGCTTTCCTCTCCGCCGAAGACATAGAAGGTGCTGTACTTGAGAAGCCACTCGCGGCGCTGGTCCAGCGGGATGCTGTCGTATTCCCCGGGCTCGATCCCGTCCCCGGCCAGGCCCTCGAGGAGGATTTCCTCGTAGTTCTTGAGCTTTTCCCCGATCCACTTGAAACCGGTCAGGGTATCGATGACCTTGAGCCCGTTCTTGCGGGCGATGGCCGCCTGCAGCGGGGTGGTCACGAAAGTCTTGATCAGGGCGGCGCGGTGGGTCCCTTCTTTCGGCAGAAGGCCCAGTTCCTTCATTTTCTCGATCCGGAAGGCGGCCAGCAGGGAACCGATCATGTTGCCGGTCAGGAGGACCATCTCCCCGCTCCCGTCGCGGACCGCGACCCCCATCCGGTCGGCATCAGGATCGGTGGCCATGACAATATCCGCCCCGGTCGCCCTGGCCTGCTCGATGGCCATCTTGAGAGCCTCGGCATTTTCCGGATTGGGCGACTTCACGGTCGGGAAGCGGCCGTCCTGGACCATCTGCTTCGCGACGGTGTCCACCTCGAGACCGAACTCGGCAAGGGCCTTCGGGGCGGAAATGCCTCCGGTTCCGTGGATCGGGCTGAAGACGATCTTCGGCTTGGCCTTTTCAAAGACACTGGCGTCGAGGAGGTTCTCCTTGAGCGCTTCCATGTAGGCGGCGTCCTCCGCGTCACCCATGACCTGCACCTTGGAGAGGTCGATATCGAAATAGGCCGGGGTGGAATCGATGTCCACCTGGTAGACCTCGTGGATGATCCCCTCCGCGTGCGGATAGACGACCTGGGCGCCGTCCGAGAAGTACACCTTGTAGCCGTTGTCGTGGGAAGGATTGTGGCTGGCGGTGATGACAATCCCGGCCGTGGCCTTCTTGTGCCGCACGGAGAAGCTCAACTGCGGGGTGGACCGCGGTCCCTCGAAGATGAAGGCCTCACCGCCGAGGCGGCTCCATGTGGAAGCGGTCAATTCGCAGAAGTAGCGGGAAAAGTGCCGCACATCGTGGGCGATGACCAGGCGCGGCTGGGAATTTCCCTCGAGATAGCGCTCGCAATAGCGGTAGAGGCCGATGGTGGCCCGGACGATATTGAAGTCGTTCAACACCGCCGTCCCCACCGCCGCATGCTCCGGGGTTTCCTGCGGACCGGAAGTGCCGCGCTCGGCCTTCGTCACGTAGCGTCCGATGGTCCGGTTGCGCATGCCGCCGGTACCGAAGGCCAGAAACTGATAGAAGCGGTCGTTCAACTCATCCCACTGCCCTTCACGGACCAGTTCCCCGATGCTGTCCAGGGCCCACTGTGGCAGAAATCCGCCGTCCACCCAATCCAACAGGTTGGTGACGCTGGTCTCCAGCAGCTTGCCGTCCTTGCCGGCGTTCCTGATTGATTCGCTGATGCTCATAAATTCTTTTCCTCCCGGTACCTAACTATGCCAGAACCAGCCCTTCCTTCAAGGCGGGCTTCAATTTGAGGGTTTCCCAGCGCTCCAGGAAAGCTTCCTCGGTGTCGGCAAACAAGGGGCTGATCTCGAAACTGATACCGGGCAGGCCGGACTCATCGGTTTCGACCTCCACCCCGGCGGCCCGCAACCACCGGGTCCATTGCCGCAGCTGGTCGGCCCGGCAGGTCTCCGGCGAATCGACTCCCCGGGCATTCTTGACCGGACTGAAGTCATCCTCCCGCAGGGTCTCGATCACCACCGGGTTGCCGGCGAAAGGCAGCGCGTCGAAGACAAACATCTCGAACTTCACCCCGTTCGGCTTTTCCGGGCTGACCTCGCTTCCTTTCCCGTCGATGGTCCTGATCTTTTTCACGGCCCGGTGAAACGGCAGGCTGGCCGATTCACTGCCGCTGCCGATCCGGTCCACAAATCCGACATCGAAGAGATGAATGGCGATGCTCCCGGCAATAAAGCGCAGCTGCCCCTGTTCGTCCCTTTGCTCCTGCATGGACTCCGGCATGTCGGAATACTCGACGACCAGCATCCGCCCTTTCCGGGTGCAGAAGTGGCCGACCTTTTCCCCCGGGTAGGCCTTGGGGATCATCTTGCTGGACATTTCGGATCCCTTCAGGAGATGGAAACCGATGAACTCCGGGTCGATGATCCGGACCAGGGGATTATCCACCTGGAAATAGCTGATCACTTCAATCCCGGCAGCCTTCATTTTCTCCACCGCCCCGCTCCGGACCAGGGCCCGCAGGGAACCGCCATGGCCGTCAGGGGTCATCGCCACCTCGGACTTGCCGGCCAAAAGGATTTTCCCCTCGAAATCGACGGCCGGGACCCGGCCCTGGGAGAAAAACTCCACCTGCTCCGGATCGAGCCCGTAGTAATCCGCCTCCTCGAAGGCCGACCTGGTGGCCTCATGGTTCTGGGTGCTGGTCATGATGAACCAGGGAATCCGCACCCCGTACCGCTCGCCGGCGGCCTTGATCTTTTCAGCAAAGACGGCGAAGAGCGGCTTGCCCTTGACCGGCGTGACCGGAAAAGTGCCCTTGGGTCCGTCATAACCGAGACGGGTCCCCTGCCCCCCGGCCACCGTAAAGGCCGCCACCTTGCCGGCCCTAAGCGCCGCTTCACCGGTCTCCCGGGCCTGTTCCCAGGGCTGCGGGTCGCCCCCGTGCTCCGGGTGGGGAATGTAGGGCGCCGGTTCCAGTCCTTCCAGGTCCACCGATTCCTCAGCCTCGGAAAGAACCAGGGTCCGGACCAGCCGGTCCACTTCCTCAAGGTCAATTTCCCGGCAGTCCCGGCACAGGGCTTCCCTTTGTTCCGGTCCCAGCTGCTCCCAGAAGGCGAATACCTGTCCCTGGCCAGCCTGGGCAAACCGTTCCTTCAGCTGCTCTTGGCGATCCATCATGCCTTGGCAATCTGAACCAGTGGCCGCCCCTTGAAAAGCAATTTCAGGAATTGCCTAGCGTTTCTCGAAGCGGAAAAGGATTTCTCCCGGGCCGACATATCCGAGCCGTTCCCGGACCACCCGTTCCACGAAATCGGGATCATTCAGGAAATCCCGCAGGTAGGCCTCCTTGGCCTCGCGCTCCTTGCGCAATTCGGCGAGCCGGAGCTCCGTATCCGCCCGCTTCTGCTCGAAGGCCACCAACTCCCGACGGGTCTGGTTCCAGACCAGAACCAGGCCGGTTGAAACGCCTGAAAGCACGACAATCAGCAGGACGAGAAGAATTCTTGAGGCCCAGCGAAGCATTGTTAACGATCAAAATAAATAAATCGTCAATGTCAGCACTAAATACGTTTTGAGGAGTGACGGATTCCCCTCACTCCTGTCATAAAGGGATCCAACCATGTACAAGGACTTTTATGGGTTGAGGGAAATGCCCTTCAACATCACTCCCGACCCGCACTTCCTGTTTTTCTCCCCCAGTCATCAGGAAGCTATTCAGCATTTGCGCTACGGGATCGCGGAGAAGAAGGGATTTATTGTCCTGACGGGTGAAGTGGGCTGCGGCAAGACGACCCTGTGCCGCTTTCTCCTCAACGAAATCGAGGAAAAGCCGATCGAGACCGCGCTTATCCTCAATCCCCGGGTCTCCGAGACCCAGCTCCTGCAGGCCATCCTGCGTGAACTCGGAGTCGAGGAGGTCAGGCAATCCCGCCAGGAGTGCCTGGAACAGCTGAATGCCCTGCTCCTCAAGCTGATCGGGGATGGCCGCGACATTGTGGTTATCATCGACGAGTCCCAGAACATGACGTTCGAGGCCCTGGAACATGTGCGGCTGCTCTCCAACCTGGAAACCAATACCCAGAAGCTGCTCCAGATCATCCTCATCGGGCAGCCGGAGCTGAAGGAAAAGCTGCAGGACAAGAGCCTGCGCCAGCTGCGCCAGCGGATCCTCGTTCATTACGACCTGAAGCCGCTCAACCGGGATGAAATGGAGAAATACATCCGCTACCGGATGATCAAGGCCGGGGCCAACGGCCGGCCGGAATTCACCCGGGCGGCCCTGAAGAAAATCTTCCAACACAGCCGGGGCGTTCCCCGCATGATCAACAACGTCTGCGACAAGTCCCTCCTTTCCGCCTATGTCAAATCCAGTGACGTGGTCAGCTGGTGGGACGTACGGCGGGCCATCAAGGACATCAAGAAGCTATGAGCCTGATCAACGAAGCCCTCAAGAAAGCCCAGACGGACCGCCCGGCTGGAGATGCCGGTTCCCGGGATCACGCGATGCACCAGCCGGGACCGCCGCATTCGCCGCCCGGCAAGCGCAAACGCAGCCCGATCTGGGGGTTTCTGCTGGCGGTGCTGATCATCGGCCTCTTCAGCGCCAGCATCTCGACCGTCCTGGTCTATAAGATTCTCGGTGAAGATGAGGCGCCAACACAGCCCGAGGTACAGCCGGGGCCGGCTGAAGAGCCGGAGTCCCAGGTCACCGCGCGGGAAACCGAAGTCCCGGCGCAACTGGAGCCCCAACCGGCCGGGCCCGTGGCGGAGGTCCAGGCGGAGGAACCGGTGATTGAGGAGCCGGCAGCGGCCAGCAGCCCGCCCGCCACCCGAAACGCCGGGGTGACGGCAAGCGGCGGGGAACCTGTTCCCGTGCCCCCCGAGCAGGCCCCGGTGGCGGAGCAGCCCGCTCCAGAGCCTGCCGTACCCAACGCCGCCTTGTGGGAACGGCTCGAGGAACTGGAGATTCGCGGCATGATGTCCGGAGGAACCAAGGTGCTGATTTATGACAGTTCCAATGGCAAGACCCGCAGCTACGTGGAGGGGGACCTTTTTGACGGAGCCCTCGGCTTGAGGATCTCCGCCATCCAATCCAATTCAATCGTCTTTGAGGACTATGCCGGAAACGAACTCAGCAAATCCTTCTGATCCCGATCCGGATTCCTCCCTCAAGCCATCCTTCGGGGAAGAACCGGGTGAGGATACACCAGGCTCCGGCGGGGATCCGGGGTCCGCGCCCAAGCTGAGGCTGAAGCAGATTCTGACGCCGCTGTCTCCCCATTTGAAGCCTGAGGAAAGGAAGCAGGAGTCAGAAGAGGCGTACCGGCCGCCCAGGAAACGGTTGCAAGTGCCTCGGGCCGAGCCCGTGGACGAGGAGGAAGAGGACCCGGTGCAGGCTCCTCCCGGACCGAAATTAACCGCTCCCCCGGACCCCGGCATCGAGGATCCCCTGCCGGTTCCACCGGCACCGGAGATCGGGGAAGAGGAACTGGAGGAAGAAGAGCCCCCCGGGGAGCCGGCCCCGAAGGTCCCAGCCAGGCGCCCTTCCGGGCCGGGCATGGTCCAGCGGGTGGCCCGGGTAATGGCGCCGGTCCTGCTCGTGGCGGCCCTTCTTTTCACCGCCAACCATTTCTTCGATCCGTTTGGAATCCGCAAGGATCCGGAATCATCGCGACCGGAGGCCGTGGAGGGGGCCCCGGACAGCGATTCCGGGTCCCGCCTGCAAAGACTTGAGATCGACCCGGCGGACCTGGAGCGGAAGCTTGAGCAGCTTTCGGTGGAAAGCTACCTCGAACGGCTGGCCCGGCAGCAGGTCCACCCGGCCCGGCATCCGGACGGACTCTTCATCGGGGCGGCCTTTGTCCCGGTGGGCAGCCGTCTCAATCCGGAGCTGGGATTGACCCTGAAGGCGGTCGGTGAGTCCCGGGCCATCGTGGAGGACGAATTCTCCCAGGAATACCCCATTTACCTCTCCAAGTCCGATCATTGACCAAAGGCTCGACGGTCCCGGCCCGGGCCATTAAGGATAGGCCAAGATGGAAATCGAAGGCCTTCAACTGTCATTCCTGCATACCCTCGTGGTCAGCGTCAGCGTGGGAGCCCTGATCGGCCTCATCCGGCAGTGGTCGGATGCCCATGAGGGGGTATCCGATGAATCCAGCGCCGGCCTGAGAACCTACGCCCTGTGGTCCCTGGTGGGATTCCTTTCGGCCTATATCCACGAGGCCCACGCGGCATTCTTTTATCCGGTCTCATTCGCCACCTTCGGCATTTTCCTTATCGCCGCCAACGCCATCGACAAACCCGAGCACCGCGGCCTCGGACTGACCAGTTACGCCGCCGCGATCCTCACTTTCCTGGTCGGTTCCCTGATCTACTGGGGACAGTTCAAGGCCGGCCTGGCCATCGCCGTGACCGTCGGGCTGCTGCTGGCCTCGAAGCCCTTCATCCACCGCTGGGCGGACCGGTTGACCCACGAGGACATCGTCAGCCTCCTGCAGTTCCTGGCTGTCACGGGCCTGATCCTGCCCCTGGTCCCGAACAAGGGATTCGGCCCCCTGGAGGCCTTCAACCCCTACAACATCTGGCTCATGGTGGTGCTGATCAGCGGTCTTGGCTTTGTCGGGTACGTGGCGGTTCGCCTGCTCGGGCCCCGGGCCGGGATCACCGTCACGGGCCTGGCCGGAGGCCTCGCCTCCTCCACCGCCACCACCCTGGCCCTGACCCGCAATAGCCGGGACACCCCGGACCTCGTGAACTCCCTGGCCAGTGGCATCGTCATTGCCAACACGGTCATGATCGGGCGGGTGGCCGTCATTATCCTGGCCCTGAACCAGGCATTGTTCATGGAACTGCTGCTGCCGCTGGGAATCATGGCCCTCCCCACGACGCTGCTGATCCTCTGGAATTTCTACGTCTCGCGGAAGGGCTCCGACGAGGTCTCCATTCCCCGCCTGCACAATCCCCTCTCCATGAAGCTGGCTATCAAGTTTGCCCTGCTGTACGGGATTATCGTCTTCCTGATCAAGGCGGTTTCCGAATGGGGCAACGGCGCCGGATTCTACCCGGTTGCCTTCCTCTCCGGACTGACCGACATGGATGCCATCGCCCTTTCCCTGACCAACGCCCAAATGGCCGGCTCCGTGGTCCTCACCAAGGCCGCCGGGGGCATCGTCCTGGGGGCCCTGGCCAATACCATCTTCAAGACCGTCCTGGGCTGCACCCTCGGGGATCCGCGCTTGAGGAAACCGCTCCTGATCGGCATGCTGCCGATGATGGCCGCCGGCTGCCTCGGTTTCCTGCTTCTGGTCCTGCCCTGAGGCCCGCTCAGGGCCCTTGGAGCAGAACGGAGCCGGTCGGCTGGGTCACCTGGGCCCCTTCCGGTTCCGCCGTGATGAGAATTCCGGTGGGCGTAAAATCCGGTTCATCGACAGAATAGAAAAAGGAACCGTTGCCGTCCTCCATGGAGGGAATACGACCCACCGGAAGGTAGGGATCCAAATCGCTGCCGCGCACCCACAGGAAGGGATGTCCCGTCTCGACGGCCGGCAGGTTGTAGAGATCCAGAAAGCCCTTCTGATCGTCATCCCTCCAGACCGTGAAGCCGGCCGCCCGGTCACTGTGGGAGGGCGGGGCCGCAGCCTCCGCCAAGGCCGGGTCGCCGGCCTGCCGGGATTGGCCCATCCGGTCCCTGGCCACCGCCGCCAGGCTGGAGCCGGCGG
>CAJXMX010000098.1 GCA_913056355.1 uncultured Opitutales bacterium
CCCGGTGTTCTGCTCCACGCCGGGAATCTTCCGGGTGGGGTGACCGACAAAGTGGGACTGGTAATGGCAGAGGGTCTCCAGCTCCTTCTCGGGAAAGAATCCCCGCTCGGCCAGGACCACAAAAAGGGCTTCCACGGAGTGGCCCTTGCTCTGCACGTAGCGGTCACGTCCGGGATCGTTCATGGTCTCCGGGGAGACTTTCAGGACCCGGTTGTAAAGGACGTTCAGGATGTCCAGGCAGGACAGGCTGCCGCCCGTGTGCCCGGCACCCGCATGGTAGATGGCCGTGAGCAGCTTGCGCCGCAGCTCGATGGCCTTGATTCGGAGTTCGTGGTCAGAATACATGCTGCGTTATTTTCCGTCGGGGTGGCGGTAGACCTCCCACCCGAGGTAGGTGCCGCAGGCTTCCATCATCACTTCCGCGGTGTGGGAAGCGTTCATCACCACGTGGTGCTCGAAGCCCTCCCTGCAGATGTAGCGCATCAGGTCCTGCAGCTGGTTGACACGGGCCACGGCCCGGTTGCCAAAGGTTTTCAGTTCGTCGTCGGTCAATTGACCCTGGCCGAAGTAGCCGCGGATCCTGCCCGTGCTGTCGTCGGTGCTGATCCGCCCGAAGGTGAGGGGACAGGCGGGCGTGCGGCCGTCCAGGGCCCCGTAGGTGTTCTCCACCCCGACGGAGTTGCCGAGGATGGGGGCATTGCTGACCTTGGTGTGGTCCAGGAAGGACTTGGCCCAGTTGCCGCAATGGAAGAGGACGCACTTGTCCTCGTCGTCGCCGTAGTTGTTGTTCCAGTCGACGAGGGCGCTCGGGCTGGAGGAAGCCAGCTGCATGGCGTACATGGTCAGCACCCCAGTCACGTCCACCTCGCAGGCGCTGGGAGCCAGCTCCTCGCTCATCATGCTCATGCTGGTGCAGAAATTGCAGCCGTGGTTGACCTGCACGGAGGTCCAGCACTGGATGGCGGTGGCGTCCAGCTCGTTGTCGGCGATGAACTGGTCCAGGACCACCCCCAGCTTGGCCATTTTCTCCAGCTTGTCCTCAGGCACGCCCTTGGTGTCCGCGTAGTCCTTGATCTCGGCGATCTTGTCCGTGAGGACCTTGTCGCCGGACTGGAGCTTGTCGGCCGCTCCGAGGATTTCGGAGAGGTCTACGGTGGTGATGCTGATGCCGTGGCGCTCGAGGATTTTCTCGCTGTAGCGCACCGTGTTGAAGGCCTGCGGCCGGGCCCCGACGGCCCCGATGCGGAGGTTTTTCATCCCGTTGACCACCCGGCAGACCGCGCGGAACTTTTCCAGGTCGGCGAGGAATTCCGGATCCTCCGGCCGGACCACGTGCTTGCGGGTCAGGCTGTAGGGGATGCCGGCCTGGCGAAGGTTGTTGCAGACTGAAATCTTCCCGCAGAAGGCGTCCCGCCGGCGGATCACGTCCAGCCGGTCCAGGTCATCGGGGTAGCCGTGGACCAGGACCGGCACGTTGAGATTGGCCAGCTTGATGGTTTCCAGCACGCCCTTCTCGTCGCCGAAGTTGGGCAGGACGACGATGATGCCGCCGATCCGGTCGGCGTTGGCCTTGAACAGGTCGGCGCACTTGCGGGCCTCGGCGTGGGTCTCCACGCCTCCCAGCTTGGTGTCCTCCGGGCTGAGCATGACGGTGTCGATACCCAGCTCCTTGGTCAGTTTGAGGTAGTCGTTGCGTGCCTCCTCGACCAGGCGGTCAGGGAAAAAATCGCGGTTGCCGAAGAGGAGTCCCAGGGTTTCTTTTTGCGTTTTCATGAAATAGAAATTGACGAAAACCAAAATTGCCGGGTGCAGCAATGAAATAAATTGATTTCATGGGAATTTTCGAGGTCACCCTGAAGAAGTGCTCACGGGCATTCTGAAAATGACCATTCGGGGACGGCTTTTCGGGGCGGGAATTCGACTTTGTAAGTATTTACAAGGCAAACATTTAACGCAAAACCTAAGGCGACCGGCCGGAAGCCTTGGGGCGGGCGGGCAAACCGGGCGGACAGCCTGCCCGGAACGCCCTTGAAAGCATTGACAGTTCAATGAAATTATATGAACTAAAATCTTCCCTCCTTATTTCAGCATCCGCCGCCGGGATATCCCGGAGCTGCACCTTACCACTAAATTCAGTTTACCAAAACCATGAAAAACCCAATCCACGGACTTCGCCTGAATCCCCTGCTGTCCTGCCTCCTGGCGGGGTGCACCCTGACGTCGGCCCTGCCGGCCGAACCGCTCCGGATCGAGGTGCCCAACGACGGGGATCCTTACGCCCTTTCCGCCGCCCTTCGCCAGGCCCGGGAGCTGCGGCGGATGGGGGATGACTCGGTGGCGGAAGGGGTCCGTATCGTCCTGCAGGAGGGAACTTACCGGCTGGTCGAGCCGGTCCTGATCCGGCCCGAGGATTCCGGGACGCCGGAGGCCCCGACCCTCATCGAGGGGGAGGCGGGCGCCCTGCCCCTGATCAGCGGCGGCATGCCGGTGGAAGGCTGGAAGCAGGTCAAGGAAGCGGTGGCCGGGTTGCCGGAGGAAGCGGAGGGCAACGTCTGGGTGGCGGAGGCACCGCGGATCGCGGGCCGGCAAGTGGAGTTCCGCCAGATGTGGATCGGGGCGGAGAAGGCCATGCGGGCCCGGGACCATTACGACAACGACATGCGCCGGATCCTGGAATGGGACAAGGAAGCCCGCTGCGGCTGGATTCCCGCCGAGGACGTGAAGGACATTTCCGATTTGGGCACCATGGAGATGGTGGTCCACGCCATGTGGGCGGTCTCGATTCTCCGGGTCAGGGACATCGAGGTCGAGGGGGAACGGGCCAGGGTCACCTTCCACGAGCCCGAGAGCCGGGTCCAGTTCGAGCATCCCTGGCCGCCGGTGGTGATCAAGGAAACCGGAAACTCCGCCTATTTCCTGACCAGCCACATCGCCTTCCTGGACGAACCGGGCGAGTGGTACCAGGACCTGTCCGCGGGCAAGGTCTACTACTGGCCGCGGGAAGGGGAGGACCTGGAAACGGTAGTCCCGACGATCCCGGTGCTGGAGCACCTGGTTTTCGTCGAGGGCAGCCTGGACCGCCCGGTGGAGCATGTCGAAATCCGCAATATCCAGTTCTCCCACGCGGCCTGGACCCGACCCTCCACCCATGGGCATGTTCCCCTGCAGGCGGGGATGTATTTGCTGGATGCCTACAAGCTGGGAAAGCCTTACGGGACTCCCGACAAGGGCGGGCTGGAGAACCAGGCCTGGATTGGGCGCCAGACCGCGGCGGTGTCGGTCAGCGGGGCCAGCAACATCACTTTCAGCGGTTGCCACTTCAGGCAACTGGGTGGATCGGGCCTGGATATCGAGGAAGGGGCCTCGAAAGTCCTGGTCGAGGGCAACCTGTTCCGGGACATTGCCTGCAACGGGGTGGTCATGGGCAAGTTCTCCGACCGGCCCATCGAGAGCCACCTCCCTTATGATCCATCCGACGAGCGGGTGCTGGTGCAGGACGTGACCGTGGCCAACAATCTGGTCACCGACGTGGCCAACGAGGACTGGGGATGCGTGGGGATCGGGGCCGGCTTTGTCCGGGACGTGACCATCGCCCACAACGAGATCTGCGACGTGTCCTACACCGGGATCAGCCTTGGCTGGGGGTGGACCTTCACCATCAACGCGATGCGCAACAACATGGTCCGGGCCAACCACATCCACCACTACGGACGCCGGATGTACGACACCGGGGGCATCTACACCTTGTCGCCCCAGCCCAAGTCGACCATCACCGAGAATTTCATCCACAGCATCTTCAGGCCGGAATTCGTCCACGATCCGAACCACTGGTCCTACATCTACCTCGACGAGGGGTCCTCCTACTTCACGGTCAAGGACAACTGGACGGAAGGGCTGAAGTACTCCACCAACGCCAACGGTCCGGGCAACACCTGGGAGAACAACGGCCCCAGTGTATCGGCCAAGATACTACAGAAGGCCGGGCTGGAGGAAGACTACCGGGATCTGCGCCGGTTCGCCACGGTGCGGCCGGAGGACCCGGTGGAGCTTCCATGAGGCCGGACTGGATTCCAGGACCCGTGGGACGGCCCAAGGCCGGATCCCATATCAGCCCAGCCCGGATCCCGCGGAAGCGGGAGCAGGGCTGGGTGATTGACAGAAAGACGCGCAAGGGCTGAAAGCCCGAAATAAGTCGGTGTTGAAGGGATCCCGCCAATGGTTTGGTGTCGGGCTTTCAGCCCTCGCAATCCATGACGATAGGGTACCCCGACCTGCGGTCGGGGCTGGTATGAAATCGGGCCGTTGGCCCTCGAGGCGTTGCGATTTGAATTCCGAATAAGCAAGCTGATTGGCTCTTGCTCATTCCACCTGGAGGGACTCGAACTCCAGCTGGTCGAGGTTCGGGGATTCCAGTCGCAGGAAATAGATCCCGGCGTTGATGTCGTCGCAGGTCCGGTAGCGGGACCAGGCCCATTCCCCATTCGTGGGCGGGAACTGGATCTCGTCCTCGCAGACAACGCTCCCGTCGCGTTCGGCGATGATGCTGAAGCGGGTGGTGATGGTCTGGGAGGCATTGCTGCGATAACGGAAGTTCAGGCCATAGCGGTCTCCGACACCAACCTCGATGGTCCAGTCCATGGTCCGCGAATCCTGGCGGACGGCGGTATCCGCGGCGTAGGTCTGGTCGGCGCGGACGGTCCTCAGGACGACCGAGTACATGTCGGCTTCACCTCCGTCGGCACGGGAACCGTTGGGGCCGAGGTGGATGGTCTCCCCGGGGCGGAAGCGCTTCTTGAGGAAAGTGCGGCGCTGCAGGCCCCCGGGATCGACGGAGAGGTACCAGTCGGTCTGGATCCAGTCCCCGAGCCAGGCCGGGAGCATTTTGATATGCGGATCCAGGGCGACGAAGACCTCGCTGTGGTCATTGACGGTGAAGCTGGCGCTGAGCTCCGGGTTGCCGGCGTCGGCCACCGGCGTCTGGATCCAGTCCGCGTCACTGAGCCGTGAGGAGAAGCGGGTCAGGCTGGCCCCGGCGTCACCGTACAGGCGCTGGCCGGTCTTGAAATTGGCCAGGGCCCGCCAGCCGGCGGGATCCTTACTGCCGCTGACCTCGAGGTCCTGGATCATGGTTGCTTCAGCGGGAGGGAAGCGTTCCTTGACCAGGACCGTGTACATGCAGGCTCCCGGGTGTTCCTGACCCCCGTTGGGCCCGAGGAGGACCCGGTCGCCGGCATTGAAGCGACGGGTCAGGATGTCCGGGGATCCCCATACGCCATGGGCCGTGATCAGGGTAAAGCGGGTCCGTTCCCAATCCGCCAGCCACTCCGGTTTTTCCGTGATCCGGTTGTCATGAACAATAAATACATCCGCGTCGGCATTCAGGGTGAAGGTGATGCCGTGGTCCCCGGCAGCCATGCTTTGCGGGGTCTGGATCCAGTCCGCCTCCCGCAGGTCCCAGGAAAGTCCGGCGATGGTCTCATCCGCATCGCTGAAGAGCCGGGCGCCGGTGTCGATAAAGCGAAGGTGGTGGAGTTCTCCCGATGTGTCGTCCAATTCAAACAGGGGTGTGGCCGGACGAATCCCGATCCCGGCATCCCGGGAGGCGATGGCCACGGCGCTGATCACGGCCTGGTTGGCCATGACCCGGGGGAAGGAAATTTCAATTTTGCCATCCCGGGCATCCGCCTCGAGCACCTTGCGGACCGCCCCGGCCCGGCCGGCCTCGCTCCACAGGTCGAGGTCCCGGATCCGGGTCTCGCCGTTGACGGCCACGTCGAAGAGCCGCCAGCCGGTGCAGTCCAGCCCGCCCCCGGTGCCATACCAGGGTTCAATAAAGTACAGCTCGATGCGGTAGCTTCCCTCGGGGACTTCAAAAACGTATTCGAGATCCTCGCGGCCGTAACGGAAGGACTGGAAAAGGGGATCGTCTCCGGTGCCCAGGACGGGATCGAAGATTTCCCGCTTGCTGCCGAAGAAGGGATGCAGGTTCTTGTATTGGCCCGCCCATGACACGGATCCCCACGGGTCGCCTTCGCGGAGATAGCGGTCGGCCATCCAGGTGTTGCCGTTGACATCGGTGTAGTCCCCGCCCCCGCAATTGACCCGGTACAGGTAGTGCCATTCCGGCTCGGCGGCGGTAATGTTGAGCGGGCTGTGGTCGAATGCGGCCAGTTTCGGGTCCTGCGGAAGATGGTGCAGGACCACGATATCGGTGGCCACCAGGTGGCCGTCCATCCGGGCCTCCGCATAGAGGACATTGTTCCCGATCTCCACCCCGTCCCAGCGGAAATGGGTTCCCCTGCCGTCGCGGGTGCGGGTTCCCAGGGAGCGTCCGAGGTATCCGTTGAAGAGTTCCACTTCGTCGGCGTTGGAATAGACGATGATGCCGTCCTTGATGCCCGGTTCGGTCCAGCGGTCCGGCCAGGTATGGGAGACGATGTAGACCATCGGCTCCAGTTGCGGATCCGCGTAATTGCTGCGGTACATGTAGAAAACGTCGAGCGGCTCGCTCCAGATGGTGAAGAGCCCCTTGTTGTTGGCCGGCCCGATGCGGTCCCATTCGCGGATGCCGTCCATCATCTGCTGGCCGGCGCTGCCGACGTTGCGGCCGGGATTCTGGTGGGTGGTGAAGGGCCAGGCAAAGTGCCCGATGGCCTTGTCGCTGACCTTCTCCCCGAGCCGGACCTTGGTCTCCATGAGGGCCGCCATGCGGTCCTCGGTCAACGGGCCGTCCTCGATGAAGCCTCCCTCGGAATGGAACTCCAGGCTGCGCCAGGCGCCGTATTCGCCGACCATGCGCTGTTCGGTCAATTCCTCCCCGTAGGCCTGGAGGTTGCCCCCATAGGTGCCCGACCAGTTCTGGGGGACGTCCCAGTCGGTGCCGGTGCCGCCGTTGCAGGTGGTGACCAGGCGCTGGGTGGAGGCGGTGGGATCCATTTCCCGGATGATGTCCGCGCACTCGCGGGCGAAATCGGTTGGCAGCTTGCTCTCGTTCTGCAGGCCGTAAAGGATCAGGGAAGGGCTGTTGCGGCGCTCCCGGACCCAGTCCCGGAGGAGCGTCTTGTAGTTGTCCTGGAATACATCCGTGTCAAACCAGATGTGGGCCCCGAACTGGGTCCACCAGAGAATGCCGTCGCGGTCCCAGTAATCGTTGAAACGCAGGTTGTGCGGATGGTGGGCGTCGCGGAAGGTGTTGAAGCCGGCCGCCTCGATCTGGCCCACCCGGGCCGCAACCTGCTCCTCGCTGAAGGCGTGGCTGGCGCCGAGGAGATGTTCATAGTCGGCCACCCCGTTGATAAAAAACGGCCGGCCGTTGATCAGGAGGGGTTTTCCGGACTGGCCGTCCAGGTCCGGCCATTCCACCCAGCGGATTCCGTAGGGGACGGACAGCTCGTCGATAACCTCGTCGTCCTCGATGATCTCGGTGACGACCTGGTAGAGGTAGGGATCGTCGGGCGACCAGAGGCGGGGATGCCCGATGGCCGGGGAGCGGAGCCTGACTTGCGCCGGCTGGCCGGGAGCGGCCTTGATGCCGACCTCCTCCTCGAAGACGACGTCGCCGCAGGCCTCCCGGAGGGAGACCCGAATCCGGGCGGAACGTTCCCGTTCGCCGTGGTTGCGAAGTTCCACGGCAATGTCCAGGCGGGCCTCCTTTTCGGAGATGTCCCGGCCGTTCCAGATGTGGACGCCGAAGGGCTCAACGCGTAGCGAATTGGTCACGACAAGATGGACCGGGCGGAAAATGCCGAAGGGCTGGGTGCCTTCCGAGAAACCGTAGGCCAGCTCGCAGCCCCCGCAGACCCAGGGCAGGTCGCGAATCCCGGCCGGATGATCGGCCCGGACGGTGAGCAGGTTGGGCTGCCCGGGCACGAGGTAGGGGGTGATATCGAAAGTGAAGGTGGTCAGGCCGCCGGCATGGCGTCCGACTTCGTCGCCGTTGAGCCAGACCGTGGCGTAGGAACCGACCCCCTCGAAGAAAAGGAAGGCCCGCTGGTCGGGGCCCAGCTCGGGAGCCTCCAGCTGGCGGCGGTACCAGGCCGTCCCGTGGAGGTTGCCGTGCTTGAGCTGACGGTAGCCCTCGTAGGATTCCCAGTTGTGGGGCACCTCCACGACCTCCCAGGTCCGGTCGCTGAAATGCGGATCCACATAGCCGGAGTTGAAAACTTCCCCGGAAGCGGCCAGGGCCGTGCGCCAGCCGTCCTCCAGCTCGAGCGAGTGTCGAGGGCCGGCGACCAGCCCGGAAACGGCCAGGATCCCGAGGGCTGCTGGGAGCCACTTACGGACGCGGTTCAATGGAGACATCATCGATCAGGAAAACCTTTTTGGGTGACTTGTCATCGGCCCCGGGCAGTTCATGGCCGCCGTCGCCGCGGAGGCGGTAAAAGCCGGTGCGGAAGGTGAGGCGTTCCACCGCGGGAATGAAATCGGTGAAGTAGGCGATGCGGTAGAGGACTTCCTCCCCGTTGATGCGGAGCTGGAAGCGCTCGGTGTTGCCGCCGGGATTGACGTCCAGCTCGACCTCGATCCATTCGCCCACGGAATATTCCCCTCCGGGTTTCCAGATGCCCTCATGCCGGGCCTCGATCTTGCCGTCCGCTGTCAGGGCGACTTGGACCGGCCGGCCGCCGTGGGGCCCGGCGACGTCGATCTCCAAGCGTCCGTCCAGCTGCCCGGCAAGGACCTTGAAGCGGATGAGGACACTCCGGTTGAGGGGAAAGACACGGGTCACCGAGGCGAAATCGTAGGGATCCTCGTCCTTGAGGCGGAGGGCCTGCCCCTGCCCGCTGCCGGTGGCGACGACCTCGGAGGGCGCCCACAGGGGGCGGTAGACATTCCATCCGGCCGGCATGGATCCGGCGGCATCGCTTTCAAAGTCATCGAAAAAAGGCCCGTCCGCGACCTCCCCGGTGACGGGGACCGGCACCTTGCTGATCCAGAT
Source organism: uncultured Opitutales bacterium (assembly GCA_913056355.1). Taxonomy (GTDB): domain Bacteria; phylum Verrucomicrobiota; class Verrucomicrobiia; order Opitutales; family Oceanipulchritudinaceae; genus Oceanipulchritudo. The sequence goes on from CAJXMX010000098.1 coordinate 8,939, forward strand.
GTCCTCCTTGTTGACGGAGTAGGTGACCCACAGGTCGTCACCCGGGGGATTGCCATTCCCGTCGACAATTCCGCGCACGTACTGCGGGCCCATGTTCTTGTAGAGTCCGGGGAAGCGCTGCACCGGCAGTTCCCCGTGGATGGCGAGGAGGTTGTCGAAGTGCTGCCCGTCGTCGCTGGTCACCACCGCCAGCGGGTGGCGCAGGCGGCCGGTCGGGTTGAGGACCAGGGCGTAGCGGCCGTCGTCGGTCCTTTGGGGCCAGTACTTGGCGGAATTTACCGGCAGGCCGGGGGCGAATCCGGTCCGGGTGAAGGTCTTGCCGTTGTCGGTTGAAAAGGAGGCCTGGGCATCCTTGGCGATTCCGACGACGGTTCCGTCGGGCCGCGTGTAGAAAGCCAGGGCCTTCCCCTTGACCGGGTAGAAGCCGTCCTCCGAGCGGTCTTCCTCCCACCACTGGGCGGTGACCAGGCGGTCGGAGAGGAGGGCCTTGCAGGCGGCGACAAAACCCTCGTCGGAAGAATCGGTGTAGAAGGGGTATTCCTTCGCCTTGGCCGGATCCCAGTCCTCCTGCTGGTTGTAACGGATGAAGTAGATCGGGCCCAGGCTGCCGTCCATGTGGATTTCCCGGACCACCCGGCCGATCCCGCTCCCGTCGTTGGGGCTGGGGTACTCGCCATGGAAGGCGGTGGCCAGGAGGCGGTCCTCCGGAGAGACATAGAAGACCATTCTCTGGTGGGTGATGGTGTAGCTTCCGTCCGGCAGCTGGTAGGCCGGAAAGAGCAGCTTCGGATCAGACCAGTGGACGCCGTCCGTGGAGACCGTCAGGGAGGTGTCGGTCGGGGCGTCGTGCTCGTTGACGGCACCGCTCAGGTAGGCCAGGTAGAACCGGTCTTTCCAGTAGGCCAGGTTGGGCGCGTGGAGGTAGGTGTGGTCCAGGCCGTCCTGGTGGGCCGGATGGCTGCGGTTGGCGCGGTAGACCTCTATGTTCTGGACGCCGACCGCCGGCCGCAGGCCGCCGTCGGCAGCGGTCGTGACCTCCCCGGTGGCGCTGTAAATTATGGGATCCTTGAGTTCTACCCCGGCCGTGCAGGCCACTGGCAGGAGGGCCAGACCGAGGGTGGTCCATTTGACGAGAGACTTCATAAATCTGTGGGGGAACGGGTTTTCAGGGACGCTCCGCCATCCGTGCGGCGGTCCGGATTGCTTCCAGCAGGCTGCGGGGATCGGATTTACCGGTGCCGGCCAGGTCGAAATTGGTACCGTGTTCGACGGAGGTGCGGATAATGGGCAGGCCCAAGGTTATATTAACCCCCAGCCAGATGCCGAGCATTTTCACCGCCGCATGGCCCTGGTCGTGGTACATGGCCACCGCGGCGTCGAATTCACCTTGCAGGGTGCGGAAGAAAACGGTGTCCCCGGGGTAGGGACCGGAGGCATTGAACCCCTTGGCAACGGCCTCGCGGATGGCCGGCTCGATAAACTCCTCCTCCTCGGTGCCAAACAGGCCGTGCTCCCCGGCGTGGGGATTGAGGCCGGCCACGGCGATGCGGGGGTTATTGATCTTCAACTGGCGCAGGGCGTCGTGGGTGAGGGATATGACCTTCAGGATCCGCTCCGGCCGGACCCGGTTGATGGCCTCGGCGAGGGAGACGTGGGTCGAGACATGGCTCACCCGGAGCTTGCCTGCGGCAAGCATCATGGTCACCCCGGGGGTTTGGCAGAGGTGGGCCAGAAGACCGGTGTGGCCGTCGTAGTGATGGCCCGCCTTGTTCAGGGACTCCTTGTTGATGGCGTTGGTCACGATGGCCCCGACCTGCTTGTCGAGGGCCAGTTCGGTAGCCTTGCGAATGTACCGGTAGGCCGCGTCGCCGGCCTCAGCGGAGACGGTCCCCAGCTGCAGGTTGTCCAGGTCGACGTTGTCCAGGTCCACCACCTCCATCCGTTCCGGGGTCGAGGCGGCTTCCGAGACATCCTCCAGCGCCCGGATCTCCAGCCCGGTTCCGGTAAAGGTCTGGGCGCGGCGCAGGGTCTCGAGGTCGCCCACCACAACCGGCAGGCAATTTTCGTGGACGGAGGGATCCGCCCAGGCCTTGGTGATCAGTTCCGGGCCGGTCCCGCTGGGATCGCCCATGGTAATGGCAATTTTACTACGCATGTTCTTCAGGATTGGCCGGCTGTATCGCCGGTGAGGATGGACTTGAAGCTATCGGGCCAGGCATAGCTGCCCGGCTTGAGGGTGAAAAGCGGGGCGGGATTCCGGACCGGCCTTAGGGAGACGATTCCCTGGGCCCAGGCGTGGGCCACGGTAAAGCGGTCCCAGCCCATGGCCTGGCAGATCGCGGCCGCGGTGGCGCCGCCCTCGACAACCAGGTGGCCGATGGATCCGTCCCGCAGGACGTTGGCGGCCATGTCCGCCAGGGCTTCCCGGACCAGATTCGCGCGGGCCGGATCCGGTGCCATGGAGCTGTCGACATGGGCCAGGCAGCGGGATTCCCGCTGGAGAAGGGTCCGGATTTGACCCGCCCAGCCATGGCTGCCGGTGTCGTCCAGTTGGGCCAGGCTGCGCCTGACCGAGGGGAAGCCGGAACGGGACATCCCTTCCAGCACCGCCTGCTGGCCGGGATCGGTGGTTCCGGAAATCAACAGGGTGCGGCCCTGCACCATCGGGGGCGATGTCGGCCCTGGGGCTTCCCCGCGCTGCCGGCGCAGGATGGCCCGGAAAAAGGAGGCCGCCCCCGCGGGCAGGGTTTGCCCATCCAGGCGGGCGGCCCATTGGTCGAGGTCGGCCTCGGAGCCGGCATCGCCGATGATCACGCCGGATTCAGGCGGATCCTGGCCGGCCGGCACCGGGTGCACCTTCCGGTCGCCGACCGGGCCCAGCAGCTCCACGACCAGCGAGGAGCGGGCCGGATGATGCAGGTCGCCGGAAAAGCCGGTCTCGTGCAGGGGAACCCCGTTGATACGGTAAAAGCCATCCCGGACCACCCGCCCCATGCCGGGATTGGAGGGGATGAAGAAGGCCCGCTGAAAGGGCAGAACCTCCAGAAGCGCCTCCAGCTCGGCGGCGATCGGTCCCCGGACGACGGAATCCGTCTTTTTGTAGAGCAGCCGCTGCGGCTGCCGGTCCCGGATGCGGAGGGCCAGCTCGCGCAGCTTTTCCCCGGCCACGGCCGGCGGGTCGAGCCGGGTCTCGGTGTCGTAGACGACAAGGTCCGCCGCTTCCGGCTGGGTTTCGAGACAGGTCTGGACGGCCGTCTCCAGGCCCCAGTTGTGCCCGATGGCGGCCAGTTCGCAAGCGCCGGTCAGGTCATCCGCCAGTACGGTGAGCGGCTTCAGCTTCATCGAGAAGGAAGGGGCAGAGCTCGAGGAGTTGGTCGCGGACGGAGGCGCAGGCCTCCCGGTCGAAGGTGATCAGCGGCGGGAGGACATGCGGCTGGCAAAGGCCGATGGCGTGCAGGGCCGCCTTGAGGGCGGCCAGGGACTGGCCGAGGGTCCGGCCCCGCTGAAACAGGGCGGCCACTTCGTTGAGCCGGTCCTGCAGGGCCTTGGCCTGCCGCCAGTCGCCGTCCCGGGCGGCCTGGTCAAGTTCGGCCCAGAGCCCGGGAACGATATTCCCGCTGCTCGGGACCAGTCCGTCGAAACCCATTTTCAAGGCTTCCATGGAGAGGACCGCGGAGCCCATGAAGAGGGAGAAATCCTCCAGCTTCCCGAGTTTCCCGTATACTTCCTCCATCCGGCCCGGAACGTTCTCGGAATCCTTGAATCCGACAAAGCGGGGCAACCGGGCCAGCTGCTCGACGACCGAGACCGGGATCGACATCCGGGTCGTGGAGGGGATGTTGTAGACCATCAGCGGTCCCTGCACCTGGTCGTGGAGGAGCGTGAAGTAATTCAGCATTTCCTCCGGGGTGAGCGGATAGTAGGAGGGCAGATGGGCCACCACCGCGGTGACTCCCAGCTTGAGGTACTGGTCGGCGGCCAGGACCGCGTTGGAGAGGCAGTTGTCGCCGATGCCGGCGTAGACCGGGAATTTTCCCTCCGCGGCGCGCATCGCCGCCTCAACCAGCTTGTAGCGCTCGGGCCGCGGAATGGAGGCTGTCTCTCCGGTGGTGCCGAGAACAAAAACCCCGAGGCCACCGGCCCCGATGCGGCGGATGATACGCTCCGCGGCCGGGATATCGATCTGGCCTTCGGCCGTGAAGGGGGTGGTCACCGGGACCACGACCCCATGGAAATGCTTTTTGTCTTTCATGAATCTGGAAAGGATTGGCGGTAGATGGATTGGGCGGCGGCAAGATCCACCTCGCGGGGATTGTTGTTGAGCAAGCGGGTGATCTGCAGCGCTTGCCGGGCCAGTTCCGGGAATTGGGAAGAATCAATCGTGAAACGCTTCAGCCCCTCGCGGAGGGAACATTGATCGATCAGGTCCTCCAGGAGGCGGATTCCCGCTTCCGCGGTGGCCTCGGGCGATTCAGCTTCCCCGACTCCCATGGCCAGGGCGATACGGGCGTAGCGCTCGGGCATGGCCGGAAGGTTGTAACGGAAAACGGCCGGCATCAGGATGGCGTTGGCCAGCCCGTGGGGCAGGCCGAAGGCGGAGCCGAGCGGATAGGAAAGGGCGTGGACCGCGGCGGTATTGACCGGTCCCAGGCAGAGGCCGCCGAGGTAACTCCCGAGGGCCATGGCGCGACGGGCCCCGATATCGGTCCCCTCGTTGGTGGCCTTGGCAATGTTTCCCGCGATCAGGGAAATGCCCTGCAGGGCGAACCCGTCCACCAGGGCGTGGGCGTACTTGTTGGCGTAGGCCTCGATGCAGTGGCAGAGGGCATCGAATCCAGTGGCAGCAGTGACATGGGGCGGCACGGAAACCGTCAGTTCGGGATCGATAAGGACCATGTCCGGGATCAGGTGGGGGCTGATCACCGCCTTCTTGGCGTGGTCCTCCTCGTCGACCATGATGGCATTGGGGGAGCCCTCGCTGCCGGCCCCGGAAGTGGTGGGAATGCAGACCAGGCGCGCCTTGCGCGATTCCAGAAGGCCCTTGCCGACATAGGCCCGGAGCTGTCCCGGGCGGTC
>CAJXMX010000099.1 GCA_913056355.1 uncultured Opitutales bacterium
GGCCCTTGATCTTCTGGATCTCGGGGGCCCAGAAGCGGCGATAGAACCACTTGTCGGGGCCGGGGCGGGCAACGACAAACTTGCGGAATTCCCAGTGGAGGAGATCCCTGGAGCGGTAGAGGACGACCCCGTTGTTGAAGGTTTGGGGATCGCTCTCCACTTCCTGGCGGGACCAATGGGGGAAGGAGGTCCCGGTCAGGTACCACCAGTCGCCGTCGCGCAGGACCTGGCAGTCCCGCAGGCCGGTCGGCCAGATGCCGTCCGTGATGGGATTCCGGTAGGTAAAGGATTCCGACTGGGCCGGCCGGGGCAAGAAGCAGGCAGCGAGGATAAGGAGGTTCAGGAGGGTGCGGGATCCGTGCTTCATGAGGGAGGTATCCGGAGGATTAGAGAATAATGGAGAAGAGGGCGACGAAGAAGAACATGCCGGCCACGGTCAGGATCCACCACAGGGTGACGCTGTTCCACCAGCGGGTGCCCAGACCGGTCCCGAAATCCATTTTCTTCCAGTTGAAGGTCAGGTCGTCGGTGACCTGCTCGGTCGGGGGCGGGGCCGAGAGCATTGTCGAGATAAAGAGCACCACCAGGCAGACCGCCCAGACCGTCAGGCCCTGCATGACGAAGGGCATCAACCAGGCCGGCAGGGCGTGGTTGAATTCAAGGACCTTGAGCCCGAGGGCGAAGACCAGCGAAACGTAGGTGGCGATGAGGGCGTCCCTGCCGCTGACCCGCCGCCAGAGCGAGCCGACCAGGAAGGTGGCCGAGAAGGGCGGCGCGAAGAGGACATAGAGCATCTGGATGTACCAGAAGAGGTTGACCCTGGTGGCATAGGCCAGCATCAGGGCCACCCCGATGGAGAGGGTCAGGATGATGACCCCGGCCAGACGTCCGACGATCACCTCCCGGGCCTCGCCCGCATCGGGCCGGATGTATTTCTTGTAGAAATCGATGGTGAAGACTGTGGAGGTGGAGTTCAGGACGGAACAGACGGTCGACTGGATGGCGCCGAAGAGGGCGGCCAGCAGGATACCGACCAGGAAGGGCGGGACCAGGTCCTTGATCATCAGGATATAGGTCTTGTTGGCGGCGTCCTCGGACCAGGCAAAGGCGGCCGCGTTGTAGAGGGACGGATCGCCGGATTGGACGGCTTCCGGTGAGATCTCCGCCACCTGCCCGGGCGTCGGATGGAGGATGTCGGGATTCATGGCAAAGAAGATCAGTCCCGGAATGACCACGATGAAGGGAAGCAGGAGCTTGAGCCCGCTGGCGAAGACCATGCCCATGCGGGCGTGGTACATGTCCTTGGCGGCAAGCACCTTCTGGATCATGTGCTGGTTGATGGCGGTATACCAGACGCCGATGTAGAAGAAGGAAAAGACCCAGTGGACCCAGGAGGTGACCTTGTGGGAGGCCGGTTGCAGGACCAGGAGGCGGTCGTACGGGTCGCCGGCCCCGGACCCGTTGATCATGTAGGGCACATTGGTGTCGAGCCACTCCCGGGCCCAGCCCCCGTTGGCCTGGTTGACCTCGATCATGCGGGCAAATCCATGGAACACGCCTTCGCCACCGCCGAGGTGGCTGAGTCCCAGCCAGGTCACGCTGAGGCCGCCCCCAACCATGACGAAAATGGTCAGCAGGTCCATCAGGGCGACGGACTTGAGGCCGCCCCAGATGGCCCAGAAGCCGGACAGGATGGCAATGCCGATGATGGCCGTCGGGATGCTGACCGGGAGGATCTCCACCACGACGAGGGCGCCGCCGTAAATGACCGGTCCCAGGAAAGCCACTACATTGACGATCAGGGTGACCGCCGCGAAGGTGGTCCGCATGGGCGTGTTGAACCGCTTCTCGAGGAATTCAGGGGCGGTGTAGATCTTCGAGTTGAGCAGGTAGGGAATGTAGAGCCAGATGAGGAAGCTGAAGGCGATGATGGTGCTCCATTCCCCGGTGGCCACGCAGATGCCGTAGATGACGGCCGCCCCGATCAGGCCGATGAAGTGCTCGGTCGAGATGTTGGCCGCGATGTAGGAGCTGCCGACCACGTACCAGGGCAGGGAACGCCCGGCCAGGAAGTAATCCGCTGCCGTCTTTCCCTTCTTGCGTCCGGCCCACCAGCCGACAACGGCCAGGGCGATGAAGTAGCCGAAAAAGGCGATGAAGTCGGCCGGGGTCAGGTGCTCGAAGATGTTCACGTTCATGGCGGAGGGGCTGAGGATTAAAAGTGTAGCGAATTATGGGTACAGGAAAATCTCGCCGTCGCGGTCGGCGAGGGTGAAGCGGGTGCCGCGCAGGCCGTCGGAGGCGCGGACGCGGTCCTTGTCAAACTCCACCGTGACCGCACCGTTGCCGGCCTCGTTGTAGACCACCAGGCCGCCGGTGAATTCCCTCTCGACGGCCCCGTCCGGGCGGACACGCCGGTTGCCGGAGGGGCGACCCAGCGGTTGATCCCAGAATCCGTACCAGTCGTGCAGGTGGTCGGGGGTGGGGAGGGGATTGGGATCCCCGTAGAGGACGCTGCCGTTGGAGTAGACCAGGCCGAGGGTGGTGGCGGCCCGCATGCGGGACAGGTCTTCCCGGTCACCCCAGACCTCGAGGCAGTTCAGGGTCGGCTGGCGCAGGTTCTCCTCGAACCAGACCAGGCCGTCGCGCAGCGAGTCCCAGGTTGTCGGATTGCGGTTGACCGGAGCCGTCGCGTCCCGGGGATTGCACTCCATGAAGGATCCGTTGATGTAGGGGGCGTATTTTTTCCCGTCCTCGATCTTGTCATGGATGTTGACAATGATCAGGGCCTCCTCGCCGATGGCCGCACGGACCTTCCTGACGATTTCCAGGTGGCCGCTCCAGTCGAGCATGATGCCGTCGAAGATGCCGGACTCGATGGCGATGCGGGCTTGCCGGGCCACGTTGTCCTGGAATCCGGGATTTTCGTAATTGAGCATCCAGAAGGGGGTCCAGCCTCCCGTCCAGCCAACGACCGGCTCACCCTCCTCATCCCGGAGCCACCAGTCGCTGTCTTCGGGCAGAAAGTCGCTGGGGGCGTCGCGCCAGCGGATCTCCATCAGCATGACCATGTTCGGGTTGTGCCGGAGAAGGGCCTTCCGGTTGGCCAGGGCCTTGGTGCGGCTTTCCGCGGTAAAGCTGGTTCCCAGTCCCTTGTGCTTGTGGTCCCAGACCACGCCGAGGACCAGGTCGGCACCCTCGCCGAGCTGGCTCAGGGATTCCTCCCAGATCACGTCGTGCCGGGCGGCGGCCCGGAGGCGGTCCGCTTCCGCCTCGATGGGGATTTCCGGCATGTCGATGCCGTACCAGGCCTGGAAGACGGACGGGTAGTCGCGCCAGGCAATGCGGTCGGCGGGGGACAACTCCCAGGCCCGGGCCATATGGGGCATGAGGGCGGCCAGAACCAGGCTGTAATGGATAAGGGAATGGATTCTCATGGCATGTGGCAAAAGGGATCAGGCGGGAGTGATACGGTAGAGGGCGGAGCCGTGGGGCGGGAGCTCCGGTGCGTATTGATTATTCATGACACCCAGGTCCTTCCCGCTCCAGAGGTCGCGAAAATGAAGGCGGCTGCCGCGGTCCAGCTGGGAGAACCTGACCGGGACCGGCTCCGCCCGGTCGCCCAGGTTGAAGAGGGCCAGGTAGCGGTCCCGGCCCGAGGCGGCCTCGGAGACCCAGGCCACGAGGTGCTGGTGCCGGTAGAGCTGGTACGGGTTGCGGCCCTCCTGGTTGGCCTCGAGAACCTCCCTGTTGGTCAGGAGGGCAAAGGTTTCTTCGCCGGTGGCGGGCAGGTCTCCGCCCATCATCAGCGGGGAACGGAAGATGGACCAGAGGGTGATCATCGTCTTTTGCTCTTCGGGGGTGAATTGGGAGCTGCGGGGCGGTCCCTCAGGCCCGCAGAGGGCGATTCGCCCGAGGGGCAGCATGTCGGCATCCGGCCAGTATCCGCTGTCCCCGAGCCCGGTCCAGGCATTGCAGAAGTAGAACATTTCCCGCAGTTTCTCCCACCGGTCCCAGAAATCGGCCGACATGCGCCAGAGGTTGGCATTGGCGGCCAGGTGGGCGGCCCGGTTGACGGGGGCCGGTCCGGGCGAAAGGCTCAGGACCATGGGGCGCCCGCACTTGTCGATGGCTGAGCGGATGGCCTCAATCTCGGCGGCATGATAGGGCCCCGGATAATCGGTCAGGATGTCGTCGGCCTTGATGTAGTCGACCCCCCACTCGGCGTAGAGCTCAAAGATGGAATCATACCAGGCCTGGGCCTCCCCGGTCTCCATGTTGACGCCGTACATGTGGTTGAGCCAGGTACAGGTGCTGGAGGGGTCCGCGATGGCTGCGGCATTGAAATCGGAACCCTTGACGGGGAGGTTGTCCTCCACGGCCTGGCGGGGAATGCCCCGCATGATGTGTAGGCCGAATTTCAGGCCCCTGGCATGGACATAGTCGGCCAGCGGCTTCAGGCCGGCCCCGTCGGCGCTGGAAGGGAAGCGCTCCGGGGCGGGCAGCAGGCGGCCCCACTGGTCGCAGGCGAGGCGCGGACGGAAGCCGGACTCCTGGTTGGGATTGGCCACCGGTCCGGGGTCCGGATGGGACCAGCAGAAGTCGAGCACGCAATATTCCCAGCCGCTGGGAGCCAGCTTTTCCGCAAAGGCGTCCACGTTGGCCTTGAACTGGTCCTCCGTGACGGATGAGCCGTAGCAGATGAAGCTGTTCCAGCCCAGGGGAGGCTTCGGGGCCCATGAATGGTGCTTGTGGTCCGGTTGGGTCGGGTCTGCCATGAAATGAATATGTAGTGGATTGTCGTTACGTTCTGATCCCGTCAGGGGGCCAGCGTGTCCGGGCCCCTTTCCAGGAGACGGGACAGCTCGCGCAACTTCTGTGCATAAAGGGGATCGTTGATGAGGTTTACCTGCTCCAGGGGATCTTCCCTGAGATTGTACAATTCGCGGGCGTAGGCCGGGGCACGCCGGCCGGGCCATGAACGGTCCTTCCTCCATTCGGAGTAGCGGAAATCCCTTGTGCGGACCATCCGGCCCAGGCCGGCGATGGGGATGACCGTGTAGGCGGCCTGCTTCACCTCCCGGTCCGGATTCTCCAGAAGGGGGCTGAGATCCCGACCCTCGACAACGGGGGGCACCTCGAGGTCCCAGAATCCCGCCAGGGTGGGCAGGATATCGACCAGTTCGACAATGGAATCACTGGCCCGCCCATTCCCGGCCGCTCCGGGAACGCAGGCGATGAGCGGTACCCGCGTCGATTGCTCGAAGAGGCTGAACTTGCTCCACATGCCGTGTTCCCCGAGGTGGAATCCGTGATCGGAGAAGAATAAAACAATGGTCCTGTCGGCCTCGCCGGTTTCCTCAAGGGCGTCGAGGATCAGGCCGATCTGGGCGTCGAGGTAGCTGGCACAGGCATAGTAGGCGGCCAGGGCCTCGCGCTCCCGCTCGGGGGTCCGGGCGAACTGCGGATAGAGGCCGTTGAAAATGTCGTAGTTGCGGCCAAAGCGGCGGGCCACGTCGGGTATGCCGCGGTCCAGTTCCGGACGGGCCGGACTGGGGCTTATCTTCTCCGGATCATACAGGTCCACGTATTTTGCCGGGGCCAGCAGGGGGGTGTGGGTGGCATAGAGGCCGACCGCGAAAAAGAAGGGTTCATCCGAGGCCGCCAGCTCCGAGAGGAGCTCGGCCGAGCGGCGGGCGATGCGGCCGTCCTCCATGGCCTCCTCGGGCAGGTTGGCGTGGCCGATCTGTTCGGCGTGGTATTGCTGGAAGGGTTTGCGCAATTCCCAGCCGTCCGGTTCCCCGGCGGCCAGGCGGGCGTCCCGTTCTTCCATCAACTCGCGCAGTCGGCTCCCGTGCGGTTCGGGCAGGTGAAGGGCCTCGTCCTCGGCCCAGACCGGCCCGCCTTCCGGCGCCGGGACAACGGCGGCCTGGCCTGGGAAATCCTCCGGCAGGTCATAGTCGTGCGTGTACTCCAGAATGTCGAAGCCCTCGGCAAAGCGGCCGGCGTCCTCCCATTTATGGACCAGCTTCCCGATGGCCGCCGTGGGGCCGCCTCGCTGCTTGAGCAGGGCGGCCAGGCTGGGAGCGCCTTCCGGGACCAGCTCATCCATCACGTCGCCGTTGCCGAAGACCCGGGTGGAGTCCGGGCGCAGACCGGTCATGAAGGAGGCTCGGGAGGGATTGCAGACGGAGCCCTGGCAGTAGGCGCGGTCAAAGCGGATGCCGCGTTCCGCCAGCCGGTCCAGGTTCGGGGTCTGGACGACGGGATTGCCGTAGGTCCCGAGGGCAAAGGCGGACCAGTCCTCGGCGACGATCATGAGGATGTTCATGTCGCGGGTATCCGCTTTCCCGGGAGCGGCCAGGATGGAACCGGCAGCCAGGAGGGTCAGGGCGATCGGGATCTTCAAGTTCATTCCTGTCCTGTAGTCAATAATTCGATACGGCTTATCCGTTCCGGCCCCCGAGGGACGGGGCATACCGGAGCGGCAGCCAGGCCCTGAGCGAATCGACAACCGCTTTGTAACCGGGGTCGCCGGCCAGGTTTTTCCACTCGTTGGGATCGGTGGCGTGATCGTAGAGCTCCTCGGTTCCGTCCGGGTAGCGGATGTAGCGGAAACGTTCCGAGCGGACGGAGATGATTCCCTCGCCATAGCAGGTCAGGGCGGGCCGGTTCCATTCGCGGAAGGGATTCTCCAGCAGGGGGACCAGGCTGGCGCCGTCGGGATTTTGTCCGGGATGCTCCAGTCCGCAGGCTTCCACCAGGGTCGGGAAGATGTCGATGGAATTGACCGGCCGCTCACAAAGCGTGCCTCCGTTCTTGTTCCCCGGCAGGCGGAGCAGCATCGGTGTCCGGGCCGACATTTCCCAGACGGTGGCCTTTTCAAAGTGGTTCTTTTCGCCCATGTGATAGCCGTTGTCCGACCAGATTATGACGATCGTGTTTTTGGCATAGCGGCTCTTGTCGAGGGCCTCGACGGCCTGGCCGACGGTCCAGTCGGCGAAGCTGTGGGCGGCTGCATAGCCCCAGAGCATGTGACGCCAGGCATCCGGGTCGGAGGCTCCGGTGAGGTCCCAGCGCTTACCCCAGATCCGGGACAGGCGATGGCCCTCCGGGGGGACGTCCTCGAGGTCATCCTCCCGGTACCCCGGTGGCAGGGGCATACTGTCCTCGTCATACAGATCGAAGAAGCGGCGGGGCGCTGTGAATGGGGTGTGCGGCCGCCACAGGCCGAGGACGGCGAAGAACGGTTCCTCATGTTCCCGGGCCAGGAATTCCTGCGTGCTGTGCAGGTTGCGCACATCGGGAAAATCCTCGTCCGGGCCGTCCCATGGCTCGGCGATCCAGAAGCGGTCGCCGGGGATCGGCTTTTCCTCACCCTCGGGCATGAAGGGGCCGAATCCGCCCGCATAGGGTTTGTTGGAAAACATCTTCTCCAGGCGTCCATCGTCCAGCTTGGCATGGAACACCTTCCCGTTTCCGAAAGTGAGGTAACCGCTGCGCTGGAAGAGCTCCACCAGGGATTCCGTCCGGTTCAGGGGAGCCTGGCGCCAGGGATCGGCCCCGTTGAGGTACGCGCCGGTGCGGTGGGGGGCTATCCCGCTGAAAACCGCCGCCCGCGAAGGGCCGCAGACGGGTGCCGCGCAGTAAGCGTGGGAAAAGGTGATGGACTGCTGCTTCAGCGCATCGAGGTGCGGCAGCTGGATCCCGGGGTAGGTGTCGTGGAAACCGTAGTGGTTCATGTCATCGACGATGATCATGAGCACGTTGGGGCGGTTCGCCGCCTGGCCGGCAAGGAGCAGGGCGGGGGCTGCCAGCCAAGTGGCCAGTAGCCGGAAACTGAATACGCGGATTCGGTTCATGGACGGATGGCCTGGTTCTTCCTGTCCACCTGCGGCTTCGGGAGAGGGTGGCGGTCCAGGATTTCCAGCATCTCCTTGACCACTTCCGGCCGGCTTTCCGCCAGGTTCTCGGTTTCCAGCGGGTCCTCCCGGTAATCGTAAAGCTCAAGGTCGACCGGTGCGGCCCCCTCCTCGGCGGGCAACCAGCGGACCAGGCGGTAGCGCCCGGTCCGGATGGCCTGTCCGATGCGGTTCACGCCACCGCGGCGGGGATAGGCATGGTAGGCATGGTCGCGGATGCGGGCATCCGGGTCCTTCAGGACCGGTACCAGGCTGATCCCGTCGATGGGCTGTGACGGGTTTGGGCGCGGCAGTCCGGCCAGCTCGGCCAGGGTCGGGTAAATGTCCACGGATTCCGCCAGTTGCCCGGTGCTGGATCCGGGCCGGGTCACACCCGGCGCCACGATGATCAGCGGAATGCGGTTGGCCTGTTCGTAATTGGAGTGCTTGGTCCACTGGTTGTGGTCGCCGAGGTGGAAACCATGGTCCCCCCAGAGGACGATGATGGTGTTTTCGGCCAGGCCGTTCTTTTCCAAGGCGTCCAGGACCCGGCCCAACTGGGCATCCATGTAGCTGACACTGGCGTAGTAGCCGTGGATGAGGGTGCGGACCAGGTCCTCGGGATACTCGTCCGAGTTGACGGGAATCGGAAAGTAGTTGCGGATTTCCCCGCCGTGCTTGGGCGCGTAGGGCGGGGCCCCCTCGATGGGATCCGTCACCTCCGGCATGGGCAGCTGCGCGCGGTCGTACAGGTCCCAGTATTTACGGGGAACGGAGAAGGGCAGGTGGGGCCGGGCAAACCCGACCGCCATGAAGACCGGTTGCTCCTGGTTCCGGGTCAGTTCCCATAAACGGTCCACGGCATAGGTGGCCACGCGTCCGTCCGCGTAGGCCTCGTCGAGGACATCCGGGGCCTCCCAGGCCGCCCCCCGGGGAAGCTCCCGCACCACCACGCCGGTTTTCCGGGGCGCATTGGTGAAAAAGGCCTCCTCGCGGGTCAAATGCCCGTACTGGGTGCTGGCCGGTTCCAGGTACTCGATGACCTTGTCCTTATGGTGGGGAACGCTCCAGGAGGCCTCGTCCCCGAAATTTCCGTGACCGATGTGAAAGACCTTGCCCATGGATTCCACATGGTAGCCGGCCTGTTTGAAGTATTGGGGCAGGGTCACGGCATCCGGGTAGACATCGCGGAACTGGGTCCCGAAGTTGTAGAATCCGGTGGACGTCGAGCGGGAGCCCAGCAGCAGGTTGTAGCGGGAGGCCATGCAGACGGCCTGGTTGCAGTAGGCCAGTTCGAAGCGCTCGCCCATGGAGGCCAGACGGTCGAGGGAAGGCGTCTGCGCCACCGGGTCGCCGTAGGCCCCGATGACCGGCTTCAGGTCGTCCACCAGGATCAGCAGGATGTTGGGCCGGCCCTCGCCGGCAGTATCCGCCGACAAGGGCAGACTGGCCCGGATTAGAACAAAAAGGAGTATAATGTGTTTCATGGAGTACCTTGGGCAGATCGGGGAGATTTGTTTTGATTCTTGTAGTAAAATCACTTGTCAATTCAATTAAATTTCAAAAAAATCACTAAAAAAACTAAATAGTTTCAATAATGATAATGAAATTATCTCCGCTTACCCCTGCCATTCTCTCCTTCCTGACACTCCTTCCCATGAGCCTGGTACCCGTTTCCCTGAATGCCGCCCTACCGGCTGAAAAGATCCTCGCCGGACTGGAAGCCCACGACCACAGCCTTCACATCAAGGACGGCTGGATCCGGGATCCCTATATCATGATCGGGCCGGATGGATTCTACTACCTGACCGGGACCACCCCTGAACCGGGCGATCCGCGGGAGTTCGGCAAGCCCTTCAACTCCGGCCTGGACCGTCCGGACATCACCGGACAGAAGGAGCGCAGCATCGTCGGCACGAGGATCCGCGTCTGGCGCAGCAAGGACCTCGCGGAGTGGGATTACCACGGCGACGTCTTCGACCTGGAGGACGGTTACTGGGCGCAGGCGGACCCGGAGGCCTTCGCCGGCGACGACAAGGGCGACTGGCGCCTCTGGGCGCCGGAGCTGCACTTTATAGAGGGCAGATGGATGCTGGTCCACACTTCGCCGTCTCCGGTCAAGCAGGGAGCGAACCTGGCCGTGAGTACGGGCGCGGAACTCAGGAGACCCTACAGGCTTCCCCTTGGGAAACGGATGCAGGGAAAGCACGATCCCTCGCTTTTCCAGGACACGGACGGGACCGTCTACCTGCTCTGGAGCAATACCTGGATCGTTCCGCTGACGGAGGACCTTTCCGGTTTTGCCGCCGAGCCGGTGCGGATCGACCCCAGCGACCGCCAAATCGGTCACGAAGGGGCGACGCTGCGCCGGATCGGGGACAAGTACGTACACTTTGGCACGGCCTGGTCCACCGACCGGATGCGCAAGGGGACCTACAACCTTTATTACTGCACATCGGACAGCATCACCGGGCCCTACGGGCCGCGCCGCTTTGCCGGCCGTTTCCTGGGCCACGGAACACCCTTCCAGGACAGGGAGGGACGCTGGTGGTGCACGGCCTTCTACAACGCCAACGTGCCGCCGGTCAGCCGTGAGGAAGCCCTGGAGGAAAAGGTCGGGGACAACGCCCATACCATCAATCCCTCCGGCGTGACCCTGGTGCCTCTGGAAGTGAAAATCCAGAAGGATGGAGACATTTTCATCCGGGCCATCGACCCCGCCTACGCCTCGCCGGGACCGGAAGAGGTGCAGCAATTCGGATTGTCACAACCCCGGGAATAATTTACAGGAGGAGCCAGCCATGAAACGATTGGGCTTTCTGATGTTAACGGTGCTTGCGATGACGGGGCCTTGTTTTGCAGCCGGCCCTCGCAGCTTGAACACGGAGGCGTCCCCGGGATCGCCCTTCCCCAAAGTGGACGCGCGAATCCTCTTTGTGAAGTATGGCGGAAGCCTGCATCACGTGGTCGGTGCCAAGCGGAATAATCCGGTCATCCTGATGGATGACGGCAGCCGGGAGATGGTCACCTCCAGCCGATTCGCCCACATCAACATGCGGGTGCCAGCCGTCGGGCAGGTCCTCATCCAGGATTACGTGAGGCAGGGCGATGATCTCGGTGAAGTCAACGTCATCACCTTCCAGGTGGACCAGGATTTCGAGGATTTATACATCGTCTTCTACATCTTCCACGAAGGGGAAACCGAGCCGGAGCTGATCTGGATCAGCGAGGCCGGATCCGTGGCCGCCAACCGGGAAACCACGATGAAATTTGTCCGCGGTTCCAGTACCCGGCTCCGGGGCAGCGGCCGGATTGAGTTTGATTTTTACCACGAGGGGATGCCGCTGATCAAGCGGCGCCGCTGGTAGCAAGGGGCGGCCGGATCAGCTGTTCGGCTTGAGGTGGTCCCACGGAGTGGGCGGCCGCATGACCTTTTCCATGTCCCGGGGCACTTCCAGGCGACCCCCGGTGGAGGGGGCCCATTCCGCGGGAATGTATTGCCGCAGGCGCTCCTTGACCGGCTCCAGGCCGGGATCATCGGAGCGATTGGTGAATTCCCAGGGATCGCTGGCATATTCGTAAAGCTCCTCGCTGCCGTCGGGGTAGCGGATGTAGCGGTAGGCGGTATCCCGGACCGAGGCGTATTCAACCCCGTAGCTGGTGAAGGCGGGGTAGGCCCATGAGGCGGTCGGGTCTTCCAGGACGGGGACAAAACTGTGCCCGTCGAGCTTGTGGTCCGGGGCCGGAATACCGCAGTAGTCGACCAGGGTCGGGTACAGGTCGACCAGGCTGACCGTGGCCGGGCTGGTCCGGGCCTGCTGGCCGGGGACACGGACCATCATGGAAATGCAGGCCGAGAGGTCCCACAGGGTGGCCTTGCCCCAGCGTTCCTTTTCGCTGTTGTGGAAGCCGTTGTCGGAGAAGAAGACCACGATCGTGTTGTCCGCGTAAGGGGAGTTGTCAAGGGCCTCCAGGACACGGCCCACGTTCCAGTCGGCGAAGCTGGTATTGGCCGCGTAGGCCCAGAGGAACCGCTTGATGAGCGCTTCCCTCGGGATGTCGAATCCCTCGTATTTATGCAGGCCGTCGGTCAGGAGCCGGCCCAGCTCGGGTACATCATCGAGGTCCCCCTCGAGGCGCCCGGGAGGGAAGTCGAAGTCGGACTCGTCATACTGGTCGAAGAAACGCCCGGGCGCGGTGTAGGGGCTGTGCGGCCGCCACAGGCCGTAGAAGAGGAAGAAGGGCATTTCGTGTTCCTCCTGCAGGAAATCGATGGCGCCGTTGGCGTTCTTGACGTCCGGGAAATCCGTATCGGGCCCGGTCCAGCCCTGGATCGACCGGAAGCGGCTGCCATACTGGTGCTCCTCGTCGCCAAAGGGACCAAAGCCACCCTGGTAGGTGGGGGCGTTGCTCCACATGGCGTACTCCCGCTCGTCGGAGATTTGATTGTGGAGCATCTTGCCGGCCCCCCAGGTGACGTAGCCATTGGCCTGGAAGTGCTCGGGCAGGTTCTTGATCTGCTTCAGGATTTCCGACCGGTTCCAGCCGTCACTGCCGTTGAGGTAGGCCCCCGTGGTGTGGGGGTAGAGCCCGCTGAAGAAGGAGGAGCGGGAGGGATTGCAAACCGGGGAATTGCAGGCCGCGTTCGGGAAAAAGGTCGACTGGGCCTTCAGGCGGTCGATGGCCGGGGTCTGGATCAGCGGGTACTGCTTCTTGGCCGCATAGGCATTCATGTCATCCACGCAGATCATGACCACGTTGGGCCGGTCGGCCGCGAGCAGGGATGCGGGGATGGCAAGGACCAGGGATAGAAGCAGGGGTAAGCGTTTCATGCATTCAGATAATGAAAGTAAAGATATCAAGTAAAGCATTATTGATATCAAAAAGTCGATATTGGTTGATTTTGATACAGAAATCCTGTCCATAGAGGAATTCATTTCGTGTAATAACCCCCGATTCCTCAGCGATGAAACACTACCCGCACCCGCTTCTTACCCTTCTGGTCCTGGCCCTGCCCGGGACCCCGGGCCTGGCTTTGGAACCGGCCACGCCGGCCCTCACCGAATCCGCCTGGTTTGAGGAGCAGGACGGCTTGGTGGTGGCGGAAGCGGAACAGTTTTTCAGGCAGACCGACACATCGGTCCGGGCCTGGTACCTGGTCAATCGCCGCAACACGCCGGAAATAGCCCCGGACGGGGATCCGAACCATGCCGAGGGGGCCAGCGGGGGCGCTTATCTGGAGATTCTCCCGGACACCCGGCGCAGCCATGACGACAAGCTCATTGCCGGGGAAAACTTCAGCAATGCGCCGGGTCCGATGGCCACCCTTCATTACAAGGTCTACATCCACAACCCGGGGCGGTACTATGTCTGGGCACGTATTTATTCCACCAACACCGAGGACAACGGCCTGCACGTCGGCATCGACGGGGAATGGCCGGAGTCCGGCCAACGGATGCAGTGGACCGCCAAGGACCAGTGGTACTGGGACAGCAAGCAGCGGACCCGGGAGGTGCACACCGGGGAGCCCTACAAGCTGTACCTGGACATCGATGAGCCGGGATTCCACACCATCATGTTCTCCATGCGGGAGGATGGTACGGAGTTCGACAAATGGCTGATGACCCGGGACCGCGATTTCGAGCGTCCGGAGGAAGCCGGACCGACAGCCCTCTACAACGCCGGTGAATTGTTGACTTCCGGTGCCGGGGAAAGCGGTCCGGATGGCTCCGCCGAGGTTGCGATCCACGGGGAGCTGAAGCAATGGCACAAGTTGACCCTGGACCTCGCGGGTCCCTGGGCCAGCGAAGCGGGCGGCGAGCTGAACCCCTTTACGGACTGCCGGATGACCGTGACCTTTGGCCATGAATCAGGATTCCCGGTTTACCAGGTGCCCGGTTACTTTGCGGCGGATGGACAGGCGGCTGAAAGCTCGGCCACGTCCGGCCATACCTGGCGCGCCCACCTGAGCCCGGACAAGGCGGGGACCTGGGAATACACGATTCATTTCGCCGCCGGTGAGATGGCAGCGGTGGTCCCTGCGGCCGGAGAGGCCCTGGCGCCCTACGACGGCCTGAAGGGCAGCTTTGTCGTGAAAAA
>CAJXMX010000100.1 GCA_913056355.1 uncultured Opitutales bacterium
CGTAGGTCCCGTCGCCGAGTTGACCATAATAATTGGACCCGGTTGCCCAAGCGGTGCCGTCGGTCTTGAGGAACAGGCTGTGTTTATGACCCGCCGCAACCGCGCTGACGCCGCTCATGACCTGAACCGGGGTGTATCTGAACACGATGGTCCCGGCGCCGAGTTGACCATATTCATTCCAACCGGTTGCCCAGACGGTACCGTCGGTCTTCACAAACAGGCTGTGAAAGCCGCCCGCGGCGACCGCGCTGACGCCGCTCATGACCTGAACCGGGGTGGATTTGTCCTCGTAGGTCCCGTCGCCGAGCTGACCAAGACTATTCCATCCGGTTGCCCAGACCGTGCCGTCGGTTTTCAGGAACAGGCTGTGGGCGCCGCCCGCGGCGACCGCGCTGACCCCGCTCATGACCTGGACCGGGGTGGATTTGTCCACGGTGGTCCCATCGCCGAGTTGACCTGAAGAATTCCGGCCGGCTGCCCAGACCGTGCCGTCGGACTTGAGGAACAGGCTGTGGGAGCCTCCCGCCGCGACGGCGCTGACGCCGCTCATGACCTGGACCGGGGCCGATTTGTTTACGTTGGTCCCGTCGCCGAGCTGTCCGTAAATATTGTAACCGGTTGCCCAGACCGTGCCATCGGTCTTCAGGAAGAAGCTGTGGTCATAACCCGCCACGACAGCGCTGACTCCACTCATGACCTGGACCGGGACGAATTTGTTCACGGTGGTCCCGTCGCCGAGCTGACCATAATTATTGCTACCGGCTGCCCAGACGGTGCCGTCGGACTTGAGGAAGAGGCTGTGTTCATGGCCCGCCGCGACGGCGCTGACGCCGCTCATGACCTGGACCGGGGTGTATTTGCCCACGTTGGTCCCGTCGCCGAGCTGGCCATTATTATTGCTACCGGCTGCCCAGACGGTGCCGTCGGACTTGAGGAACAGGCTGTGATTATAACCCGCCGCGACAGCTCTCACCCCACTCATGACGAGGATCGGGGTTGATTTGTCCACGTTGGTCCCGTCCCCGAGCCGACCACTATTGTTATGGCCGGTTGCCCAGACGGTGCCATCAGTTTTCAGGAACAGGCTGTGGGATTCACCCGCGGCAACGGCGCTGACTCCGCTCATGACCTGGACCGGGATGGATTTGCGCTCGTTGGTTCCGTCGCCGAGCTGATCAAAACCATTGGACCCGGTTGCCCAGAAAGTACCGTCGGTCTTCAGGAAAAGACTGTGATTGCTTCCTGCAGCGACTGCGCTGACGCCGCTCATGACTTGGACCGGAATGGATTTGTCCACTGGGGTGCCGTCGCCGAGCTGACCATAAAAATTGTACCCGGTTGCCCAAGCGGTGCCATCGGATTTCAGGAACAGGCTGTGTTCGCCGCCCGCCGCGACTGCGCTGACGCCGCTCATGACCTGGACCGGGGTGGATTTGTTATCGGTGGTCCCGTCGCCGAGCTGACCCTTACTATTCAGGCCGGTTGCCCAGACGGTGCCGTCGGTCTTCAGGAACAGGCTGTGAGATCCGCCCGCGGCGACCGCGCTGACTCCGCTCATGACCTGGACCGGGGTGGATTTGTCCTCGGTGGTCCCGTCGCCGAGTTCACCATAGTAATTCAGGCCGGTTGCCCAGACCGTGCCGTCGGTCTTCAGGAACAGGCTGTGATAATTACCCGCCGCGACTGCGCTGACGCCACTCATGACCTGGACCGGGGTGGATTTGTCCTCGTTGGTCCCGTCGCCGAGCTGACCACGATCATTCCGGCCGGTTGCCCAGACCGTGCCATCGGACTTGAGGAACAGGCTGTGATTATTACCCGCCGCGACGGCGCTGACGCCGCTCATGACCTGGACCGGGATGGATTTGCTCTCGTTGGTTCCGTCGCCGAGCTGACCATAACTATTCAAGCCGGTTGCCCAGACGGTGCCGTCGGACTTCAGGAACAGGCTGTGGAAAGCGCCCCCGGAAATATCGATAATGGAATCGCTGCAGAATGAAGTGCTGCCATGTGTTATTGCCGAGCCAAATGAAATGCCAATAGCGATCCATGCGGCTATTCTGGTCAGAAATACTCGGTACATTGGGGTCCCCTTGTTTTGAGCTGAATCAACCGGGGCAACAGGCTAAGGCTATATCGCCTCAATTCTTAACTGTCAATTTGGAACGCTGAATTAACCGGTTGGAATGGAGTTAACCTGGCCTGCTTCACTGCCTGGCTGAACGGCAGAAACCACTCGATAGCCTCTACAAGACGTAGGTAACTTTTTCCCCGTCGAACTGCACAACCCCGCGCTGGCGCAAGTCGGCCACCAGTTTGTCCAATTCGGATTCCTCCAGCGTCTTCTGGAAATGGGAATTGATGGCATTGCGCAGGGTCTTGACCTTCCTCGGCCGGGCCGGGCCGCGGGCCTCCAGGTACTTGATCACGGCCTGCACCTTCTCCTCCAGGGGCTTCGTGTTGGAAATCCTCAGGACCGGGATTTCCAGCAAGTCCTTGGCCCGGCCGACCTTTATTTTCCGGCCTTTCAAATGCCGCACCAGGGGATCAAACCCGGTATCCTTGGAGATGATGTGAAAATGCCCATTCGGATCCTCCTCCACGAGCTTGCCCAGGTAATAGGCGATGTGGAAGTCCAGGGCATTCTTCCCGCTCCCGTCTATCCGGATGTATTCCGCCGCGGTCCCCAAAGACTGCAGTGCCTGGGCCAGGTCGATGGGTATCCTTGTCTGGTTCGCTCCGACAAAGAGGAATAGCTTGAAAGGTATTCCGCGCAACGAATCCCAGCTCCGGGGCTGCACGTTCTCGTAGTCAACCAGAATGTAGTTGGTCCTTTTCGTCATTGTAATAGGGAACAGATTTCACACAGGCAATGAAGGCAGCCTGGTAGATTATGAAATGCATCATGCAGCCCGGATTGACAATCCGCAAGCTCTGGAATAGCCATCCATGCTGGAATTGGCCGATCCTGGCCAGCCGGACGACAAATGATTTCGCATTGGGAGACCGGCCGTCCGCATCGATTGTGTTATGATTCGACCACCCCTGCCATGAGAATTCATCCGCGAAGCAAAATCACCCCCCTCGCCTGCCTCATCACGGGTTTCCTTCCCTTCCTTTCAGCCGACGAGATTCCGGTCCGCCTGTTTGATCCCGGTTACCTGCAGGGCGACTGCAATTACCACAGCCTGACCGCGGCCTCCGACGGGAAGCTCTACTTCAGCGTCAGTACGCATGAACCGCGGTCCGCGGCCCGCTTGTTTCGCTTTGATCCGGTGAGCGAATCCATGGAACAGATCGGCGACCTGGCGGAAATACTCGGGCAGGATCCCGCAAAGGAGATCCTGCATGGCAAGATCCATACCCCCCTGATTGAGCATGACGGATGGCTCTACTTCTCCACCCATACCTCCTCCTACAGGGGCAGCCTGCCGAACATGAGACCGGATAACGGGCGCGTCCCCTATCCGGGCGGCCATTTCATGCGCTACAACCTGGCCACGGGAGCGTATGAGGACCTGGCTAATCTGGGGTTGCCCAACGAGGGGATCATCACCATGGCCCTGGAACCGGAAAGCGAAACCCTGTATGGCCTGACCTGGCCGACGGGACTGCTGCTCAGCTATAACCTGGAGGATCGGCTCCTCCTGAACTGGGGGGCCGTCCAGCAGCGCGGGGAATGGGGCCATCCGGGCACGGACTGGAACTTCATCTGCCGGGACCTCGCCGTCGACGGCGACGGCGTCCTCTACGGGTCGACGGATACGGGGCGTATCTGGAAATTCGATACGGAGGATCCGAGGCCGGTCTCCTTCTACAAGGACCTGGACCTGGCCGCGGTGGCCCCGGTGCAGGAGGAAGGCTTCAGCCTGCCGGAGGAGACGCATTACTTCTGGCACAACTGGCGCGCCATCAGCTGGAATCCGAACACCGGCAGTTTCTGGGGGATCCAGGGCGGCAGCACGCAGCTCTTTGAATTCATTCCCTCGACGGGAGTCCTGCGCTCGGTGGCTTCCCTGCGGGCTGACGGTGTTCCGCGACTCGCCCGGCGTAGTGCCTACCGTTCCCAGCTCGGTTTCATGCTCGGACCGGACAACACCCTCTTCTACCTGGCCCACGCTCCCGGTGAGTCAGTCGATGGCCGGATGGATATCAAGACCTCCGTCCATCTGCTCACCTACCGGATCGATACGGGGGAAGTCACCGATCACGGGCCCCTGGAGACTTCCACTGGGGAACGGGTCTTCTTCACCGAGAGCATCGCCATCGGCCCGGACGACCACCTTTATACGGTGGCCTGGGTGGAGAGCATCGACCCGGAACAGCAGGAAACCATCCGGGCGGCCAGGGGCGCCGAAGGGCCGGACGAGACGGACCAGGTTATCTACCGGATCCAGCTGGTCCAGCTGCCCGAGTGGCAGAGCCTTGTCCGGCATCCGAATGATAGATAACGCGGTTGCTCAGGACGTCGCTGAGGCTTGTCCCCCTTGAACCGTCGGTGTAGATGAAAGCGGGATTCGGCGGCATCTGGTTAAAGCCGGTCGGCCGCTCGATGTTGGGCATCCAGCGGGGTGTCAGCGGATCCGGATGGTCCAGCACCTCGGCCGTAAAGGACAGACCGCCGTCTTCGGAGCGGAAACACACCACCTCCGTGGTGGGCTCGCCCCAGTCGACAGTTTCCGGCTTCAGGCGCATCAGCGTAGCCACCAGCATCGGCTGGCCGGAAGCGCCAAAGGCAAGGCCGCCGTGCATGAACAGGGCCCAGTCACGGAAGGTGTCCGGAAGGAACGGATTCAGGTGGAGGTGACGCCACTTGCCGTTGCCGGCAGGAGTCGCGAGCCAGGCCTCGGATGCGTCGTCGCAGCGCACGCTGTACGGCACAAACGGAGTGCCGTCGGGAGCGACTCCGATCGAGCCGGCGTTGAGGATCCGGCTTTCCCTGCCCCGCCCGCTGGCAATCACATCCACGCTTTCCGCAGTAGCTGGAAGCGTAACCGGGATTCCGTCCGCGTGGGTCCAGTGCCATCCGCCATCCTCACTCTTCAGGTACCCGACCGTGGTCAGCGGGGACTGTTGCTCATCGGCGAGGGTTTCATAGATCCGGGTGCCAAGGTGCAGGGTCGTGTGGTCGGGGCCCCATGCCAGGGAGCCGGCGAACTGGGCATAACCGGTGTGGCGGGAGCGCAGGACCGCACCCTGTCTGGACCACGACTCACCCGGCGGCTTGCGCCACATCTCCAGTTCCCATGGCGCGTCGTCGTAACTCCGGCGCGCCGCCAGCACCAGCGAGCCATCCTTGGCCACCACCATCGAGGGGTATGTGAGGTTGGTCCCAAACTCCTCGTAGGGTGTCCATTCCGAGGCGTCGTTGGGGCGCAGGGAGCGCCGGTAGCGAAACGGGTGATGATGCGAGTAAAAGACAATGTGCAGGTAGCCTTCACGGTCCACCACCAGGGCCGGACCTCCGTGATTGTCCTCCGCCTCGCCAACGGTCACCGCAGGCGACCACTCTCCCGTCTTGGTATCCAATGTCCGGATACGAATGCGGAATCCCTCAGCGGTCGAATCCAGCCAGGCAACATGCGTCCGGCCCTCGAAGGTGGCGATTTTGGGCGATTCCAGGTAGGCCGTGGCCCGGCCAGATCCGGACGTCGACAGGACGAAGTTCCCGCCGGCCACAACCGGAACGGTTGAGCAAATGGCCGACAGCAGGAAAAGTAAAGTGCGTGGAATAGGGGTCATGGGTGGCGTTGGTGCCCACGCATGCAAGCCGCTTCCCGTCCCGCGGGAAAGGCAGGATCCTTCTTACCGTAACGTTGGTGGCAGCGGGTTGACAGACAACCGTGGACCCGTAAATATGGCCATATGAAGACCACGATCGAATTGCCGGACGATTTGCTTCGCCGGGCGAAAGTCAGGGCCGCCAATCAAGGGACCACCCTGAAACGGCTGGTCATTGAGGGCCTGGAAACCGTCTTGGAGAAGGAAGAGTCCGCCGGCCTGGTCGGGGAAGATCCCGTGGAACGACTCCGCAAGGGTTATCATCTTGGTGGAAAACCGATGACCAGGAACCGGGCCCATGAGCGTTGATGTCTTCCTCGATACGAACATCCTTTTGTACGCCTACGACCTGGATGCAGGCAACAAGCGGGCGCGGGCCATGGAAATCCTGAAAGGGGCCTGGCTGGAGCCCTCCAAGGTGGCCATCAGTGTCCAAGTGCTGCAGGAATTCCAGGTAAATTTCGTCCGGGCGGGGAACTCCCTGGATGAGACCGGAATTGTCATCGGCGACCTGTGCCGGTTCCGCGTCATTGACAACACCCTCGAACTGTTCGGTCTGGGCCTGGCCCTGCAGGAACGCTGGCAGGTCTCACTCTGGGATGCCATGATTCTGGCCGCCGCACAGACCAGCGGCGCACGGCACCTGTACTCCGAAGATTTCAATAATGGCCAGCATTACGCCGGAATTCGGGCCATCAATCCATTCAAGCTGTCCTGAATCTGTGACGTGAAACCCGTTTACTAGACAGCGGAAGTGTTAGGCTGGCCAGGTTGGGAAGGGTGAGTTTGCTGGAGTTGGCAGGAGTTGGCTAGTGTTTGCAGGAGAGGGACTTGGGGCAGTATGTAGGTTTGCTGGAGTGAGCTGGAATAGGCTCAATTCGCAGCGTCGGCTTACAAAAACGGGTTACAATAGGGAACAGCGGTTTTCATTTGGTAACAGGAAGTCAGTATCTACTTTTGAACTTGCATGAATACGCTATATGCGCACCATACAAGTATGAAACTGGATAGGGAAACCATCGTGAAAGCCCTTGGACGCCTTGGGGAACTGGCCCATGAGCGCGGTATTGAATTGCACATTTGCATCTATGGCGGTTCGGCGATGATCCTGGCTTACGATTCCCGTTTGGTCAGCAAGGACGTTGACGTCATCATCCACCCTTCAGAGGAAGGATTGGCACTCGCCCGTCAGGTCGGGGAGGAAATGGGATTACATAGCGAATGGCTCAACAACGAGGTCCGGTATTTTGTGTCAGAAGCAAAGGACCGGGAAGGCCGCCGGCCCCTCGATCTGCCCATTGAAACCAGAGGGCTAAAATTGGAAGTGCCAACGGCGAATTACCTGCTTGCCATGAAGGCTCGGGCTTGCCGTGAAGCGCTCCCCGGCGTTTCTATAGATGAGGCCGACTTACGCTTCCTCATCAGGAAAATGGGGATCAACTCCATTGAACAAATAGAGGCTCAGCTGGAGAGGTACTTCCCGGAGAATCCGCTCCGCCCGGGATCACGCACCATTATCCAACGCATCATTGAAGAGGTGAACCATGAGCGCGAATAGATCGAGGATTAGCCGACCCGGAACCTTGGCCGATGTAGCTCAGAATTCCAGCTCACTGGAGGAATTCGGCTACAACCTGCGGGACTGGCAGCATGAAATCCGCGACAAATGGCGCGGGAAGGAAGACTTTGCCCGAAGGATCCGTACCGCGCCCACGTTGCTTCAGGAGAAGTTCCCGGAAGGCAATATTGCGGATGCGTACCTTGCCGCCTACGCCCTCTGGCTGGCCGACAGGATTGGGGTTCCCCGGGTCCAATGGGCGAAGGAAGAGAAACGGAAGGCGCGCAGTCCATGGTTCTCCGGATTCAAACGGGCCAGCCTGCTTCGGGACACTCCCGCACACTTTATTGAGCGCAACCTGTTCACCATTCCCGACGCCTCATTCCTCGGACGGAAACTTTCCTGGACCAACGGATCCGACGAGAACAACCTGGCTCGCTCCGTCCGGAATAAAACCCGTTTACCCCAAGAGGGATTGGCCCAGCTTCTGGGCGTCGGTCTCGGGACAATCCGGAATTGGGAACAGGGAAGAATTGAACCAAAAGGAGCGGCCGCCACCTTGCTCAGGCTTCTAGACAAGCGCCCTGAATTACTCGAGGAACTCAAGCACGCCTAAGCGCGAGATTCGACTGGTTTTCACCCTTGCCTGACGCTCCTCGCCTCTCATTAATGGCGTTTTCCCGATTGAGTCCCCATAGTTCAATGGATAGAACTGCGGTTTCCTAAACCGTCAATCCGGGTTCGAGTCCCGGTGGGGGCACCATCCTTCGCCCTGCGGGCTTCGGATGGCACAGCCATTGCTTGGGTCTACAACAAAAAGTGGGGACTGGTCGTATTTTAGGTTCACGTTGATGTGGACTAGCCGCACTGAGCGATGACGCGGAGGCGGTAGTTGTTAAAGTTTCTAAAGCCGTAGGCGCGGCGCTGTATGAGCTTCATTTTTCGGTGGAAGCCCTCGGTGATGGAGTTGGACTTGCGGAAGCGCCACATGGCGGCGATGGGCCCGGCCCATGAGGCGAGGGTCTTGGCGAGGGTTTTGAGCTGGCGGAAGCCCACCGCCTGCAGATCTTCGATGTGTTGGAGCAGTCCCCTGGCGTGGTGACGGCAGGAGCGCTTGGACTGGCCCTTCTGGTTGAGCAGGTCGCAGATGGAACGCATTTTCTGGTAGAGGGGTTGCAAGGCCGGATAGCGTTTGAAGAGGGCCGCCAGACGCTCCTTTTGCCGGGCCGTGAGCTTGTCCGGGCGGGAGCGGAAGAGCTTGAGGAAGGCGCGGTCGTAGCGGATCCCGGCCAGTTCGCGGGCCAGCTCGGTAAAGTGGTGCATGACGATGCGCACAGTGTGGAAGCGGTCGGAGACGAGGATGGCGTTGGGGAACCACTTTCTGACCAGGTCGCGATAGGCGTTGGAGAGGTCGATGCAGATCACCCGCACCTGGTGGCGGCCCTTGAGACGCTTGAGGAAGCCGATCATCTCCCGGGCACTGCGTCCCTCGACCACGTCGAAGACCTTGTGGCGGCGCAGGTCACAGAAGGTGGTCACGAAGGTCCCGTTGCGGTGCAGGCTGTGCTCGTCGATGCCGAGGATCGGCGGACACTCCATGCGCTGGCGCTCCTTCGCCTTGCGCTCGGTGTAGGCCGTGTAGGTGCGCGAGACCGTGGGCGCGCTGATGCGCTCCCGCGCAGCCAGCCGCGAGGCGCAGATCCCGTCCTCATGCTGCTGGTAGATCCACTCCCGGTACGGCTCGCTGAAGCGGTACCAGGGCCGGATTCCCGGCAAACTCGGCACGAAGTGACGGTTGCACTCACAGCACCGGTAGCGGCGTGTCTGCACCACCACCTCGCTGTCCAACCCAAAGTACGACAGATGCCGCACCCGCCGCTCATACGGCCCCTTGCTGTGGAGCTTCACACTCCCGCACTCCGGACACTCCGGGGCAAGCTTCGTCGCTACCCTTATTCGGGTCCGACTTCGCTTGCTCTCCCACTCCAATACTTCGTACTCTGGCAGGCCTATATATAACATCTCAGGGGACATGTTGGTCTTTCCCGACCGCATGTCCCCACTTTTTGATCAAGACCGCAAAAAGTGGGGACGGGTCGTATTTGGGTCACGGGTTGAGGACCGAGCGCATTGCGCCGAGTGGGGTCAGGGAGTTGCGCGTTCACGCGCGGAGACCCGCTACTGTGGCGGCGGTCATCGCCTATCATCGGATGGTGGATCATTTCCGGGCGCAGGGGTTCTAAATGACAAACCGGTGTCTGGAAATTCTATGGTTTCCGACCGGGCTTGAACCGTGCTATGGTTCCTACTGCACCTGAATATATTTTCCATGAAGCAATCAGCCCTGCCCCTGCTACTCCTCAGTACTGTCTTTTCCCTGGTTACTGCTGGGGCTGCGCCGGTTCAAATCAGTTCCCCTAACGGCAAACTGGAATTCGCGCTAATGAGCCGTGAGGACGGGCCTGTCTACTCGGTCAACTTCAAGGGCCAGCCGCTGATTGAGGATTCCCCGCTGGGGCTCGTCTTCGAGGGCGGAGAACGTTTTCAGGCGGGCCTGGAACCGGGTGATCCGGAGTACAGCGAAACCGATGAGACCTACTCCCTTCTGGTTGGAAAAACTAGCGGGGTACGGAGCCATTTCCGGGAGGCCAGGGTTGAGCTGAAGGAAGTGGAAGGCCGGCACCGCCGGATGGAGCTGGTGGTGCGGATCTTTGATGACGGGATCGCCTTCCGCTATGAATTTCCGCAACAGCAGGGATGGGAAAGCTATGTCCTGGAGGACGAACTGACCGCCTTCCGGATGTCCGGGGACCCTTTTGTCCGGACCCTCCTGTTCGAGGAATACATCAACTGGCACGAGGGCATCTACAAGAAGCTGCCGCTGAGCCAGATTGAGGATGGCCTGCTGCTGGATCTTCCCGCCCTGTTTGAATATTCCGGACAGGTCTACATGGCGGTCACGGAGGCGAATCTCCGGGACTATGCCGGGATGTACCTGAGCAAAAAGGAGGGTCTGCTGCAGTGCCAGCTGACGCCGCTGCCCGGCCAGGAGGCGATCAAGGTGCGGGCCGACCTCCCCCACCGGACACCCTGGCGGGTCCTCATGATTAGCGATCAAATCGGCGCCCTGGTGGAGTCCAACATCCTGACCAGCCTCTGCCCGCCCAGCCGGATCTCCGACACCTCTTGGATCCATCCCGGCAAGACGACCTTTCACTGGTGGAACGGGGACATCGTGCCGGACACCAACTTCGCCCCCGGGGCCAACTTCAAGACCAACCAGTACTACATCGATTTCTGTGCCCGCAACGGCATCGATTACCATGCGGTCATCGGTTACGGAGGCTTTGCCTGGTACCGGAACGACTGGGCCGCCT
Source organism: uncultured Opitutales bacterium (assembly GCA_913056355.1). Taxonomy (GTDB): domain Bacteria; phylum Verrucomicrobiota; class Verrucomicrobiia; order Opitutales; family Oceanipulchritudinaceae; genus Oceanipulchritudo. The sequence goes on from CAJXMX010000100.1 coordinate 10,717, forward strand.
ACGGGAAGCCGGGAACTTACGCCGACGTGACCAAGCCGGTCCCGAGCCTGGACCTTGAGCGGGTTTGCGCCTATGCCAGGGAGCGAGGCGTCGGTATCCATGTCTGGGTCCACTGGGAGGCCCTCTATCCCCAACTGGAAGAGGCCTTCACCCAGTTCGAGAAGTGGGGAATCAAGGGGATGATGGTCGATTTCCTGAACCGTTCGGACCAGGAGATGGTCCGCATCCAGGAGGAGATCCTGCAGCGGGCGGCCGCGCACAAGCTCTATATCCAGTACCACGGGTCGTACAAGCCTACCGGGCTGCACCGCACCTATCCCAACATGTTCACCCGTGAGGGCGCCCGCAACTACGAGTACAACAAGTGGAGCAAGTATCCGGTCAAGCCGGAGTACGACCTCGACGTCGCCTTCACCCGCCTCCTGGCCGGTCCCACCGACTACCACATGGGCGGATTCCGGGCGGTGCCGGAGGAGGATTTCAAGATCCAGTACACCCGTCCCCTGGTGCTCGGTACCCGTGCCCACATGCTGGCCATGTACGTGGTCCTGGAGAGCTACCTGGCCATGGTCGCCGACTATCCGGAGGCCTACGAGGGACAGGAGGGCTTTGAATTCATCAAGGCGGTTCCCACGACATGGGACGAGACCCGGGTCCTAGCCGCCGAGGTGGATCACTACCTGGTCATCGCGCGCCGCAAGGGCGACAACTGGTACCTCGGGGCCATCAACGACCAGACGCCCCGCAGGCTTGAAATTCCCCTTCGCTTTCTAGGCCAGGGGCGGTTCACCGCCGATATCTACGCCGATCATCCGGAGGTCGGTGAAAATCCCAACCAGGTTCTGCACCAGAGGCTTCAATTGGGGCCGGAAGACGTCTTGACTCTGGAGCTTGCCCCGGGGGGTGGCCAGGCCGTGCAGTTCGCTTTACCATAACTCGGAAAACAGTTGCCGGGGGGCTGTACTGTTTGGGACAATCGGGCATCATGGTTACCCCCGAGCGCGCGATTCGACATGACAAGCTGGGCCAGCAAGCGGTTGAGGTCGTCCTCGCCGATGAGGAGCCGCTGCAGATCTGCATCAACGGACGCCCCTTCAGCATTACCATGCGGACCCCGGGTCATGATGTAGAGCTGGTCAAGGGCCTCCTCTTCGGTGAAGGGGTGGTCGACCCGGCCGGACTGGAGGCGGAAATCCGCTTGGAGCAGCTGGACGGCTACACGCAGGCGGAGATTGAGATCCCGGAGATCTACCTGTGCCGGGATCTGCTCGAGCGGCGGAGCCTGATCGCCAACACCTCCTGCGGGTTTTGCGGAAAACGCGAGATGCGCGATATCCGCTGGACGAACCAGGAACTGGAGCCCCGCGGTCCAGTCGACGCCTCCCTGATCCCCAAGTTGGGCGAGATCCTGCAATCGGACCAGACCGTGTTCGCCCAGACCGGCGGGAGCCATGCCGCTGCCGCTTTCACCCGCGGGGGCGAGCTGCTGGCCCAGTTCGAGGATGTCGGTCGGCACAACGCGGTGGACAAGGTGGTCGGCCGTCTCATCGCCCGGGACCAGCTGGCCGAGGCCGACATCCTCTACGTCAGCGGACGGATTTCCTTTGAAATCGTCTCCAAGGCGGCCGCGGCGGGCATTCCTGTCCTGTGCGCGGTTTCCGCCCCCTCCTCCCTGGCGGTAAGGATGGCCCGTGAAGCGGGGATGACCCTGATCGCCTTCTGCCGGGGGGACCGCTTCACGGTGTACACCCACCCCCAGAACCTGGCCCGGAAAGAGCACGCCCATGCCTGAGGAAAAGCCCTCCAAGCCGGCCGGCGGTTGGCCGGCCCTGATAGCCAGCTCGTCCAAGATCATCGAGGCCGGGGACATGGGAAAATCGATACGTTCCCTGCTGAAGATGAACCAGCCGGACGGGTTTGATTGTCCCGGCTGCGCCTGGCCGGATCCGAAAAAGACGGCCGTCACCGAGTTCTGCGAGAACGGGGTCAAGGCCATAACCGCCGAGACGACCGGGAAGCGGGTAACGCGGGAGTTTTTCGCCCGGCACACCGTCACCGGGCTCCTTGAGAAGGATGATTACTGGCTCGAGTCGCAAGGTCGCCTGACCGAGCCCATGGCCTACGATCCGGAATCCGATACCTACCGGCCCGTTTCATGGGAGGACGCCTTCTCGATGATGGGTGAGTCGCTGCGGGGTCTGGATTCACCCGACGAGGCGATCTTCTACACCTCCGGACGGACCAGCAACGAGGCGGCCTTCCTCTACCAGTTGTTCGCCCGGATGTTCGGGACCAACAACCTGCCCGACTGCTCCAACATGTGCCATGAGTCCAGCGGGGTGGCCATGGCGGAGGCGGTCGGTATCGGCAAAGGGACCGTGACCCTTGAGGATTTCGAGAAGGCGGACCTGATCCTGATCATCGGCCAGAATCCGGGAACCAACCATCCCCGCATGCTGACCGAGCTGCAGCAGGCCCGGAAACGGGGCGCGGAAATTGTGACCCTCAATCCCCTGGTGGAAGCCGGGCTGGAGTCCTTCATCCATCCGCAGCATCCGGGCGCCATGCTGACCCGCAAGGCCGCAGCGGCGCTCGCCGCCGGCTGGGCGCGCACCGCCCCCGACGACGAGGTGCTGACCCGCCCGATGGCCGACGGCGGCGAGGGCACGGTCGACGCGCTCGCGGCCGCCGACCCGGCCGCCGAGCACATGCCCGTGCGCGTGACCGGGCCCGACGGCCGCCCGGTCGACACGAGCTGGCTGCGCCTCACCGGCGCCGACGGCGAGCGACTCGGCGTGGTCGAGCTCGCGAGCGCGTCGGGCATCACCCTGCTCGATCCGCTCCAGCCGCTCGACGCGCACACGATCGGCTTCGGCGAGGCGATCGCCGCCGGCCTCGCCGACATCCCGCGCGGCCAGCTCCGCGATCTGCCGGATGCCGACAGCCTTTATTTCACCATGCTGAACAGCAACAAGCGCAGCGTCACGCTCAACACGAAGACCGACAAGGGCAAGGAGATCCTGCCCCGCCTCATCGAAGAGTGCGACGTCATGGTCGAGAATTTCGCCCCGGGCGCGCTGGATCGCATGGGCTTTACATGGGAGCGGATCCAGGAGATCAACCCGAAGATCGTCTATGCCAGCATCAAGGGTTTCGGCCCGGGCGCCTATGAGGATTGCAAGGTCTACGAGAATGTCGCCCAGTGCACCGGCGGCTCCGCTTCCACGACCGGCTTCGATGACGGCCCGCCGCTGG
>CAJXMX010000101.1 GCA_913056355.1 uncultured Opitutales bacterium
AGGAAGGGGGCGGCACCGGATACGCCGGAACGTTCTTCTACGGCGGGCCGCTGAACAAGAAGAAGACGGTGGGCATGACCATCAACCTGAACTACCAGCACCGGGAGCGCTACCTGTGGTCGATGGAGTACGATTATTATCCTTCCCGCCTCCTGAACCAGGAGATCCTCAAGAACCTCCTGGCCGGCATTCCCTTCGATCCGGATGTCGATCCCTACATCTTTGAAGACACCGTCCCCGAGTGGGACCAGTTTGATCCGCGCGACATCCGGGAGGATGAGGACAAGATCACCATCTCGGGATCCCTTGACTGGAAGGTGTCCGACACCACCTCCCTCTACTTCCGGCCCTGGGCCCAGATCCGCGAGCGGGACTACCGGCGCTACCGCCTCCGTTTCCGCGACCTGGATGAACGCAAGGGGGAAACCTCAGCCGCGGCCAACGCCTACTGGTTCTTCGATCCGGAGGGGAATCCGATGGGCTACTGGGAAGACCTCGACGGTGACGGGGTTCTCGGCTCCGACGGGGACCGTTGGAACCCGGAGGAAGACGAGGATGGCCTGGTCATCGTCACCCCGGCCAAGGAGTCGAACGACCTGCGGCTGGTGCGGCGCTTCGAGGAGCGGCCGGACCGCAAGGAGAACCAGTACCGGTACTCCTTCGGCGGCGTCACGGCGGGTTCGCGGTTCACCCTTGATTACGAGCTGAACTTCAACAACAGCACCCAGGATGTCTTCCAGAACGATGCGGAGTTCGACCCGAACAGCAATTCCCTGGAGGAGACCTTCCGCTGGCACTATGATTTCAGCAACCGGTTGATGCCGACGATCAACGCCTGGCGGGTGATCGACCGCCGAAGCCTGATCCCGGTGGACCCTCCGGTTGACGCCTTCTCGGAAGCATTCGAGACCAGCCGCTTCCGGCGCCTGCGCGAGCGCACCATCTCCTCGGACGAGGACGCCTACCAGGGGCAGGTCAACTTCAGGTACCAGTTCACCGACACTTTCAATATGAAGACGGGAGTCTGGGGCAAGCTGACCGAGCGCTCCAACCGGGACTTCATCCAGGACTGGCGGCCGATCGACTTTGACGCGGTGCCCACCTACGCGGACTACGCGGATGTCTTCTACGATGAGTTCACCGCCTTTGACAATTTCTACGGCGATGTCGGTCCCTGGGTTCCGGTCAGCGCGGTATTCGATTATTTCAACGCCAACCAGGACCAGTTTGAAGGCGATTACAGCAGCAGCAACTTTGTCGCCGTCTCGTCCAAGAACTACGACGCCGAGGAAACCATCCTCTCGGCCTATGTCATGGCCGTGAAGCGCATATCCGGGCTGACCCTCAATGGCGGCCTGCGCACCGAGCGGACGGAGATCAAGAATACCTGGAAGGCCTCGGCGATCCCCGTTCCCGAGCCCGGCCTGCCCGTGCTTGAGGATATTGTCCGCGAACGGACCTACACGACCTTCCTGCCCAGCGCCAACGCCAACTACCGGGTAGGGGACCATGTCTTCCGCGCGGCCATCAGCAGCACCATCGCCCGTCCGGACTACGACATGATCGTGCCCTTCGACAACCGGGTCGTGCGCGACGAGTGGACCTCGATCATCAGTTCCAACCTTGAGGACGATGAAAGCTGGGGCATCGGCAATCCCAACCTCAAGGAGCAGACCGCGACCAACTATGATTTGTCATGGGAATGGTACTACCGTCCAGGGGCCATCTTCTCCGTCTCCGGCTTCTACAAGGAGATCAGCGATTTCATTTATCCTCAGACCCTGAGGACCGAATACGATTACGAGGATGACGAAGGCAATTTCCAGAGCCGCCAGATTGACACGCGCTTCTTCGCCAACGGCGGTAAGCAGAAAATCTACGGGATCGAGTTCTCATGGGCCGACCAGCTGGACATGCTTCCGAGCTTCCTCGAGGGCTTCAGCTATGTCCTGAACTACACCTGGAACACCGGGGAGGAGTCCCGGCCGATCTTTGCCGAGAGCACGATTACAAGCGGCATCCCGGTCATCGACCGCATCGAGGAAGGCAAGGGCCTGACCAACCAGCCGGAAAACATCATTAATGTTCAGCTGATCTACGAAAGAGGACCCTTCAACGCCCGGGCCACCTACAATTTTGTGGACCGGATTGCCCGCAACGTGCTGGACCGGCAAGGCCAGATCTACCAGGAGGACCGGGGCCAGGTGGACCTCTCCTTCCAGTACCGGATCACCAAGCACATGAAGCTCTTCCTCGACGTGAAGAACGTCTTCGAGGAGCCGCTGGAGGTTGCCTACGACACCTATCCCCAGTTCGTGCAGGAATACAATGACGGCCACCGCGAGTGGGTCACGGGCCTGAGCGGCAGTTTCTAGGCTGGATGACGCGGCGCTGACGCGCGGTGGATCCCGGCCGGCTCTTCGAGTCGGGCCGGCGGCTTTACGGTTTGCCGGTTTTATGGTAAGGAGAACGAATGGAGATGAAAATACCCCGGAGCCTGATGGTGGCCCTCGGCCTGTTCACGGCATGGATGCATACCCTTCAGGCCGAGCTCGATGTCAACATGAGCATGTCGGACCTGCTCAAGAAGGACGCCGCCTGGTGCGGCAGTGAAGACGGGGTCATGGCGGCCGCCCGGATCCTGCGCTTCCAATACCGCGAGGGCGGATGGCCAAAGGACATCAACTACCTGAAGGAGTATACCCCTCACGAGGTGGTCGAGCTGTTGAAGGAAAAGGTCGAGCACGGTGGTGCGACGATCGACAACAAGGCCACATGGGGACACATCCTCTTCCTGGCCAAGGTCTACCAGGGCTTTCCCCACCCGGAGATCCTGGACAGCCTGAACCGGGGCATCGAATACCTCCTGCTGGCCCAGTACGGCAACGGGGGCTGGCCGCAGTTTTATCCCTATGCGAGGGATTACGCGGTCCACATCACCTACAATGACGGGGCCATGATCGGGGTGATGACCGTCATGAAGAAGATAGCGGATGGTGATCCGGAATTTGCATTCGTCGGCGAGGACATGCGGGAGCGGGCCATAGACAGCTATCAGCGCGGCCTGGACTGCATCCTGCAGACACAGGTTGTCGTCGATGGAAAGAAGACGGTCTGGTGCGCCCAGCACCACCGGAGCAAGCTCCGCCCGGTCAAGGCGCGCTCCTACGAGCTGCCCTCGCTTTCGGGGATGGAGAGTGTGTCCATCCTGCGTTTCCTGATGGAAATCGACAATCCTTCACCTGAAATCCGGGACGCCATCGAGTCCGCGATGCGCTGGTTCAAGGAGTCCGCGATCACGGGATACAAGCTGGTGGAGACGCCCGATCCGGACGCTCCGGACGGATTTGACCGGCGCCTGGTCAAGGGCGAGGGCGGGCCGACCCTTTGGGCCCGGTTCTACGATATCAAGACCAACCGTCCGATGTACGTGGGACGGAACGGAAAGAAGGAGTGGGACTACAACGAGATTGAACAGGAACGCCGCACCGGCTACTCCTATCTCGGGACCTGGCCGCAGAGCCTGTTCGACAAGTACTATCCGGAATGGAAAGCGCGCCTGTCCGGAGAGTCTGCGCAAGCCGGGAACCAATAAACAGCAGGTAAGGGAAGGGGTGTCCCTCCGCTCCGGCGCGGTTTACTGGAAAACCTGCCGGACTTTGCCGGGCTGAATGAAAACCGCAGGATCGGGTCATGCCTGGATTCAAGCGCCTGTCCCGTCTTCTTTCCGTTTTCCTGCTCATATTCTCATCGATTCTGCCCGCCCGTGGCGGCACGGTGAGGGAGTCGCTGGAGGCGCTTGAGGTCATCGTCATTCCCGAGGCATCCGAGCCGGTCAGCCGGACCGTGGCGGAGGCGATTCGGGAAGCCTACTGTCCCGGGGCTAACATTGTAACAGCTGCCCAGGACCGGGCCGAGGCTGACTCTCGCTCCCTGCAGGTTGCCGTGGAGGATACCTCCGGGGATGCTCAGGACAACCCTGCCTGGATGCTTTTCCAGATCCCGGGGGAGGGGCCGGTCCGCCTGGTCGCCTCCCAAGGCAACCTGCTCTACGCCTTGTTCTGCCGGGTGCGGGATGAGTGGGCGGACCAGGATGCGACCTTGTTTGCCGATGCGGAGCGCCGGTCTCCGGCATTCCAGACCATTGTCGGGGAGGACGGGTACTACGGCTTCTGGAGGCGATTTTCCGTGGGGTACGATCCGGAAAGCGCCATCCGGGAAATGGCCCGTCTGGGCGCCTCGCATGTCATTGTCAATGCGCTGCCCCAGCCATTCGCGATGGAGGACGGCCCGCCCGGGGAAATCTATTACCGGTTCTACCAATACCTGCCGGACCTGGACCAGTATGTGGAAACCGACCTGAACCGGGGCACCTATCCGCCGGAATACCTGCAGGCAAATTTGAATTTCCTCCGGGAACAGGCCGCCCTGGCGGTCAAGTATGGCCTCGTGCCCGGCATGCACATCGCCAATCCGCGTTCCGTGCCGGAGTCGCTGCTGGAGAAGTATCCCTACCTGCGCGGGGCCCGCGTCGACCATCCGTTCCGGTCCTACCGTCCGCGCTACACCCTGACCCTGGCCCATCCGCTGGTCCGCTGGCATTACGCCACGCTGATGCAGAACCTCCTCCGGGAGGTGCCGGAGATCGGCTTCCTGGCCACCCTGATTAACGACAGCGGGGCCGGGTTCGAATACACTGAAAGCCTTTACGCGGGGCGGAACGGGGGGCCCTACCTGGTCCGGGAGTGGCGTCCGGCCGGGGAAATTGCCCGGAAGGCCGCCGGCCTGGTCATCCAGTACTACCAGACCCTGCGGGACGCGGCCCGGGAGTTGAATCCGGACTTCCGCATCCTCATGGGACTGAACAACATCGAGGAGGAAAAGCAGATCATCTACGACGGGCTGGGGGAGGGACTGGACCGCCGGGTCCAGACCCAGCGGATGGACATCACCGAGGATTTCGAACGGAATGAGCGTCTCGAGAAACGCCATTCCTACCGGGTCGGCAGCGCTTCCGCCAAGGGCAATCCCTACATCCCCGGCCTTCCCGCGCCACGGCTGACCTATGAGGCGCTGGAGCGGGAAATGGAAGCCGGTACATCGCGGCTTGAAGTGCAGCTCGATCCGCCCTCGCTGGCCCCCTACGACATCAACCGGGAGGTCCTCAATACCTTCCAGTTGAAGGGCGGGTTCGATCTAGACGGGCTGCTTCAGGAAACCGCCAGCAACCTGGTCGGGCAGGCCCATGCCGGGGATTTGGTCAGGATCTGGAACTTTTCGGACGCCGCCGTCAGGGGGGCTCCGGTGATGCCGCTCTATGGCGGCCTGGGATTTGCCTGGTACCGGTTCTGGGTCCGGCCCTTCGTGCCGGACATCGAGGCCATACCCGTGCGGGAGCGGGCCTACTATGAGGATTACATGCTGACCACCTTCAACAATCCGCATAACGTCGACCTGCAGGCCGATGCCCTCTGGAAAATCCACAGCCGCGAGGAATGTAGTGATTTTGTCAGGCGTTTTGACGAGGATACGCTGCCGATGGTCGCCCGGGCCATCAGGGAACTGGGGGACGCGCTGGACAAGTTGGCCCAGGAGGACCCGGCCCGCCGGGTCATGGCGGACCTCGAGGTGCGGCTGCGGGCCTACCGGTGCTACAGCCTGACCCTTCGCAATGTGGCGGCCTGGATCGTGGCCGTGCATGGCTACCTGGACGCCGAGGGGGACAGCGACCGCGCGGAGTACCTGCGAATGACCCGGGAGATGGTGCAAAGTGAATTGCGGAATACGGAGGAGCTGCTGGAGCTTTGGAAATCGACGGACATCGTCTTCATGCCGATCCACCCCGGCGGCGAATGGATGCACGACTACGGGCCGAACTTCGGCCAGCTCCTGGAGAACAAGATCCGGCTGATGCGGAAGTACGGCGGCCGCCTTCCCCGGATCGATCCGGATTACATGTGGCGCCTGCCGGATCCCGCCGAGGTGGAGGAAGCGCCCCCGGTCCCGGAAGCGGAGTACCTCAAGTACAAGTAGGGTGCATTGACCGATCCTATACCTGTCCGGCAATTCAAACAGGCTGAGGGTCGCCGGGCTATTCCTCCAGGATCCTGTCCAGGGCCTCGAAGTCCGTGCTCATCAGCACCCGCACATCCTGGTCGCCGAAATCGGTGGCCTGGCACCAGAAGTCGATGGCGGTGACGCCCGGGTTGGCCGCGTCCCAGAAATTGGGCGGAGGATCGACCGGGGCCGCCCGCAGGTATCCCCCGGCGGGCTCGGCGACGACCAGGCGGAGGGTCTTTCCGTCCTGCCGCAGGATCGCCTCGTGGTCCTCGACGGTGACCTCCGCCTCGGTCAGCATCCGCCAGCGCAGGGTGGCCGGGGTGCGCCCCTGGTGTTGCGTCCGTTCCCGGGCACCCCGGACCCGGTCGATGATTTCCACTACCGAGAAGTCATGAATCCGGAATGTGCGGCGGTAGGATTTGGCTTGGCCGAAATAGACCGGAAGCAGGTCGACAGCTCCCTCCACGAGGTCGCCTTGCCGGTCCAGGGAAGTGATGTTCGCCTTGACCTCGGCGCCCTGCATGCGCTGGTCGATGAGCAGGACGTTGTGACTGTAGGAGCCGAGCCGGAAGACCCGCCAGCGATCGGAGTATTGACGCCGGTCCCAGAGCCCAAAGCCAAGCTTCTCGATGCTGCCGTAGTTCTGCGAGCCGAGATCGACCGCCCAGCGGACGCCCTCATCCTCAAGGATGAAGCTGCCGGCATCGAGGTGGGCGTGGCTGACGGACCCGTCGTTGCCCTTGAAGCCAAGGAAGAAATCGTCGGGGCCCGTGAAACCTTCCCGGACAAAGGCGACGGGATTGGGACCGCGCCCGAGCCAGGTCTTCGGCAGTCGGGGTTTGCCGGAGGTTGAGGCTTCCGCGGAATCGGGATACCACAGGGCCAGGAAGGGCATGAGACGGCCCGAGTTGTCCTCCGGCTCCCATTCCCCGCGGTCGAGCCAGTTTTCCAGTCCGCGCCTCATTTCGAAATCCCCGGCCGGGTCCCCGTATTGCGAGGCGAACCAGGCCGTAGCGACGGCAAACCGGTCCTTGGCCGACCCGTCGGCGTAGTTGTAGAATTTGCCGGTGGGAGTCACGACCATGGCACGGTAGGTGGCGGAGGCGCGGAATGCCGGATCCTCATCCAGGCCGAGGGTGGAACCAAAGGCCCGGTCGATCAGGTTCAGGAAAAGGCAGGCAAAATTGGTCCCGTAGTCCCAGTAGCCGGGACCTTCCGGATAGGCCCCGTCCTGGTGGTAGGATTCCAGGGCGTAGGGGAAGGCCCGCATGGAGCGGTCCATGACCCGGGCGGCCAGCTCCGGTTCACGTTCGGCAAGCAGAAGGGCGGAGGCGGTCAGTCCGCTGTGGCAGACCGGGTTCCAGTTATTGTAATAGTAGAGCCACCAGTTGAGGGGATCGGACTCGTCGAGGGAGGGCTCAATGGCCTTGGTTTTCATCGCTTCCAGGAAGCGGTCCCGCTGGTCCGTGCTGAGCTCGTCCCAGAGCCAGTCGGTGCCGATGGCCACGGCCAGGGACAGCTCCCCGACATCCAGGAAATGCTGGGGATTCCAGTCGCTGAAGGCCGTGGCGTTCTCCAGTTCACGGATGGCCGCGTCGCGGTAGCGGGTATCGCCCTCCATCCGGTAGAGCAGGGACCAGGTGGCGATGCGCTTGAGAATGCGGTTGGATTGCGCGAGCATCCGGTAGCCGTACAATTCATGTGCGACCGGGGGCAGTCCCAGCATGGCCTCTCCGGAGTCATGAAGGAACTCCAGGTAGCGTTCGCCGAGGGAATCCCATTGGCGTTCCTGCAGGGCCTGGAAATCGTCCGCCGTGACAAAGAGCCGCGGATGAACCCCGCTCAGGGATTCCAGGTCCGGGAGCTCCGATACCTCTCCGGGCAAGGATGCCATGGAGAGGCTGGCCAGGGACAGGGAGAAAAAAAGGAGTCGGGTCGATCGGGTAAACATCGGAATGCCGATCTTAAGCAATCGCCGCCTCCTGTGAGCACCGGAAGCTGTTTACCGTAAATGCCCGGGGGGCGCTCAGCTTTCAAGGAAGACCAGCCGCGATGAGAAGTCGTTCAGCACGTGGCGCAGATCGGTAAAGCTGTCGGCCAGGCGGCCGTAGAGTTCATCCGTATCGCACAGCCGGCTGAGCGGATGCAGGGACGCGGAATTGAAGAAGTGCCGGCCCACCTGTTCGTAGAATTCCAGCGACGGGGCACCGCGGCGGCGGGTTCGTTCCCTCAGAAAACCGGGAAAGATGCCGGTCAGGAAGAGAAGGCGGTTCCCCGCCATGACATACAATTCAAAGTGGTCCTCCGGCGGGGCCTGTTCCAGCTGCTGCAGCCAGTCGATGACGTAGAAGACCCCGCGGGCGGTGCCGCATTTGCCGACGCCTTCCTGTCCGAAGACCTCCAGGACTCCCGACAGGTAATCGGCCAGCTCGGCATCCGTGATGCCGGCCTTGAGCAGGGCGTTGCGGACCAGAATGTAGAAATAGAGACGCGGCGACATCTGCAGGTACTCGATGCTGTCCAGGACCAGTTGATACAGGGCGGGCAGGTCCAGGATCTCATCCACCGTCTGCGGGTCCGTCAGGAGGCGCATCAGGGAATTGATCTCCGCCTCCCCGTGGGCCAGGTGCCGCGTGATGAAGAGGATGTCCCGGTGCGGCAGCTGTTCGCGATATCCAAGCGTGATCATCTTCATGGGAACAGGATCAGCTTAGGAAATGCCAGTTCAGCCATCAATGAAAAATAATGCAGGCAAGCAGTTATTCTAATGCCAGGGCCCGGGAGTTCCGCCAGAAATCGCCGCCCGCCTCGAAGTGGCGGAATGTTGTAGCGAAGGGCCAAGGCCGTCAGGCCGCGGCCCTGGAACCGGATGCACAACAAGAACCAGAGCCCTGAAAGGGCGACATGCCAATCCGGCCCGGGTTTGAAAGGAAAAAGCAGTTATATGTCGCCCTTTCAGGGCTATTATTCTCGGTTGTTGCCCTTATTCCAGGGCCGCGTCATCCCGCTGCGCGGGATTCCTTGGCCCTTCGCTCTAACATGGCGTCCCTGCGGGACTGGCGCTTGGTTATGGCGTCCCTTCGGGACTGGCGCTTGGTTATGGCGTCCCTTCGGGACTGGCCCTTGGCTCATGGCGTCCCTTCGGGACTGGCGCTTGGTTATGGCGTCCCTTCGGGACTGGCGCTTGGCTTATGGCGTCCCTTCGGGACTGGCGCTTGGCTTATGGCGTCCCTTCGGGACTGGCCTTTGGGATCCTTGACCATGGCGATGGCGATTCGCTCCTCAAGGCGGTAACTGCATTCAGGAAGTTCGCGGTGGACAGTGCCTTCGTCATTGAAATCCACCGCATTACAGGTCATTTCATTAACCTGGATGAGGATCTGGAGATTTCTGTTACCCTGTATCCTGTTGATGTGCGCGTTCATAACCGGCTGCCGTGGCCCTCAAGAATCGCCAGCCGCCGCGCAGGAACTGGAAAGCATGGACGTCATGAGCTTCAATATCCGTTACGGGCTGGCCGACGATGGGGCAGACAGCTGGGAATTCCGGAAGGATCTCGTCGTGGGGGTGATTGAGGAATACCAACCGGAGCTGATCGGCCTCCAGGAGGCCCTGCAATTCCAGTTGGAGGCGATTCTGGACCGGTTCCCGGAATTTGCATTTGTTGGCATTGGCCGGGATCCCGGCGGGGAAGGGGAGTATGCTGCCATTTTGTACCGAAGGGATCGTTTCGAGAAGATGGATTCGGGTACCTTCTGGCTTTCGGAGACCCCGGAAGTCCCATCCACCCATTGGGGGAACAAGCATCTCCGCATTTGCACCTGGGCACGCCTGTTGGACAAGCGCACGGGCAAATCCTTCTACTACTACAACACCCATTTCGACCACCAGTCCCAGCCCGCAAGGGAGAAGAGCGCCGCTCTGCTGGCGGAAAGGATGGCCCAGCGGACGCATCCCGACCCGGTCATTCTCAGTGGGGATTTCAACGCCGGGGAAGACAATCCGGCCATCCGGTACCTGATAGGGATGCCGGGTCCGGCAGGAACAAGCCCTGTCAAACTCGTCGACACCTACCGGCAATTATACCCGGATCAGGAGCCGGCCGGCACCTTCAACGGATTCAAGGGGGAGAATTCCGGCGACAAGATCGATTACATCTTTGTCCTGCCGGGGACGAAGGTCCTGTCCGCCGCGATCATCAGGGATTCAATGGACGGCCGCTTTCCGTCCGACCATTATCCGGTCCTGGCGAGGGTTGTCCTCGGGGGCACGTAGGAGTGTTTGTTTAAATTGCCGCTGGGGGCGCGACCTCGCCGCGCGGGGTGCAGGGGAAAGGGCGGATCGGGCAACCGAACCGGAGGTGCGCAAAAGAACCGGGGCGCCATCCGAATGGACTGCGGATGAAACGCCCCGGCGTTCTGGATATCCTGTATCGAGCGGGGAACTACTGCAGAAGAAAATTCCAGGCACCGCCGGCCCCGACGCCTTCTTCCGGCATGTAAAGCCACTTCATGTCCGCGGAGCTGTAAATCCAGGGAGCGTGGGCGACATACAGGTGGCCCATCCATTCCCCTGTATCGACCCAGCCATTCTCATCGATGGTGTAGCCGGCCCAGAGGGTCGGATCCACGGATTCACTTTCGATGTAGGCCTCGATGTCCTCGAAATAGATGGAGCCGGTGTCCATGGCGGATCCGTCCCAGGAGGTGTGGAGTTCAAAACCGATGTCGAGGACCTGCAGGGAGGTATCGACGGTCACATCAGGAAAGGTGACCCGCAGTTCGAAGGGTTCCAGGGTGCTCCCGAGGTCAAGCAGGTCGCTGTACTGGGGCTTGATCTGGTGGTCCCAGCCTAGTTCGTTCCAGCCCAGGACCTTGATGAAGGCGCGGGCCACCACGTCGGAGGGATCGGTTCCGGCCTTGGTCGCCATGGCCTTGCCCTTGAAGACGATGACATCCCCGGTCTGGAAATCGCTGGGGGTGGGGGAGTCGGCCGGACCGGCGTTCCAGCCCTGGGTGAGGTAGGTTTCCACCCGGTCGCTTTGTCCGTCATCCCATGAAGTGAAGATGAAGCCGGCACCGCTCGGGTCGACCCGGTCGTCGAGGGAATAGGCATCACCGATCCAGCTGACCCAGTTGCCGTTGACGAAGGTGTTGGAGCTGGTGATCCAGGCCGCGCCATCTCCACTGAGAATGGAGAAGTCGGTATTCACGAGCAGGGGGGTATTGGCGAAGGAAGCCGCGGCAAAGCCGAGGAGAATGCTGGAAGTCAATTTCAGTTTCATGGGTTGAGGGGATATTGGGTTAAACAATAAAAGCCGGAACAATCTACCGGATTGGCTGCCTCCACGATCGCATCAGACCATGCAGGACAGGTTCTCATTGTAATGATTGCCCCTCCAAATCTCATCCCTCATTGGAGGGGGTATCGAGCCGGCCTCAATTCCCGGAAGCTCCATCCGGGACCCGGGCACCCCGGTGTGGGAAATTACGCCGGGGAAGGAGCTATTAACATTGTCATGAGAAATTACCCGCTTATGAGTTTCGTCGGTTTATGAAACGATTCTTCCTGCTGCTGCTCGTGATGCCCCTCGCCGCCGTCGCAGAGCCATCCGGATCCGGGCCGGCGCCGTATATCGACACCGCCGAAGCGGTTCTGGCCCTGTCCCTTGAGGAAGCCTACGAGCAGCGGCCGATTTCCCTCCGGGGAGTGGTGACGGCGGTGCCGCAAACCTGGGAAGGACGGTTCTTCATGCAGGATGATACGGCCGGCGTATTCGTGGACAATGTGAGTGGCAGAACCCCGGAACCGGGTGACCTGGTGCACGTCCTGGGGGTTAGTCAACCGGGAGGCTATGCTCCCATCGTATCAAACCCGCAGTGGGTGGTTGTCGGCCAGGCGCCACTGCCTCCGGCCCGGCCGGTGACCATCGAGGAGCTGATGTCGGGGACCATGGACAGCCAGCGGATCGAGGTGAAGGGGGTGGTGCGGGACGCCTTCAAGGATGATTACTCGGCGATCCTTTACCTTGTTGCGGGGGCCTACCGGTTCGAGGCCCATGTTCCGGCCGGCACCATTGATGGAGTGGAGGATTACATCGGGAAGGAAGTCCTGGTCCGGGGATCAGCCGGTACCACCTTCAACAGCCAGACCCGCCAGTTGATTTCCATCCAGGTCTCGGTTCCGCATGGCCGGGATGTGGAGGTTGTCCGCGGCCTTCCGGGCGATCCTTACCTTTCCCCCGTCATTCCCCTGGGTAATGTGGCCAACTACCACCATGGGCAGGATCCGCGCCGTCGGATCCATGTCAGGGGTAGGGTGGTCCACCATCAGCCGGGCAAGGACATATTCCTGCAGGACGGCTCGGGGGGATTGCAGGTCCGCAGCCGCGCGGGTCCCGATGTCCAGCCAGGCGACATGGTGGAGGCCGTGGGGTTCCTCGACTTTGAAAACCACTTGCCGGTGATGAACGACGCGCAGTACCGCAAGCTGCCGGGGGAGCCCCGCCTTCCGGAGGCCAAGCGGGTGGACCTGGAATCCTTCACGGCCGGCTGGCACCATGCGGATTATGTGACCCTGGAAGGGGTCCTCCTCGACCGAAGCATGGTCCCTTCCGGGACAGGCTCCGAAGGGGAGGAACAGTTCCAGCTGGTTTGGATCGTCCAGACTCCGGAATTTCTTTTTACGGCAGAGGGGCCGATCACGGACAGGGCGACGGAGCTGGACTCCATCAGGCTGGGGAGCCGGGTGGAGTTCAGCGGAGTGAGCCTGTTGCGCATCCGGACCGCCTCCTGGAATGACGTCGGGACTATGGAATCCCTGCGACTGCTGGTTCCCGGGCCGGAACATGTGCGGATTCTCGAGATGGCCAGCTGGCTGACCCCGGACAGGCTCCGGCTGATACTCCTGGCGACTTCCATCCTCTGTTTCCTGGCCCTCTTCTGGAGCCTCACCGTGGTCCGGAAAAACTCCGTCCTGCGCCGCCTGGTCCGGGAGAAGGATGCCGCCCAACAGGAACTCCAGAAAGCCCATGATGAACTCGACCAGAGGGTGGCCGAGCGGACGGAACAATTGAAAGTGGAGATGCAGGAGCGCAAGGAAAGCGAGGTCCGCTTCAAGGCCACGCTGGCCGAGCGGACGCGCCTGGCCCAGGAGCTTCATGACACGGTGGAGCAGAGCCTGACCGGGATCAGCCTTCATCTCGATGCGGCCAGTCAGCAGCTCAAGCAGGGCGGGGCGAAAAGCCTGCGTCCCCTCGATGTGGCCCGGAATCTGATGTCCCGAAGCCAGCTGGAACTCCGCCGGTCCATATGGGACCTGCATTCGCGGGAGCTGGAGGAGTTCGATCTCCCGGGAGCGCTGAAGGTCAGCGCCGGGGAAATTCTTGAAGGCACCCCCGCCAGACTGGACTTCTCCGTGGAAGGCCGGCCCAGTCCGCTCTCGGAAATCACGGAGGAAAACCTGCTCCGGATCGGCCGGGAGGCGTTGACCAACGTCGTCCGCCACGCCTGTGCCAGCCGGGTCCAGCTCCGACTCGAATACGACAGCCGGGGGGTCGTCCTGCGGGTAGTCGATGACGGGCTCGGTTTCGATCCGGAGAACTGCCTTGGATCCAGTGACGGACACTTCGGGCTCTCCGGAATGGGGGAACGCTCGCGCCGGATCGGGGGGGCTTTGCAGGTGATCAGCGCTCCCGGCGAAGGAACCCGGATCGAGTTGCAGGTTCCAATGCAACCGCCCGGAGAGGAAGAAAACGCCAAAAGGGAAGGCCAAGTCCAGTGAACGGGTCCGGTAAAATCCGAATACTCATCGTCGACGACCATTACGTGGTGAGGATGGGGATGATCGCCCTCATCGAAACCGTCGAGGACATGGAGGTCGTGGGGGAAGCCGTTCACGGTCAGG
>CAJXMX010000102.1 GCA_913056355.1 uncultured Opitutales bacterium
CAGCCCGTCACGCTTGCGGTCGTCTGGGATGCTGGCGATGCCGAGCGCGATCGCCTTTGCGACCGAGGCGATGTTCGCCGGCTTGCCGTCGATCTCCACCAGGTCTTGCCATTCCAGTTGCGCAATTTCGCCGTGGCGCAGACCTGTTAAGAGTGCGATTAGGTAAGAGACTTTCCGATATAGGGGGGCAACGTCCAGAAGTCTCTTGATCTCATCGACGGTTAAGGAACGCCGCTGCCGGACTTCGCGCCCCCGGGTTTCCACGGTGTCCACCTTGTCCAACGGATTCACCGCTATCCTTTCACAGCGTAATAGCCAGTTCAGGAATCCTGACATGGCATCGCGATAGTGATTCAGCGTTTTGGGCGAAAGGTCATCCTGCTTGGATCTCCAGCGGATGAAGGCCTCGGGATTGACCTGAGCAGGGTATGTCCACCCGCATTCAGTCAGAAGCCGGAGAATGCGAGTTCGCAGAACCTTTTTGTCGTGGTTACGCCGGCCGGCCTTTCCGCGCCGCTGTAAATCCTCCAGGTATTCGACGAGGTGCTGGCGTAGTGGCTTTTTCGCTCCTTCTCTAATCTGCTTTGGAAGGAGGATACCGGCTTGCTCCGCCTCCCATTCCTTGCGGAACTTTGCGGCCTTCTCTTCTGCGACTTCCTTGGTGGTGCAGTCCAAGGATTTCCACTTGTCAGTGATCATATCCCCATAACGGTAGCGGAGGTAGTAGGAGCGAGACTCAGCGAGTTTACCCTTACTCCGTTTGGATCGCTTTTGCACCTTATGGATCATTTAGCACCTCTTTCCATAATCAATTGGACATCACTTAACCGGAACCGGCACGATCCGAGAACTGGTATTTTTCTCAGTAAACCCCTCGCTAATAGCCTGTCTACTGACCTAGCCGATACACCGAGGATGCTGCATACCTCAGATTTTTTTAGCAGGCGATCAGGGTAGGAGGGGGCTTCCATTTTGGTGATTCCCTTTATTATTCCAGGTCATCCAGAGGACTCTTTTTCGTCCTCTTGTTGGCCTCATAATCAGGATTGTTAGGATTACTTTCCCACGGATCCTCTTCATCCGATTCCTGGGCCTGCGATTTAACCGCGTAGTAATACAGCTGATTGTGGGTCACAGGCACATTGCGCTTATTCAGCCAGTCTGCGATTTTCCGCCAGGAAAAACCCTTTTCGCGCAAGGTCTCAATGACGTCACTATATTCACTGAGGTCGAGTTCTTCCTCTTCCTGCTCAGCCTCATGAAGAAGCCAGTCAATTTCTCTGGGGTCGGGTGGTTGTTTGAAGTTCATGGGGCTAAGCAAAAACAGCAAAATAAACATAGTCAACAAAAAACACACAATCCACGCTTCTGCTTGACGACGATAAGTTTAGTACGTCTAACGATTGATGCGGAACAGATAGGAAGCTCAAGATATTGTGAATCAGTCGCTTAAAATTGTCCGCACAAGCTCAGGAATTGGCAAAATCAGGCTTTTACGTGAACTCTTGACTTCAACCGAGGGCCACAAGTGAAATTAAATCAATCATCTATATTTTGTCTGTTAGATGACTGGATTAGAAATGGCAGGATTAATTTCCCAAGCTTCCTGAATCGAGATTGTCCCTAGATTGTCTAAGAGAATCTAAATTTTCTCTGTTCACCTCAATTCCCTTCTTTCGTGCCATCCTCGTATTTAACTCCAGTGCCTTGCGGTACATTTTATCCGCCAGATCTGTATCTCCGCAATTGGCGTGAAGTGAACCTAGGTTATTATAGTTGATGGCCATTCCCGAATTGCGGCCTAATGCAGTGTTAACTTCCAATGCTCTTAAGTACATTATTTCTGCATCATTAAAATCCCCTCGAGTTTGCAAGAGGTCACCCAAATTATTGCAGACAGTGGCTATTCCACTGGCAAAACCTGCCGCTTCATGGATCTTCAATGCCTTCTGATAGAATATTTCAGCCTCGATTAAATCACCGCGAGATTGGGCTATACTTCCAAGATTGTTGTAGTCGATAGCCATACCATAAATATGTCCAATTTGAGTATTGATTGATAAGGACTTTCGATACATCTCCTCAGCCGCCTCCTTATCACCTTTCGAACTCAAAAGAGATCCTAAATTAGTATAATTGATTGCCATCCCCCCTCTTCTGCCAAATGCATCATTAATTTCCAGTGCCTTGCGATACATCTTTTCAGCTCGATCTAAATAGCCTTGGGTCTGATAAATATCTCCAAGATTGTTGTAGTTCGAAGACATTCCGTTCTTATCTCCCTGCTCTTGTGTAATGGATAAGGACTCAAGGTACATTTTTTCTGCCTTATCAAGATCGCCCCTTGAATGATATAGATCTCCAAGATTGTTGATGATTGGGGCCAGCAATTCTCTTTGACCTAGGAAGTTAAGTATTTTCAACGATTGATTGTATAATTCTTCTGCTTCATCCAGCTTACCTCTAGCTTTAAGGACCAGTCCAAGGTTACTCATGACATTGGCCATGCCCGCTTTGTAGTCTAATTCTGTAAATATGGTCAATGCCTGCCTGCTAATATTCTCAGCTTTGTCCAAATCTCCTCGGGTTTTATAAATTACTGCCAGGCATGACATTGAAATACCTTTAGCAATTGAAATTTCATTTTCTCCACAAACCGATAACCACTTTTCCAATACTTTTTGAGCAGTAGTTAAATCACCGATACGGGAATAGAACTCATAAGCTAATAGGAGAATTCTTAAGTCTAATGATTCAGCAATTAGTTTGGCAAATTTTTGCTTAGCAAATTCGATCTTTCCTTCCTTTGACAATTTTGCGGCATCCTCTGCCATTTCTAGCTGCATCGCTTGTATTTTATTAAGAACACTCGTTTTTGAGTCACTTTCGCTAGCCGCTTCTTCGGATAATTTTTTTGAAACTATCCTTTCCTCTTTGATTTCATCCAATATTTGATCCGGTAGGATTACTCTATCTTTAACCTCTGTGGTTTCAGGAAGTTCATCCTTAGCGTAGGCACGAAGGTGAAGATCAATCTCTTTGAGAAAGTCGTTCTCATCTTCGAAGTACCTGTATAGCACCTGCCTAGAATCTTCCAATTTGCGACGGAATGCCATAACCTTTCGAAGTTGTGGTCCTGGATCCGCTTCCGATTCTGAATCTACTCTTTTGAAAAATACGAATATTTCAGGTTTTTTTCTTTCTCTCCAATTATCGAAAGCCCGATGAAATTCCTCCTCTGTGTATGAAGTAAATGGTTTGGCGTCAGGTGCTTCTTGTCCCCACCTTCTGTTTAAAGCGAGTATAAATACATCGCATTTATCAATTTCACGGTTAATTATTCCTTGATTCCTACGACCAGTCGAAGCAAGAGAATCTTCCCAGCCAAATGGAATAAAAGTGATATTTGCTCCATCTCCAAATCCTACATTAAGTTTCTGAATGGCCTCCCTAAAAGCCTTTCTCTCCTTAACGAGATCTCCTGGAGATGCTATGAATACTTTAATTTCCTTCTTCACTCAAATAATGTACATCTTTTTACTATCAATTCTGATTCTCGGATCAACATCGTCTGTTGTGAGATTGCTGGTAGGTAACTGGACAGTTAATTGATTAATAAACAAGGAAAAGAGCGGCGGCCCCGCTGCCGCGGGCCCATCCGCTCAATTTTCACCTGGATAACTTACTTTACCATCATTATCCACGATCAGAAGCTTCTTTTTCTTCAGTTCGGCAATAATTGCCTTTATCTCCGATTCATCAATTCCGCCAGTGAAATTGAACATTGCTGAAATTGATTTCTCTACCCCAGGCAGCTTTCTGGGCCGTAGTTTATTCAATCTGACGCTAACATAATCAATCAATTCTGCTTTCGTCATAGTTTTCTTTACTCCAGTGGTAGGAGGTCCCTTTTTCGGGGTAATGATCTTTTGCAACGCCTCAAAGTGCTCTTGAGAAATTTCTACGATAACGGTTCCAGCGACAGTATTAGCGATTTTTTTCATGGTTATTGCACAAAAATAAGCACCAGCCAGAAGTGACTAGTGCTCATGAAATATCCGGCTGAATTCGACTACTCAAGCCACAATTTCCGCTGACTTGATCTCAATTTGGCCTTTCTCGGCCTTGATTGAAGAGACCTTCAAGCTGATCGGCTTCAATTCCTCCAGTTTTGGGTACTTGGTAACCTTGTCCTGGGTGATCTGAACCTGCTGGTCGTGTTGGTCATAGAACTGGACCCACTTTGCGAGTCCTGGGCGGAGGCTGATCTCGTGCGTGACCAAGACAGCGCTCCCTGACCCGTCCTTGCGTTCAATCTTCTTTGCAGTGCTGGATACAACCATTCCGTGGATGAAGATTCCAGGTTCGATTTCTTTAGTATTCTTTTCCATATCATTATTGTAGTTTGAGTTAGTATTACTTCGCCGTTGCCGAGATAGTGGCCAGCTAAGGCGATTTCATGAATGTGGTTATTCAGAAATTCGAAGTACGGAACCGGCAGCTTTGCGGTACGAATGGATCCGTCTGCTTCTTGGACCAGGGCGAGTTTGGCATTTGCTTCCAAGCGTTCGCCTATAGTGGTTCTCCTTAGTTTTTTGGCCTTTGGTTCAGGCTTCTTGCCGGCAGGCCTTTTTTGGTCTTTTCCACTGTCGTAGAATCCAGGGCTCGACTGAATTACCCGCAAGTTTTGCCTGTTCAATACCCAGTCCGGAAAACTTCCATCCTTTGAGATGTACTTCAGCAGGTAGTGGAACTTCTTGTTGTTGATCCTTTTGACGTTGCAGCGTCCTAGACCCCAGAGCTTGTTAAGCAATTGCCCGGGTAAGAACCTATTGGTCCTGTAAACGATGTGATAATGAGGCCATCCGTTCTCATGGAACTCCAACTTCACGAATCGGGGAGCACTTATTTTGTATAGCTTCCCTTTCCAAATGACTCCCTTCTTCAAGCGGTAGAAGAGCTTCCGGATCTTGCCTCTAGAATAATCGAATGCGCTTTCTGAATCGTCAAAAAGGGATGGATCAAGGGTCAGAGTAAGGAATAAGTTTCCTCTGACATTTGGGAGGCGCTTTTGAAGCTGTGCCGCCTTTATTCGTGCACCACGAGAATCGAACCAGTTCGGTCTGTAACATGGCCGCATGGTCCTCATTGATCGGCCTCCTTTGGTTGCGAGTCCTTTGGTCCGACTTCCCTGAATTCTTCCAGCAGGTAATCCAGGTTATTCTGGAATTCGTCCACGTTGATTTTCTTGGATGCGAACTCGTAGCGATAAAGGTGCTTTTCCGGTCCTTCATCGCCCAATTGCAGCCCCATCACTATGAAGTCTACATGTCCTTCTTCGCGCCTTTTCTGCCTCTTCTTCAGAACGAACGGGCATTGAGGAAAGGGCCGCTTCCCTTCGTTATCCGCGTACCAGGTCATTTTCCACCCCTTTCCGCTAACTCAAGAATGGCTAGAATTGCTTCCTTAAGCTGCTTGGGGATGGAGCCCCAATGTGCGACTAACCGCGCCAGGTCTTGCCGGTCCTCGCCGGAAATCTGTGCGCCTATTTGTGTACACCCCTGAACGGGTGAATTAGCTTCCTGCTGGTTTTCAACGCCTTCTGAATCAGTGGCTTTGGGTTCGAATCCCGCCGCCCCTGCCATTCGACCGAGGCTCATGGTGGGCCATTTGACAAGCTCATGCGCGGCCTTGCTTCCGTGGCTGACATGGGTATATCTGGAGATATGATCTCTCTCCGCCCGCTCAAGTGGGGCCTTTTGGCTGCCTGCTGCCTGCCGGTTGTTTCCGGCCGGGCAGCCGAGCTGGACAATGATTACGGCTTTTTCGATGAACCAAACGAGATCGGGATCGGGATCCGGGCCTTCAATGATGACGAGGGGGCGGTTTACGACCGGGCCCTGCTGGATATGGGAATGGCCCAGGCGCTTTATTACGGTGGCGTGGTCGATCCCGCGGCCTACGGGAATTCCTATGCGGTGTTTCTCCAGTCGATGATGCCCAGGCTCCCGGTTGGGGAGGGCAATCCCGCCGTTGACGATGGCTGGAGCTCGGAAATGCTCCCTTCCGGAATTGCGGAAATC
The DNA here is from genome assembly GCA_913056355.1 of uncultured Opitutales bacterium. Lineage (GTDB taxonomy): Bacteria > Verrucomicrobiota > Verrucomicrobiia > Opitutales > Oceanipulchritudinaceae > Oceanipulchritudo. Next base: position 6,084 of record CAJXMX010000102.1, read on the forward strand.
ACCCATGTCGATGGCAGGCCGGAATACGGGGACTATATCCTGTGGGTGGACGAAACCGTTGGTACCTACATCATGGCTTTGTCCTTCTGGTTCCAGAAGAGCGTGCTCGACACCCATGACGCCGCCGGTACCCGCTACGATCCTGGGAATCCCGGCCTGGTCCGGGACGGCGAGGCCGACTGGACGCTGAAGTACGGTGATGACCTGACCGCCGAAGAACTGGCCCGGCCGGGCACGGTCTTGTTTACGCCGGAGTTCACCGCTTTCTCGGCCGACGGCCTGAGTCAATGGTCCACGTCCGGGTTTACGATGGCTTTTGTCCCGCTCTTCGATGTCACCAATGAACCGACGATCAGCCTGGCCCGTATCGGGGAGGTCCTGCGGATCGGCTTCAGCGGAACCGTCCAGGAGAGCCCCGACATGCAGACCTGGACCACCATGGATCCCCAGCCGGCCAGCCCCTTCGAGGTGACGCTTCCCCCTGGCGAGAAGCGTTTCTTCCGCCTGGAGGAGGCGGCTCCCGCCGCGACAACAGTCAAAGCTGGCGAACCGTCGGCAAAAGCCGCGCAAATGCGGTCCGTTAAACCTGCTTTGCGCCGGTAGAGGAGCTCCTTTATGCCGACCCCAATGCCCCTTGCCTTCAGCACAACCCGCTCCATCAATCCGGACCAGTTTGCCTCCGTCCTGCGCGCCTGCAGTCTCGGCGGGAGGCGTCCGGTGGACCACCCGGATATCCTGGCCGCGATGCTCGAGAATGCCAATCTCCTGGCCACGGCATGGGACGGGCACAATCTGGTCGGGGTGGCCCGCTCGGTGACGGATTTCGCCTACTGCTGTTACCTCTCGGACCTGGCCGTGGATGAGCGCTACCAGAACCGGGGTATCGGCAAGGAGCTGATCCGGCAGACCCAGGCGCGGCTGGGCGATAACTGCAAGCTCATCCTGCTTTCCGCCCCCGGGGCGCGCGACTACTATCCGAAAATCGGCTTCAGCCGGCATGACTCGGCCTGGGTGATCGAGGCTCGCGGGAACATCTCCTAGACCGGAAATATGAAACCCGAGCGCTTCGGCATCATCAACGCGGAACGGTATCAGGATTGTGTTCGCTTTTGTCAGCAGCAACCGGTCACGGAGATTCTATTTCAGCTGGACTACAAGCATTCCACCCTGAGCTGCCTGAAGTTTGGCGACGGTTGCCTGATGGGGGACCGTGGTCAATACCTTTGACCCGTACGGGAGCCGCGTCGGCATCCGCGATGAAGCCGCCTTTTTGCGCCAGACGGAGGCTTGCCGGGTGGCTTCGGACCATCCGGCGGAGTAGGGGCTCCAGGTGCAATTTGTTCAGGTAGTGAGGCTATTGGCGTTGGGGCCTCCGCCTGATCAGCCTGCCGTCGTTCTGTTCGGCGATTTGGAACAGGATCTCCGCCAGCACGCTGGCTGGGAAGTCACGAAGGTGGCCATCGAGGAACCGCTCGATGACCGATTCATGGAGCCGCTGGCCGGAGTGGCATTGCTGGATGGTATTGGCGGCTTTGGAGTCCCGGCATTCAAGTCGGGAATCCTCGCCGATCGGAATGGAGGCCAGGTAGCTGCGGCTCTTGCCCACCCCCTTGCCGCGCCAGCGGTCCAGCCTTTCGAAGACCCCGGCAAAGGACTCATGCTGCTGGGCTCCCGGTTGGGGATCCAGATCATTGAACAGTTCCTCCTTGAAATCCAGACCGCAGGATTGCGCCTTCTCCACCATCCATTGTAGTGAAATATCGCTCAGCCCGCGCTCCGGATAGCCGCCGCCTATGTCGGAATGGACGCCGTTGAACCAGACCTGTTCCAGCCGCTGGACCGTCTCCGGCAGCCGGGGGACCTGCAGCCACAGGACCGGCTGGAAGTCTGTCCGACGTTCGTGAATGGCAATGGCATGGAAGGCGTTCCTGACCGAGCTGCTCAGCCGCACGTCGTGAAACCGCCAGTGGAATCCCAGCAGCTGGAGCAGCTTGTACCTGAGAAACGGCACGCCAAGGGATCCGACCGTATCCCAGACCCCAATACATTCAATGAACGGTATGTCCGGGGCCAGGTCGACATTCCCGTTCCTCGGGTCCTCGGGATCCCGGGTGTCCTCGAGGCAGTACTGCCTGCGGAATGCTTTGGACGTCTCGCTGTCCGGGTGGTCCTCATCGGAACGCGACCGGTAACGCTTGAGGGCCAGTTTCCTTCTGCGCTTGATCTCCTTATCCGGAAGCGGATTCCCATCTTCATCCATGGTCCGGAGGATGCCGCAGTTCCGGATCAGTCCGCCCAGGCTGCGGGCCGTGTAGGCGCCTCGGCTGAATCCGAAAAGGTAGATCCGGTCGCCGGGCTGGTAGTTCCGGATCAGGAAATCATACCCCTGCATCATCTTGGCGCTGAGCCCCCAGCCGAAGGCACCCCCCCGGAATTTGTCGTGCTCGCCGCTGCCAACCCCGCTGAGGTAGAATTTCCTCTGCTCGATTCCGCTGTTGTCCCGGTCCTTCAGGTCCAGGTAAAACCGGCAGACATTGGTCGAGCTGTCTCCGTCCGAAAGGTCGGTGTCCGGCTTGTTCCAGGTGCCGTCACAACAAATGATTATGCGTTTGAAACTGCTCATGGTTCGTGTTGGTTGATGGTTGCCATCGGGTTTGAAAAGCGCGCGCGCCTGTTTCACTCCAGCTCCATGATTTCTATCTTCCGGTAGGCGCAGTCGTGGCTCTCGGCCTGGATGGAGATGGTGCCGTGGTCGAGCGGCGTCCCGTCGTCCATGCGCAGGTTGGTGACCCGGATCACCTCGATCCCCTCGACCAGGACCACCAACTCCCTTGATCCGTCGACCCTCACCTCCACCTCGGTCCATTCCCCGGCCGGCATGGGCGGGGAGGAGGAATCGACACAGTGGCGGTCGAGCGTCTCTCCGTTAACGTCCACCATGGTGGCCGGCGTGCAGATGTTGCCGGTCGGGCGTCGGGTTTCCTCGTCGCTGCCGAGAAACTGGACCTCGATACTGTCCGGGAAGGACTGGTCGAGGCCCATGCTTTTCGCGGTCTGCCCGTGGATCATGACCCCGCTGTTGAGGTAGCCCCACTCGGGGCCGCCCTCGAGCTGGTCCCCTGTGAACCTGTACTCCATGCGCAGCTTGTAGCGCTTCCAGGGGACGTCATGGAAGAGGTGGCCGAATTCGTCGTCGAATTCCTGATACGCGCGATAGGTGGCGAGGATGGTCCCGTCCTCGGCCCGGAAGATCTGTTTCGCGTCCCGCCCCGCTTCCTGGCCCTGGATCTTGACCGTCCAGCCCTCCAGGGACTTGCCGTCAAAGAGGGGGATCCAGTCCCCGGCGGCGCCGGCTGGCAGGGATCCGCCGCTGATCATCAATGCGGCCAGGAGAAGGGAGGTCCCGGCCGGGCGCGTGGAATGTAATGGGAATCTCATGCTATTCCTCTTCGTAGTAGTTGTAGATTTCCATGGCCACCGGCCGGAAACGGAATTATTCATGGCTGAAGGTTGTTGAGGAGGTGGATGGCGGGAAACAGGAAGAGACAGGCCACGGACCCGAAGAGGGCGGCCACGGCCAGCGAGATGGCTCAAATCGTTTCTTGTCCATAATTCCGGTCCTGAAAGCGGTTGACTTGAATCAGAAACAGGAGGAATAAGCCATTTTCCGGTCCGGGGCAATAGCATTTGACCCGACCCCTCCGGCAGGCAATTTTGGCATGAGCGGATCATGCAAGGGCTTCCCATCAGTTTCAGCCAATGCCGGCACCGCCTCGCCGGCGGGCGGGTCCTGACCCTGTTCACGGGACGTCTCGCGGTGGCCGGGCCGGTCCTTCCCGCGCAGTTTGAACAGTGGGTCTGCGCGGCGGACATGCAGCGTGCCGGACGGTTCCGAGACCCGGTCGTGGCCGGCCGGTACCTGGCCTCGCATGTCCTCCTGAACCGGGCCCTGGCCGAGGTCCTGGGCCCCGGGTTTTCCCCGGAGCAGGTCCTGCGGGACGCCATGGGCAAGCCGTATCTCCCGGGCCGGCCGGTCCATTTCAGTTTGTCGCGGAGCGACAACTACACAGTGGCGGCCGTCTCGCGAGGCCATCCGGTCGGCGTGGATATCGAGACCCGGATGGACCTGTCCATTGCCCGGGAAGTGGCCGGACGGGTCCTCGGGCGGGAGGAGTCGGAGGCGTGGCGCCGGCTGGGGGACACCGCCGCCCTGGAGGCCTTCCGCGCCATCTGGTGCCTCAAGGAGGCGATCCTCAAGGTCAGCGGGGAGGGCCTCTCACGGGATCCAGGGGAAATCCAGCTGGCCCGGGATGCCGCGGGCTGGCGGCTGCTCCGGCTGCCGGAAGGATATGGCGATTGCTTCGAATGGGAACTGGGCCGGGCGGATCCGGAGCGCGGCTTTCCCGGGGTGTTCTACGCCGTAAAGAACCGGCCGGAGGGGTAATTATCCGGTTAAATTCGGTTCGGGATCCTAAGTCCTTTGACAAAGCGGCCCGTCCTCGGTCTAGCTGTTGGGCAGAACCCATTTATCAAGAATCCCAAGAAAAGTATATGAAGACGATCCGCAAACGCATCCAATTTCTCATTCTGGCCCTGTTGGCCCTGGCCGTGGTGCCTGCCTGGAGCCAGGACAACGCTGAAGACGCGCCGGTGGCGGTGGAGCTGCAGGCCCTGCTGCAGGAAATGGGCCCCAAGCTGGAGTCCGCCGAGGGAAATCCCGAGGTCGTCCGCGCGGAGCTGCCCAAGCTGGATGCCTTGTATGAAAAGTATTCCGGCGACAAATCCATGGAGGTGGCGCGAATCCTGGTCATCAAGGCCATGCTGAGCATGGAGTTCCTCAACGATCCGGACCTGGCCCTGGCCACTTTCAAACGGCTGGAAACGGACTTTGCGGGAACGGAAATCGAGGAAAAGGCCCGGGCCGCGGCCGAGAAGATCGAGATCCAGTCCCAGCTCAGGGCGGGCAAACAGTTTCCTTCCTTCGCGGTCAAAAACCTTTCCGGGGAGCCCCTGGAACTGGAAGCCTACCGCGGCAAGGTGGTGCTGCTCGATTTCTGGGCCACCTGGTGCGGTCCCTGTGTGGCTGAGCTGCCCAACGTGCTGGACACATATGAAGCCTACCACGACCAGGGATTTGAGATCATCGGGATCAGCCTCGACAAGAGCCGGGAAAGCCTGGAGTCCTTCACCAGCGAGAAGGGCATGACCTGGCCGCAGTACTTCGACGGCGAGGGCTGGCAGAATGCCCTGGCCCAGAAGTACGGTATCCAGAGCATTCCCGCCACCTTCCTGCTGGACCGCGACGGCGTCATTATCGCCTCCGGCCTGCGCGGGGAGGAGCTCAAGAATACCGTGGCCAAGGCCCTCGGAGCGGAATAACCAGCAGCCCAATCATCCCGGTCCCCGGACTGCCGGTCATGTTGGAAACCGAGCGACTGCTCCTTCGCCCGTTCCTGGAATCGGATCTGGAGGACGCCCTGGGCATTCCCGGGGATGTTGGGCTAGCGGGTGATGCTGGCGGAACATCCGTCCCCTGATGGCTGAAGCATCAGGCCGGGCATTCCAATCGGACGCCCGTCTTCCGGGCCGCCTGGACAAATTTCTGGTCGGGGAATTCGGTCGAGATCAGGGCCGTGACCTCGGAGAGGTTGGTGATGGGAAGCAGCGAGGAATCGCGGAACTTGTCCGGCAAGGCCATGACCAGGGTCGTTTTGGCATGCCGGGCCATGGCGCGCTTGACCAGGGCTTCATCCGGATGAGCCTCCATGACGTCCATGTTGGAGGAGATTCCGTCGGTTCCCAGCAGGGCCAGGTCGGCGGAGTAGTGCGTGATGACCTCGCTGGCGCCGTGGCCGACCACGGAATTCGAGAGGGCCCGGTAGGTACCGCCGGTGCAAATGATGTCCCCCACGAATTCCTCGCGCCGCAGGACCCGGATCAGGGAAAGGCCGTTGGTGATAACCAGCAGCTTCTTGCTGGCGATGTGGGGGCAGACCGCGGCCACCGTGGTGCTGGCATCGAGAAAGAGGGTCATGCCCGGCTCCACATATTTCTCGGCCACCAGCTTGGCGATCCGCCCCTTGGCCTCGATGTTTTCCGCGGCCCGTTCCTCGAGCGACTTCTCCGGGTGGTAGCCCTCCAGGGCCACGCCATTTCGGGCTGTCCTGCGGACCAGGCCGGCCTGGCACAGGGAATTCAGATCATGCTCGAGAATGGCCGGCTTGCTCCGGGTGGCCTCCAGGAGCTCCGTGACGGAGGCCACCTGCTGGCTCTCCAGAATATTGAAAATAATGCGCCAGCGCTCCCAGCGACGTTCCTCCTGGGCAGTGCTGATGGCGTTCTTCTTCCAGAAATGCATTGGATCAATCAGTCTTGAAGGATCCTCCAGCCACCTGGACCTCGTACAACCGCCGGAACAGATCGTCTTCCAGCAGCGTCTCAAAGTCTCCCCGGCAGCGGATTTTTCCCTTTTCGAAAAGCAGAATGTAATTGGCCATGCGGATAGTGGCAAACCTATGTGCAATAATCAGCAAAGTCCGGTTCCTGGCGATGGACTGGAGCGCCTGCTGGATCCTTTCCTCGCTGTCCGAGTCCAGGGCCGAGGTGGCCTCGTCGAGGATGAGGATGGGGGCGTTCTTGAGAAAGGCCCTGGCCAGGGCCAGGCGCTGGCGCTGGCCTCCGCTGAGCCGGACCGCGTTCTCCCCGATCATGGAATCGTATCCATCCGGCAAGGCCAGGATGAACTCCTCGGCATAGGCCTGGCGGGCGGCCAGCCGCATTTCCTCCTCGCTGGCCCCGGGACGGGCCATGAGCAGGTTGTCGCGCACGGTGCCGTTGAAGAGGACGGGGGCCTGCGGCACAAAGGCGATATTGTCCCGCAGGGATGCCTTGCGGATCGTCTTGATGTCGATCCCGTCGAAGAGGATTTCCCCGGCCTGGGGATCATAGAACCTCTGGACCAGCTTGGCGAAGGTCGACTTTCCGGCGCCGCTGGGGCCGACCAGGGCGCAGGTCGTGCCGAGGGGAATGTCCAGCGACTCGATTTCCAGGTCGGCAATATCGGCTTCCCCGCTGTAGCTGAAGTGGACATTGCGGAAGCTGAGGTCGCCGACGGGAGCCTTGAGGACGATTGCGTCCGGCTGGTCGGCCATGGTTTCCGTTTCCGTCAGCACCACCTCGACCCGCTCGAAGGAGCCGGAGGCCTTCTGCAGGCCGTTGAGCATCCGGGCCATGCGCTTGAGGGCGTCGATCGTGAAGTACAGGGCGGCCCCCATGGCGGCAAAGGCCGAGAATCCGATTCCGTTCCGGTACGAGTAGACAAAGGCCAGGGAAACCATGGTCACCGCGACAATTTCCATGAAGGGCTGGGTCAAGTGGTAGTACTTGGCGATCTTCATGGCGAAGCGGTTGTAGGAGACCAGCTTCTCGCTGAAGCGCTCCATCTGCTGGTTCCGCAGGTTGAAGGAGCGGACCTCGACCACGCCGCGGAGGTTTTCGGCCATGATGTCGGTCAGCTCACCCAGGGTATGCTGCAAATCCCTCGAGCGTCGTCGCAGCTTGCGGCCGATGTAGCCCACCGGGAGCACCATCAGCGGGGCCAGGACGACCATCAGGAAAAGGAAGGCCGCCTGTTGCTGGCTGATCGACAGGTAAATGAAAAACCCGAGACCGGCCAGGAAGGTAAAGGGCTGGACAAAGGCGTCGCGGGCCACCACCAGGACCGCTTCCTGGATCTGCAGGGTATCCCCGACCAGCTTGGCCATGAGGTCCCCGGACTTGCGGCGCTCAAAATAGGAAAGGGGCAGGGTTTGCAGCTTTTCAAAGAGCTGCTGCCGGATCTCCAG
>CAJXMX010000103.1 GCA_913056355.1 uncultured Opitutales bacterium
CTCGGCATGCACATCGATTGAGGCCAGGGTCGGGTGCAGGTTGGAGGTCATGGTCTTCTCGTTGTTGCAGGAGAGCACGCTGACATCCTTGCCGGCCCGCAGCCCGCGTCGGCTGAGAGCGGTGTAGAGCTGGATGGCGGTCCGGTCCGAGGGGACGAAAAGCCCTGTCGGACGCTCCGCCTCGGGCAATTGCATCCAGTGGTCGAGCAGGTGATCCACATTCTCCTGGTGGGTGATGGCCGGAAGGGGCCAGTCCAGGTGGTCGGCCCTGGGAATTTCCAGCAGGCCGGCCTCGATCCCGAAATTCGGGGCCGCGATCTGGAAGGCGGCCTTGATCCGCTCAAACTGGACCTGTCCCGGCTTGGGGTTGAGGAAGGACACCCGACGGTGCCCGAATTCACTGAAATAGCGGGCCGCCAGCTGGCCGGCCTCATAGGTGTCAAAGTTGCAGTGGTCGCCCTGGGCGCCCGGGAGCTTGCCCATCAGCCAGATGTGGGGAAAGCGGTAGATGTACTTCAGCAATTCGCTGGCCTGGGTCGAGGGGAGCTCCCCCTGGTTGGGCCCCTTCAGGATCAGGCCTTCCACCTTTCCCTCGGTCAGGAAGAGGGGGATCCGGTCGCCCTGCGGGATGTTGGCCAGCATCAGGTTGCGCCCCTCTGTCGAGAGGAGGTGCTCGATGCCCTGCAGGGCCCGGCTGATGATCGGGATCTGGATCAGGGTGTCCTCCATGCCAAAGCAGATAACCCCGATGTTGCCCTGCTTGCGGGAGTTGGAATTGCGGGTCGATTTGCGTTGCCGCAGCCGCACATAGCCCAGTTCGTTGGCCGCCGCCAGGACCCGTTGCCGGATTTCTTCATTGACGTCCGCGTGCCGGTTGAAGACCCGGGAGACTGTTCCGGTGGCCACGCCGGCCGCCCGCGCCACATCGGTAATGGTGGCTTTCTTTTTCTTGTTCTTGAATCCGTCGTTCATTGGGGTTTGGGGAGTGTTTCTTAAGTTCAATTGAAATTTGGTGAAATAAGTTGGCCCTGACAACCTGAATTCTGAAATTCTTTCCATGAAATCGAATGACCGCCGCGAATCCCGGTAAATATCGGTGCTGGCGGGCTGTGGCAGGATCGGGCGCGGTGTGCATTTTCATTGTTTTTCTGGCAATTCATATGAAATAGGTATTCCCGGGCCTCATCCCGGTGGTTGGGGAAGCACTGATGGCGTTGGCATTGGGGACCGTTCTTTCATCATGAACCGGAACCCGTCCGCCGGGCTCCCTTTCCGTCCGGAAAACGGGTTAATCTTGTTGACATCCAGAAGGGGGGATTCCTTTATGAAAAAGGAATATTTCATATGAAATAAACCATTTTCAAACCGACAACCCCAGGCCTTCCGGAACCGCCTGAAGGATTCAGTGCCGGAAGCGCCGACAGACCCCTGTTCCATGAACGATAGCGATTCCCTCTCCGGGGCCCGGCCAACGGGCCTCTTCTCTCCCTTGCGAGCCTTTTCATACTGCCTGCTCCTGGCCGCCATCCTACTGCCCGGAAGCCTTCCGGCCCTGCCGTCCTTTCCCGGAGCCGAAGGGGCCGGCGGGACCACCCCGGGTGGCCGGGGCGGACGGGTCCTCTTCGTGACCAACCTCCAGGACAGCGGTCCGGGCAGCCTGCGGGCGGCGATGGAGGCGGCGGGACCGCGGATGGTGGTCTTCCGGGTCAGCGGCCGGATCGAGCTCAAGACGCCGATCGAGGTCAATCATCCCTACCTGACGGTGGCCGGCCAGACCGCGCCCGGGGACGGGATCTGTGTCAGCGGTCAGACCGTAACCCTGAATGCCGGGCACATCATTGTCCGGTACCTGCGCTTCCGCCGGGGCAACCTGGAGACGCGGGACGACGCCTTCAATGCGGTGCACGCGCCGGGGCAGATCATTCTGGACCACTGCTCCTTCAGCTGGGGCCTGGACGAGAACGTATCCCTCTACCGTTACATGAAACCGGACGGCCACGGGGACTTCATCAAGAACCCGATTGAGAACATCACCATCCAGTGGTGCATTTCCAGCGAGGCCCTGAACCCCCACGGGCACGCCTTCGGGGCCACCTGGGGCGGACGCAATGTCAGTTTCCACCACAACCTATTCGCCAACAACACCGGCCGGGTCCCGAGCATCGGCTGGGGGGACCACGTGGATTTCCGCAACAACGTCATTTTCAACTGGCAGCACCGCAACATCGACGGCGGGGATGCCACTTCCAAGCTCAACATCGTGGCCAATGCCTTCAAGGCCGGGCCGGCCACCTACAAGGGTGAGCTGCAATACCGGGTGGCCAAGCCGGAGGTCTTCCGCGACTTTTCCGAGAGCGAAGGCGAGGGCCGCTGGCACATCGCCGGCAATCTGGTCTTCGGTTATCCGGAGGTGACCCGGGACAACTGGGATGGCGGGGTGCAGTTCCAGGACGCCGGCCGGCAGCGGGTGGCGGACTACATTGAAAGGAACCGCGACAACGATCCGGTCCCGGCCGTGCCGATCCGCCAGGACGCGGCCGAGGTCGCCTACGAACGGGTGCTGGCCCATGCCGGGGCGACGCTGCCGGTGCGTGACCCGGTTGACCGGCGCATTGTCGGGGAAGTGGCCAGCGGCGAGACGACCTACGGGAACGGCATCATCAACAGCCCGGCCGAGGCCGGGGGCTGGCCGGAATACCAATCCCTGCCGGCCCAGCCGGACATGGACAACGACGGCATGCCCGATGCCTGGGAACGGCGTTACGGGCTCAATGCCGAGGATCCGGCCGATTACAGCCGGGATTCCGACGGGGACGGCTACCTCAACCTGGAGGAATTCCTCAACGGGACCGATCCACGCGAATATATCGACTATTCCCTCGAAGTGAACAATATCAACACCCTCCACTGATGCCTTTCTCTCCAACCAGACTGTTGGCACTGGCCAGCCTGGCAGCCAGCGCAGCGACCTGCCACGGCGTGGCCGAGGGGGCGGACATTCTCGACCCCGCGGAATTCCGTCACCACGTCGAATTCTTCAATGCCATGGAGCCGGAGAGGGTCGTCAACCTGGTCCCCAATTCCGAGTCCTGGGCCTGGCTGGAGGACAACATCCCCTTCTTCAGCTGCTCCGACGCGACCGTGGAGGAAATCTACTACTTCCGCTGGTGGGCCCTGCGCAAGCACCTCAAGCGGGTGGGGGACTACTACGCCTTTACCGAGTTTATCGAGCTGGACACCAAGGCCCCCTTCATCCCGCCGGAGCGGACCATCGCCAGCGCCCTCGGGCACCATTTCCGCGAGACGCGCTGGCTGCGGGAGCAGAAGTACGACGACAGCTACCTGGACTACTGGATGACCGGCCGGGACGGCGAACCGCAGGGGCACTTCCATAAATACAGTTCCTGGCTGATCCATTCCCTCTGGGACCGGGCCAAGGTCACCGGCGACTGGCAGGACCTGAAGGACCGCTATCCGCTGATCCTCGCCGATTACCGGCGCTGGCAGGACGAGAAGCTGCTCGATTCCGGCCTTTACTGGCAGTACGATGTCTGGGACGCGATGGAGGAATCGATCAGCGGTTCCCGGCACGAGAAGAACCTGCGCCCGACCATCAACAGCTACATGTACGGCAACGCCCTGGCCCTGGCCAACATGGCCCGCCTCGTCGGCGAGGAGGAAACAGCAGCCAGCCTCGAGGCCGAGGCCGCTGAGCTGCGCGCCAAGACCCTGGATACCCTGTGGAACCCGGAAAGCGGCTTCTTCGAGGTGGTCCATCCCGACGGCAGCTTTGCCGATGTCCGCGAGGCCATCGGTTTCATCCCCTGGTACTTTCACCTTCCCCCTGACAATCCCGAGTACGGGCTGGCCTGGGAACAGCTGACGGATCCCGGGGGCTTCCGGGCCCCCTACGGCCTGACCACCGCCGAGCAGCGCCATCCGGAATTCCGCTCCCACGGGGTCGGGACCTGTGAATGGGACGGGGCCGTCTGGCCTTACGCCACCTCGCAGACCCTGGTCGCGCTGGGCAATGTCCTGCGGGACTACCGGGAGGCCCCGGTCGACCGGGAGGATTACTATGACGCCTTTGAAACCTACACCCGGGCCCAGTATTACGACGGCCTGCCCTACATCGGGGAATACCAGGACGAGACGACCGGGCAATGGCTCAAGGGCCGCGACCCGCGCAGCTACTATTACCACCACTCCACCTATGCCGACCTCCTGATTACGGACCTGATCGGCTTGCGTCCGCGCGCCGACGGCGTGGTGGAGGTGAAGCCGCTCCTCCCCGAGGGCGCCTGGAGCTGGTTCTGTCTGGATCGCATTCCCTACCAGGGGCACATGCTGACCATCCTCTGGGACGAGAATGGCAGCCACTTCGGCCGCGGTGCCGGCCTCCGGCTCTTCATCGACGGCCGGGAAGCGGCCGCCGCCCCCGGCCTGACGACAATTAAAGGAAAGCTGCCTGAATGAGAATGACTTGTATCGGAAATCTGGCTACACTTGCCGCCCTGGTCCTGTCCCTCGCGCCCTGCGCGCTCCGTGCCGAGCAGCAAAAGGGCCAGGCCGTGGAATTCGGTCCCGGAGGAAAGCTGGTCTACGAGACCGACGAGGCGGGTAATCGCGTTCCGGACTTCTCGCACGCCGGCTACGGCGGGGGCGGGGCGACCATCCCGGACGCGCCGGCCGTGGTCCGGGTTGGGCCGCGGGACGGCGACGACACAGACCGCATCCAGGCCGCGATCAACTATGTGTCCTCCCTTCCGCTTGACGACGACGGCCTGCGCGGGGCGGTCGTTCTCGGGCCCGGGCGGTTCGAAGTCTCCGGGCAGTTGACCATTTCCACCAGCGGGGTGGTCCTCCGCGGGGCCGGTTCCGGCGAGGACGGCACCGTGGTCCATGCCACCGGGACCGGTCGGCGGACCCTGATCCGGGTCCACGGTGAAGGCCGGCCGGGCAGGCAGGAAAACGCGGTTCCGGTCGACGGATTTGTGCCGGTCGGCAGCCGGTCCATTCCTCTGGATTCCACCGGTTCCTTTGCCGCCGGCGACCGGGTCCTGGTCACACGCCCCAGCACCGCGAACTGGATCGAGCTGCTGGGGATGGAGACCTCCCCCGGGCGGACGCCCTACCGCTGGAAGCCGGAAACCCTGGACGTGACCTGGGAACGTACCGTGGCCTCGGTGGAGCCGGGGAGCCTGATCCTCGACGCACCCGTCACCACCGCCCTGGACCCGGAGTTCGGGGGAGCCACGGTAGTGAAAGTTACATGGCCGGAACGGATCCGCGACTGCGGCATTGAAGGACTCCGGTTGATTTCCGACTACGACCCGGAACGCCCCAAGGACGAGAACCATTCCTGGATGGCCATCGAGATGGATGCCGTCGAGGATGCCTGGATTCGCGACGTCACCGGGGTCCACTTTGTCAGCTCGGTCGTGGATCTCGGTTTGGATACCAGGACCGTTACGGTGATGGACTGCAAGTCGCTCCAGCCGGTTTCCGAGGACGGCGGTTACCGCCGCAACACCTTCCACACGGCCGGCCAGCAGACGCTTTTCCTCCGCTGCCATTCGGAGCTCGGCCGCAGCGATTTCACGGCCGGCTACCTGGCCGCCGGACCGAATGTATTCCTTTACTGCGACACCCGGCAGTCCACCGACCTCAGCGGGTCCATCGGCAGCTGGGCCAGCGGCCTGCTCTTCGACAATGTTCATGTGGACGGCGGCAGCCTCGGTTTCGACAACCTGGAGATCCGCTACGACGGGGTGGGTTGGGCGGCCGCCAGCTCGGTACTCTGGCAATCCACCGCCTCGCACATCATCGTCCGCTCTCCCCCCGGCGCAACCAACCGCGGGATCGGGGTCTGGGGAGAGTTCTACGGCGGGGGCCTGTGGTACAAGGTCAACGAGTTCGTGAATCCGCAAAGCCTGTATGTGGCGCAGCTGGCCGAGCGGCTCGGGAAAACGGCTCTCGGCGCCCTTGAACCTTTTGCCGCACCGGCCGAGGATAATGATGCCCCGGAACTGGGGGATCTTGTCGAATACTGGCGGGGCTATTTGCCTCCGGAGCCCGCCCTGGCGCCGGGAATGCGGATCGAGAACGGCTGGATCGCTGACGACCAGGGAGTCATGACCGGGACCCAGTCCCCCACCTCGTGGTGGCGCGGCAATCTCCTGCCCGCAAGAACCGGGGATCATCCGCCTTCCCTGACCCGCTTCCTGCCCGGACGCCACGGGCCCGGGGCCACCGACGACCTCGAGCAGCTGGCCCGATGGATGGTGGCCCGTAATGACATTCAACTACGCCACCACTGGGGGCTCTGGTACGACCGCCGCCGCCAGGACCACCAGATGATCCGCCGCATGACCGGCGATGTCTGGCCGCCGTTCTACGAGCAGCCCTTCGACCGCAGCGGCATCGGGGCGGCCTGGGACGGGCTCAGCCGTTACGACCTGACCCGCTTCAACCCGTGGTATTTCCAGCGCCTGCAGGACTTCGCCGGCGCGGCCCACCGGCATGGCCGGGTGCTGGTCAACGAGATGTTCTTCCAGCATAACATCATCGAGTCGGGGGCTCATTGGGTGGACTACCCCTGGCGCCCGGTGAACAATATCCAGGGAACCGATTTTCCGGAGCCGCCCCCCTTCCGGGGCGACACCATCCACATCGGCAATCTTTTCTACGACATGGAACAGGACTGGCTGCGGGAAACCCACACCCGCTATATCCGCCACTGCCTGGACAACCTGGCCGGCCAGCCCAACGTCATTCACACCACCGGGGACGAGTACACGGGCCCGCTGTCCTACGTGCAGTACTGGCTGGACACGATCAGTCAGTGGGTCGCCGAGGGGAATCCGGATCCGGTCATCGCCCTCAGCACGACCAAGGACGTGCAGGACTCGATACTGGCCGATCCGGTCCGGTCGAGGCTGGTCGATGTAGTTGAATTCAAATACTGGTTCAACACCGACAATGGCCTTTACGCGCCGAAGGGCGGCGAGGAGCTGGCCCCGCGCCAGCACCTGCGCAAGTGGAAGGGCGGGGATTCCTCCGAAAAGAACGTGGCCAACATGGTGCGCGACTACCGCCTGGCTTACCCCGGCAAGGCCGTCACCGTCTCGCAGATCCGCGGCATGGAAGGCTGGACCATGCTGGCTGCCGGCGCCTCCCTGGCCCCGGTGCCGCCGCTGCTGGATCCGGCCATCCGGCAGGCCATCCCGGGCATGGATCCCATCCCGGCAACCGGTCCCGATGCGGACTCCTACTGGATCATCGGCGACAACCGGCATTTCCTGGTCTGCGCCTTGCCGGAGGTGGAAGCGATCCTGGAAACCCCCGGTAGCGCGTCCTTTGAATTTCGTCAGGTCGACGGCGCCACGGGCCGGCTCATGGGCCAAAGCAAGACCACTTCCCCCGGCAAAAGCACCCGGCTTCCGGCCCTTTCCGGCCGGCTGGCCATTTACTGGGTAACCCGAACCGATTCCGACAGCCAATGAAAGCAAGACGCCTGTTCCTTCTCCTATTCCTTCCCGTTCTCCTCAATGCCCAGGAGCAAGAACCGGCCGCGGCCAAAGTCGTCGAGCAATGGGACTACCTGGAGCTGACCCTGGAAGGGCCGGAAACCGGCAATCCCTACCTCGAGGTGGACCTGAGCGCCGTGTTCACCAACGGACACCGGGAGATCGAGGCGCAGGGTTTCTATGACGGCGAGGGGATCTACAAGATCCGCTTCATGCCGGACGAACCCGGCCAGTGGCGCTACAAGACCTGGTCCAATGTCTGGCCCCTGACCGCCCAGGAGGGCGATTTTACGGTGACCCCGGCCGGCGAGGGAAATCACGGGCCGGTCCGGGTGTATCAGCAATACCATTTCGCCTACGCCGACGGCACCGTTTACTATCCGTTCGGGACGACCACCTACAACTGGCTGCACCGGCCGCGGGAGACCCAGAAGGCGACCATTGAGACCCTGCGTGGAAGCCCCTTCAACAAACTGCGGATGCTGGTCTTCCCCGAGGGGAAGGGTTCGCGTTCCGCGCCGGAGCGGTTCCCATTCGAGGGCGATCCGCCGGCCGACTGGGACTTCAGCCGCTTCAACCCGGAGTACTTCCGGCAAATAGAAGCGCGCCTGCTGGAGTTGCGGGAGATCGGGGTCGAGGCGGACCTTATCCTTTTCCACAAGTACGGCTCGGAATGGGGGTTCGACACCATGCCGGCCGAGGTCGACGACCGCTACCTGCGCTACATCGTGGCCCGCCTGTCCGCCTTTCGCAATGTCTGGTGGTCGATGGCCAACGAGTATGATTTCGTCAAGACCAAGCAGGAATCTGACTGGGACCGCTACTTCCAAATCGTCCGGGCCGGGGATCCCTACAACCACCTGCGCTCCATCCACAACGGCTTTCTCATCTACGACCACAACAAGCCGTGGGTGACCCACGCCAGCATCCAGAACGGCGCTGCCGTCGAGGAATCGGGACGGGCCCAGATGTACCTCGATGTCTGGCGCAAGCCGGTGGTCTACGACGAGGTCAAGTACGAGGGCGACAACGAACGCCGATGGGGCAACCTCAGCGGGGAAGAGATGACCCACCGGGTCTGGTGCGGCATCGTTGCCGGAACCTATGTCGGCCACGGGGAATGCTACAACCAGCCGGACAAGGTGGTCTGGCTCTCCACCGGAGGCCGCCTGCACGGGACCAGTCCGGCCCGCATCGCCTTTCTGAAGGAGATCCTGGAAAGCGGCCCGGGCCCCATCAACCAGGTCGACAAGTGGCAGGACACGCAACTGGCCGGCGTCCCGGGAGAATTCTACCTGAAGTACTTCGGTCACGACGCGCCGCTGGAATGGACCTTCCAGCTGCCCCGGGCGGGCGTTCGCACCGGCCAGGTCTACACCGTGGACATTATCGACACCTGGGACATGACCGTCACCCCGGTCGAGGGGACCTTCACCCTGGAGCGCAAGGACCGCTACCACTTTGTCGATGAAGCGGGCCGGGTGGTCGATCTTCCCGGCAAGCCCAACATGGCCCTGCGGATCACCCGGGTCGGCGGGCAGGCCGGCCGTGTAACCGAGGAGGATCCCAACCTTTAAGCTGTATCAAGTAATGAAGATTTCACGACACAATGGAATTGGCCCCCGCCGGGTTTTGCTGGCCGCCCTGGCGGCGGCCTGCGGCACCGCCCTGACGGCTGCCGATGTCAACGTGCTCGACCACGGCGTGGTCGGCGACGGGGAAACCAACAACACCGCGGCGATCGCCGAGGCTCTTGCGGCCTGTGCCGGATCCGGGGGAGGGAAGGTGGTCTTTCCCGCCGGGCGCTACCTGACCGGGTCGGTCCACCTCGAGGATGACATTACCCTCTATCTGGCCGAGGGGGCCGAGCTGCTCTACAGCGGCGACCCGGCTGATTCCCCTCTGGTGCGGACCCGGTGGGAAGGCACCATGGCCTACACCCACGGCCCGCTGGTCTACGCCAACGGGAAGAAGAATGTCGGCATCGCCGGCCGGGGAACGATCAACGGCCAGGGCGAAAACTGGTGGTGGCGGAACCTGGACGACAAGAGCCTGTACGACAGGACCATGCCGCCGTTCCGGGCCTGGAAGGCCGTCATGGAGCGGATCCAGAACGGCGAGGAGGTCGGCATCGATGAATTCGAGGAGCCGGCCAAGTTCCTGCGTCCCTCCCTGGTGGTCTTCTTTGAATGTGAGAACGTGCGGGTCGAGGGAGTCACCCTCTACAACTCCCCGATGTGGATGCTGCATCCGATCTTCTGCGAGAATGTCCTGGTGACCGGGGTTTCCTTTGTCTCCCACGGGGCCAACGGGGACGGCATCGACATCGACTCCAGCCGCAACGTGCGGGTATCCGACTGCTATTTCGACACCGAGGACGACTGTATCGTGATCAAGTCCGGCCGCGACGCCGACGGCCGCCGCATCGGCCGGGCCTCCGAGTTCATCACCATCACCAACTGCGTGATGTACCGCGGACACGGGGCCGTGGTCATCGGCAGCGAGATGTCGGGCGACGTCCGCAATGTCTACATGCACAACTGCCTGTTCGAGGGAACCGACCGGGCCGTGCGCATCAAGTCCCGGCGCGGCCGCGGGGGCGTGGTGGAGAACGTGACCGCCGAAAACCTGGTGGTGAAGGACATGCAGCGGGAGGTGGTAATCCTGAACATGGAGTATCCTTCCGACACCAAGGCCCTGACCAACCAGGAGGCGCCCGTCTTCCGCAACATCACGGTGCGGGATGTCGTGGCCGAAGGGGCGCCGGTGGCCATCCGGGTTGTCGGCCTAGAGGATTCCCCGATCGAGGATCTTCGCTTTGAAAACATGACCCTGCACACGACGGAAGGGATCCTCCTGAAGCACGTCCGCGGTGTGGAATTTCACCAGGTCCTGGTCCAGCCGGAAAACGGTCCGGCCTATGTCCTTGAGGATGCCCGGGACATTAAAATCGAAGGCTCGCCGGTCGGGCCGGAAGGGATTGTCATCAAATGAGCGATACACCTGCCATGAAATCACTTCCTTACGGTGACCAGGGCGACGGGACCTACCGCAATCCGGTCCTTTATGCCGATTATTCGGATCCGGATGTCATTGCCGTCGGCGCGGACTACTACATGACCGCCTCCAGCTTCAACTGCACCCCCGGCCTGCCGGTCCTGCATTCGCGGGACCTGGTCAACTGGCGCATCATCGGGTACGCCATGGAGGCCTTCCCGTTTGAGTCGTATCGAAATCCTCAGCACGGCAAGGGCGTCTGGGCGCCGGCACTGCGTTTCTACGACGGCAAATTCTGGATTTTCTTCGGCGCCCCCGACGAGGGGATCTTCATGACCACGGCTGAAAACCCGGCCGGTCCCTGGAGCCCCCTGCATTGCGTGCAGGAGGGAAAGGGCCTGATCGATCCCTGTCCCTTCTGGGACGACGACGGCCAGGCCTACCTGGTCCGCGCCCAGGCCGGCAGCCGCTGTGACGGGATCAACTCACTGCTGACCCTGCACCGCATGGCCCCGGACGGCACCCGGCTGCTGGATGACGGGGAAGTCATTGTTGACGGCCACTGGCATCATCCGACCGTCGAGGGGCCGAAATTGTATAAGCGGAATGGATACTACTACATCTTCGCCCCCGCCGGCGGTGTGCCCGGAGGCTGGCAGACCGTTTTCCGCTCCCGCGAGATCGACGGCCCCTACGAGGACCGGATTGTCCTGGCCCAGATGAGCACCCCCGTGAACGGTCCGCACCAGGGAGCCTGGGTGGAGACCGTCTATGGCGAGCACTGGTTTCTTCATTTCCAGGACAAGGGCCACAGCGGCCGGATCCTGCATTTGCAGCCGATGGAGTGGGGGAGCGACGACTGGCCGCTGATCGGAGAGCCCTCCCCGGCCAGGGATGTGACCCAGCCGGTCCTGCGGCATGCCAAGCCCAAGAGCGCGGAAAAGACGGAGCCTTCACGCCTTCCGGCCAGCGACGGCTTCGAGGGCGATTCCCTCGGCTGGCAGTGGCAGTGGATGGCCAACTCCGAAGACCGCTGGCGTGAATTCGTCAATCCCGGCCTGCGCCTCTTCTGCCTAGGCACTTCATCCGGAAACCAGCACTGGCTCGAGGCCGCCAACCTGCTGGTCCAGAAGCCGCTGGATCCGGAATACGCCGCCGAGGTGGAGGTTGACGCCTCCAACCTCAGGCCCGGTGACCGGGCCGGCCTGCTCCTCACCGGAGCCGTCTGGGGCGGTATTTACCTGGAACGCACGGAAGACGGAATCACCGCCCTCGAGGCCAGGCTGCCCTCCACGGCAGCCCGGGAACTGGAGGTCGACGGGCACCGCCAGCTGAACGGGACCAAGGCGCGGCTGAGCCTTTGGCTGGTGGACGGCGTCTGCCGCTTCGCCGTCAGCGACCAGTCCGGCGAGGAGCACGCGGTCGGCCTCGGAATCCGCCCGCGCGAGGCGGCCTGGATGGGCGCCCGGATCGGACTCTTTGCCCTCAGTCCCGGCCGGTCCGCTTCCGGCGGATCAGCCGTGTATCGAAATTTCATCTACACTCCCATTTGTTAACCAAGGACCACCGTGTTTGGCTTACCCCTGATCGACATCATTGTCACCATACTCTACTTCTCGGTCATGCTGGGAATCGGCTTCTGGGCCTCCCGCCGCATTTCCAACCAGGAGGACTACTTCCTCGCCGGCCGCCGCTTCGGCAAGCTGATCCAGACCTTCGCCGCCTTCGGGCAGGCCACCTCGGCGGACAACGCGGTGGGGACCACGACCACCACCTTCAACAACGGGATCGCCGGGATCTGGAGCTCCATGCTCTACCTCTTCGCCACGCCGCTGTACTGGGTCTGCACCCACTGGCCGAGGCGGATGCGAATCCTGACCATCGGGGACTATTTCGAGGAGCGTTTCGATTCCAAGGCCATGGGCTCCGTCTACTCGATCATCGGGGCCATCGCCATGATGGCCTTCATCGGGCTCGGCCTGAGCGCCATGACCAAGACCATCGTGGCCATCATGCCCAAGGACGCGGTCGAGTTCTCCATGGCCGAGCAGGCCACCTACGAACAGGCCTACAACCGTGAACTGAGCCGTACCCAGGCCGTGGGGACACCCGTGGAGGTGCTCAGCTTTGCGGAATTACGGGAGCGGGAGCAGCTGGAGGGCCTGCCGGCCGATGAACTGGGCCCGGAGCAGTCCTCCCGGCTGGAGGTGCTCTCGGAATTGCGTCCGGCAACCGTCATTTCCCATATTTCCAAGGACCTGCTGATCTGGATTGTCTGTATCATTGTCCTCTTCTACGCCGTCCTCGGCGGACTGGAGGCCGCCTTCCTGACAGACCTCATCCAGGGGATCTTCATCATCGTTCTCTCGGTGATCCTGATTCCCTTCGCCTGGGCCAAGATCAACGCCACCTACGGCGGCAGCGGGATGTTCGATGCCATGAGGACCGTCCACGAGAAGCTTCCGGACGCCTTTTTCCAGCTCTTCGGGGCGCCGCAGACACCCGACTTCACCTGGTACTACATCATCACCCTTTCCTTCATGGCCGCCATCACGGTAGTGGTCCAGCCCAACGGCGCGGTCATGTCCGGCTCGGCCAAGGACGAGTTCTCCAACCGGACGGGGGTCGTGGTGGGGAACTTCCTCAAACGGTTCTGCATTATCTTCTGGGGGATCTTCGGCCTGGCCGCCATTGTCCTCTACCAGGGACAGGTTATTCACTCCGACATGCTCTGGGGACACGCCACCCGCGACCTCCTGGGGCCCCTTCACCTGGGCCTGGTCGGGCTGATGATTTCCTGCCTGCTGGCGGCCCTGATGTCGACCGTCGACTGCCTGATGCTGACCAGCTCCAGCCTGCTCACGCACAACCTCTACGAACCGCTTTTCCCCGGCCGGCCGCAGGGCCATTACGTCTGGGCGGGACGGGCCTTCGGGGTCCTGGTGGTGGCCGGCGGGGCGATCTTCGCCCTGCAGTTCGACACCATCCTGCAAATCCTCAAGTTTATCTGGGAAATCAACGTCATGCTGGCCCCGGCCTACTGGCTGGGCATCAAGTGGCGCAGGGCCAACAAGCCGGCGGCCTGGACCTCCATCGCCATCGGGGGGATGCTCTTCCTGGTCATCCCGGCCATGCTGCCGGCCACTTTTTCCAGCATGCGCTACAGCGAGGATCTCCTCCGCACCACCAATCCGGAACCGACCGTGGTCACCGAGGTTGCCAAGGAGTTCGATGTCGAGCGCCGCGCCCTGGAGATCGAGAAATGGGAAATGATGTCCGAGCGCAAGCTGGCGACCGGACCGCAACCCGTGGAGCTGACCATTGGGGAGCCTTACGAACATACCTACCTCTTCCCC